>JACVZY010000034.1 GCA_014654705.1 Ignavibacteria bacterium
TCAAAGTTCGGAGTTCAGGTAAATGGCTCAATTTAATTATGTCCACAACCTTACTATGAGACTTCTTTTATTTGCGGTATTGGTTTCACTATTCGCAGCCGTAGGATTTTCTTCTTGCACGACCGTACTGGATGAGGCAGAACTGAGCTACCAAGAACAGATTGTCCTAAGCGCCGTTCTCACCGTAGGCGATACCGTGCGCAATATCCATGTTATGCGCTCTGCGCCGCCTTTAGGAAGGATTGATTATGCCCAGCATGGTCTGCCGGATGCGAAGGTAACATTACTGCTTGATGGTAGCCCTGTTGCCACGCGCCGCCAAACAGTTCTTCCGGCAATCGGGGCACAAGGGCTGAATCCCGATAAACGCACATTTTTTGAAGCGCCGAGCGTTATTGTGCGCACAGGACAACGATACGACATTATCGTAGAATGGTCTGGCAAGCGCATAACAGCAAGCACGGTTATTCCTGCCGCCCCAACCGTTGTTGGCTATCAGGTAATGGATGTTCTCACGAATAGTGGTAATCTTTGGCGGTATCTTCAAGCGGTTGTCCGACCTCGAAACGGCGAAGCATACAGCGTTTTCGCCGAATCGTTCTTTATTACGCCTCGTAATCCTAATCCAAGCCCTTCTTTTGCAGAAGACCCTGCTGCTGTACAAAACCCGCTTGCACCCGCAGATACTATGCAGGTACGCTCATTGGTTTCCTTAGGCTCAAGTTCTCCACAAGATACAACTCGCTACTTTGCCCGCGCTGTTGCATATGACGCACCATTTGCAGCCTACTCCCAAAGCCTCCGAAACGGTAGCACATTTGTACGCTGGAATGTGCAAGGTGATGGCATTGGAATATTCGTTGGCGCAGCGGTCGGTGAACGCCGTGCTGTTCCGTATCGGTAACGTATTCTCACTTTCCTTTTCAACGGCATGAAAACTTTTGTTGTTCGACCTCTCTTTATCGTTTTTGCCATACTATTTGGCTGGGAGTACTCTCTTGCACAAGTTGCGTCCTGCTCCGGTACGGTGAGCGAACATTCCTCAGGTGAGGCGATTATTGGCGCGACTGTTCTGGTGTACCGCGATAGTAGCGGTGTTGCTGCCGGTTCTGTACTGACGGGCGCACGCACCAATACGTTTGGCTTCTTTTCCCTGCCTCAGTTGGATTTCGGGCGCTATGTGCTTGTGGTGTGTGCGCTCGGGTACATTATTTCCCCCAAGCCAATAATGATTTCAGCAGAGACAGCTCGCACAAGTATTGTGCTAACGGGAGTACGAAAAAATGTACGAATGGATAGTCTCACGATTACAGGTAAGCGCTCAGGTCAATCGTTTGCGCCAAGTATCAGCATCGTTGATATTTCGGTGGAAACCGTAAAAAAAATGCCGTCTTTGGGCGGTGAAGCAGACATCTATCGAACAATTCAACTCATGCCCGGTGTGAAAGTTGCGAATGAGGTTTCCGGCGGTCTCTACATTCGTGGCGGCTCACCGGAGCAAAATTTGACGTTGCTGGATGGTGTTCCTGTGTATAATCCTCTGCATTTGGGCGGCTTTCTGAGCACATTTAATAGTGATGCCGTAAGCAACATACGCCTTATCAAGGGTGCATTTCCGGCAGAATATGGCGGACGTTTATCAAGCGTGATAGACATTACCATGAAAGAAGGCACAAAGGAAAAGATTTCGGCTTCGGGCGGTGTTTCGCTCCTTGCATCAAGGCTCTTGTTGGAGGGACCGATTGGCGAAAAAGCTAGTTTTATGATTTCCGGGCGGCGTACATACTTAGATTTGTTACTGGGACTTGTTTCCGATGGTCAATCGCCGGACTATAATTTTCACGATGTCAATGCTAAATTTAACTGGACGTTATCTGATAATGACCGACTCTTTGTGAGCGGTTATCTTGGTCAAGATTTTCTTGCGCCTCCGCGCAACCCAGGTAACGAGGACGGGCTTTTTTACTCGACGTGGGGGAATCTCACCGGACAAATTCGGTGGACACACATTTTTTCTCCTACACTCTTTACCAAACTTGCGCTTATTTCTACTTCGTACAATTTCGGGTTAGATACGTACTCCAGAAATCGCATTACAGAAGCTCGACGGTATCTTTTCGGCATCTCCTCGCGGCTGCAGGATTATGGTGTACGTGCAGAAGCAGAAATATTCCTGCCACAAGGACATAATGTGAAAACGGGCTTGGAAACAGTCTATCACACGTTCAGAACGGTTGCTGTTGATTCCGTGCCGCGCCCTGATTTCCAACGAAATTTTGCTCAATACTTGTCATCGTGGGAAACAGCCGCATTCGTTCAAGACGAATGGTCGCCTTCACCGTTCCTAACAACCAACATAGGCGTTCGTTTCTCGCATTTTCAATCGGGAAACTACTTCTTTGTCGAACCAAGAGTGTCCGGCGTTCTCACTATTTCAGAGCAATTTTCTCTCAATGTAGCAGCGGCAGGTTCTTCGCAATTCCTGCACCTTTTGGCACAGCCCAATCCCAACATTCTTGTTCCCACCGATGCGTGGTTTCCTTCATCGGAGCGCATACGCCCTTCATATTCGACTCAATACGTCCTCGGTGGGAAATATGCCAATGCCGATGAGCAACTTGAAATTGCGGCAGAAGTCTATTACAAAACGCTCCAAAACATTTATGACTATCGTGATGCTGTGGCTTCAGGCTTCGTTGTACCACTTGAATCGGCAATAACGCTGGGTAATGGCGAAGCATATGGACTGGAAGTATTTCTCCAAAAGAGTATCGGTATTTTCAGTGGATGGATTGGATATACACTTTCTTGGACGAACCGCACGTTCCCTGAAATTAATGGCGGGAAACCATTTTTTCCGCGTTATGACAGGAGGCATGATGTTTCTGCTGTCTTTTCTTGCACAATTAACGAACATTGGGATTTTTCCGCAACATGGGTGTACGGCACGGGACAAGCCTTTACTATGCCAACAAGCGTAGCAGAGTTGCCCGCAAACCACGCATTATCCCCAAACGCCAATAATTCAGCACAAGTACGATATATCTATTCGGAGAGAAATGGCTTTCGGTTACCGCCTTTTCACAAACTGGATATAAATTTCACGTATAAATTTCAATGGTTGAGTCTTCCTTTTCAACTTGCTATTAGTGTCTATAATGTGTACAGTCGGCAGAACCCCGATAATGCCTTTCTTTCTTATACATCTGAAGGTGGTAAACTGGTTGTACAATCATTATTCCCTATCATTCCCACGCTTGGGCTGCGGTTTACCTTCTGACATTGATTTTACTTTATCGGTGTGGCTACCTCACGCACACCGCTTCAACGCAAAGTTTAATCGTCGCACTTTTTTCTTTAATAACCAATGAAAACCGTTTTTCTTTTCTTCGCTTTCTTGCTTGGGTTTCCAATACAATCGTTTACTCAAGGCAATTCATTAGCTTCAACGCAATGGAGACTAAGCACAATCCAACTAACAAATGGTGTCGCACCCGTTACTATTCCCGTTCCCTTTGATACGACTGATAAATAATGGTCTGAGCAATACCTTTTGCAGTTTTCCGACCGCTCGGATACTGCCGGAGGCATTCTCGGCTGTAACGGCTTTCTTGCTACTTTCCAATCCTCGCCAGATAGCCTCATTATAACTACGTTCTCTCTCACGCTGAAAGGCTGCAAAAATTTTCGATTTGCCGATACCGTCGCTCATCGTCTTTTTGGTAATCGTCTGTGGTACAGTGTCGGTCGGGGTTCGCTACAACTCTCGTACAACAACGGAGAAAAGATTTGGAATTTTGTTCCGTATAACGCCGTTGCCACGACTGTACAAGAAACACAGAAAGTGTCAGCGTTACAACCTGTCTCAGCGCTTCGTGTCGTTCCGCAGCCCGCGAATGAAATTGGTACCATCGAGTATCTCCTCGGCAGCAGTGGCTTTGTCTCTGTCCGTATTATCGACAACACGGGAAAGACACTCTATGAACATAGTATCGGCTTTCAGAAGCAGGGACTTAATGCGATAACTATACCAACCCAAAGTCTGGCAACGGGTCTCTATTGGGTGAATGTATCCATTAACGGCTACTCAATGCAGCACAAGTTGTTCATTCGCCATTAACATCTCACATGGATAACACACCTCCCCATGAAAACCATTTTCCTCTGCCTTGCCGTAGCACTCTGCTTTTGGTCATTGCCTTCAGCCCTTGCGCAACGCCTACAATGGGAGCGTCTGCCCGCCTTTGGCACGGATCCTATACACCTTACGCAGAGTACTTCGCAAGGTACAGTTTTCGCGTGGTCGGACAGCACTGCTCTTCTGCGCTCTGCCGATAACGGCGCATCGTGGAGCCGCATCATCACAGGGTTTGAGCCACTTCGCAAAAACTCTTCTTCGGCGAATGAAATCACGGCGCTTGCAGGACAAGATTCCAGTCTTGTCGCTGTTATCACCCGAAGCCAAGTTTTGCTGCGGGGCATTATTCGTTCTGCCACAAGCGGAGCAGCGTGGATGCCGTTCGGATGGAATCAACCATATAGTACAAATTATTCCGATGGCTTAAATAATTCTCAATTCAGTGGCTTCACCTCCGACGCAGGGAAATTCTATGCCACCCTCACAACAAGCCTGAGCGGAAGCCTCTACCGTTCCTCAGACGGTGGCGCATCATGGCAAGAGTTGGGCAATCTCGCCCGTGTTACGCCGAATCGCTCCAGCTCTATGATGTCCGTCGGTGTGCATGGTGATACGATACTGTGCGGTCTGGCATTCCCGCAGAGAACAGTGCTTCGCAGCTTTGATGCGGGGAGAACATGGGATACTGCTTCCGCAATGCCAAGCGGTGGCTCACCCGATAGAATACTTGTTGCCAAAGGATATGCGCTGGCAAGCAATGGAAATAGCATAATGACTTCCTTCGATGCCGGAAAAATGTGGCAAAATCGCGCACTGTCTTCGCCGTCCATCCCCAATCTTTCCATTACCGCCATCGCTGCAAATGAATCTACGGCGTTTGTGGGGACAACGCAAGGGGTCTTTGTGTCTCGGGATAGCGGAAAAACATGGCAACAAGAAAACGCAGGGCTGGCAAACCAACGCATTACGGCGCTTGCACTAACCCAAACGGCAGCATTTGTAGGCACGGAAGCAGGAATGTTTCGCACATCCTTGGGGCAAGGTAGCACGGGCGTACCGCTTGGGTTTGAGCCGTTGCGCGTGGGGGTGTTTCCTAACCCGGCGGTGTTGTTTGTCTCCGTTACCGCAAGCCTACGCACAGCTTCGGCAGTACGAATAAGCCTGTTCAGTGCAAATAAGCCTGTTCAGTGCAAACGGAAGTAGTGTTTTCAATCGCTACGAATCGGCAAGCGCGGGGGATTGCCAAACAGAAATTGATATAAGCCATTTGCCCACGGGAGCCTATTTTGTTCGGATGGAAGCGGGTGCTGCGGCATGGGTGGAGAAAATCATCAAGAAGTGAAACCTAAGGCTCATCAGCCTTTCAATGGAATGCACCTGAAATTATGATATTGGCGCGTTGCGGTAGCACCGAGCAAACACTGGCGCAATTCCTTCATCCAAAGGAACAAGAATATGCCTGTGAAAATGTTCACCTGCCTCGCTATGCGAAGGAATAGCAAAGCGCGTTCGCAGGTCGGCAAGGCGAAGCCACTCATATTCGCTATGCTCGTGGGAAATGGTAACAGCAGACTCGGCGCTAACAATCGCTCCAAAGCAAGGCAGAAAATTCATGGTGTTGCGCATGGCATCGAAATACTGCGCCACAAAGGGCAGCACCCAAAGTTCTTTGGCGTGTAAGCCCGTTTCTTCTGCAAGTTCGCGGAATGCTGCATCTTGGGGTGTTTCGCCCTCTTCGATGCTACCGGTTACTGGCTGCCAGACGTTGGGGAATACCGTTTCCGATGCCGCACGGCGCAGGGCAAGAAACTGCCAGTCATCGCTTCCCGTATCACGCTTGGCGATATGAACTTGCACAATACGGACGGCGAAGGTCGTGGTCATAGTGGGGTGTGTTAAAATTCTTTCCGCGAAAACGAAAATGCCGAGAGCAGAAAGAAGAGTACGCCATACCCAAGCGAATTGTAGTACGGAACAGTGTTGGTAACGGTTTTCTCTTGAACGATATTACTGGTGATTTGAGCCATATCCGCCACTTGGGGTGTGAGATGATAGACTGCCGAAATGAGTGTGCGCCAGAAATCGCTGGTAACGGATTGAAATAACAATTCTTCGCGGCTGAAAAGAAGCGGACTGACGGTATAGACAATCAAAAAGCAAATGACCATGCCGCTTACCGACGAGCGCGATTGAATACCAACGTACACCAGCACTCCGTACAATCCCCAAAACGTGACAATAAGCGGAAAGAACGACAGCATATAACCGCTTGTCCAGACACCGGTAGCAATGGAGATAATAAGCCATGAGCCGAGCATGAAATAAAGCGTCAGAACCGTTACGACTGCGAAACCACCCAGAATCTTGCCCGTCAGCAGCATTGTCCGCGAAAGCGGCTTGGAAAGGAGTAAGTCAATCACGCCTTTGGTCATCATATTCGGCACGAGGTCGGAGGTGATGATGATTGCTAAGATAAGTGCAGCATTGAAAAATGCAAAACTGAGACCGCTTTGGAGCGAGCGGAGTTTTTCACGGAGCGCCACGCCAAGCGGGTCGTCTGCGGTGGGTTGAAGATTGTGAATCTGCTCTTGAAACCCGGAACTGGAGCAATATGCCAGCAGAATCAGAAGTCCTGCGGTCGAAATAAAGAAAAACACCAGAAAGACTTTCTTGGAAAGCGCTTCGAGGAATGTTTCGCGGATGAGCGCGTAAATTTTAATCATAGTATTGATTGTTCTTGGGTTGTAGATTATGTAGGTCGTTGACTCGTAATTCGTCCTTCCAAATTCGTAATTTCTCAATTACTTCGCCGGAGCAAGGTACTCTTGCTTCTCGCTCATGAGCGCAATAAAGATTTCTTCGAGTGTACTTTTCTTTGGCGAAAGTGTTGCGAGGAGGCAATTATTCTGACGAAGTACATCAAGAGCCGCGTTCAGTGCTTCCGGTGAAGCGGCGGTCAATTCAATCTCACGGGTCTCTGCGTTGTATGTCGTCATTCCGGGAAGACTGGCGGGCGGAGTGCCACCGGCGAGGGTGATGATGTACTGGTCGCGGGACTGCGTCAGTTCGTGAGTGTTGCCTGATTTCACGACTACCCCTTTGCGAAGAATAGCAACGCGGTCGGTGATAAGTTCCACCTCAGAAAGCAAATGCGAGTTCACGAAAATAGTCGTTCCTTCGCTTTTGAGAACTTCAAGAATCTCGCGTATTTCCATGCGTCCTACGGGGTCAATGCCATCGGTGGGTTCGTCCAGAAACAGCAAATGCGGGCGGTTCAGGAGTGCTTGCGCCAAGCCGATACGTTGCATCATACCTTTGGAGTAGCGCTGAATTTTGAGTTTGCGCCATTCGGTCATGTTGACAAATTCCAAAACCTCATCAATCCTTTTTTGCAAGGTTTTGCCGGACATCCCGCCCAGATTGCCGTAGAATTCCAGCATTTGCTGACCATTCAGATAGAGCGGAAAACGGTGATTCTCCGGTAAATAGCCGATAAGTTCTTTTGCTTTGAGCGAAGAAATGTCCTGCCCCAAAATGTGGCATGAACCGCTCGTGGGAGCAATAATGCCAAGCATGAGCTTTATCATCGTGGTCTTGCCCGCGCCGTTCGGACCCAAGAGACCAAAGATTTCGCCTTGATGCACGTCCAAATCAATGGGTTTGAGAGCCTCAATGAGTTGCTTGTTATTTTTGTAGGTCTTTGAAAGACCGCGTATTTCGATACAAGTGGTCATGCGTGAAGATTGATGAGTAAGAAATTTTGAATGGTTATGTTCTTTGTTGTTTTTCTTCTTGTTTTGCTTTGTTCCAAAGTTCGTCCATTTCCGCGAGGGTCATAGAATCAAGATTCTGTCCTGCTTCTCGTGCGATTTCTTCCAAGCGGCGGAATCGTTTCATAAATTTAGCATTGGCATTCTGGAGCGATTGTTCGGCGTTCAGTCCGGCGAAGCGTGAGGCGTTGACGATAGAAAAAAGCACATCGCCGAACTCTTCTTCAATCGCCGCTTTGTCCTTTGCTTGCCTCGCGGCGCGAAATTCTGCAAGCTCTTCTTCTACTTTGTTCCAGACATCTTCGTCGTTGTCCCAGTCAAAGCCTACTGCTGCTACTTTCTCTTGAATCCGATGTGCTCTCAGGAGCGCCGGAAGGTGCTTGGGTACGCCTTCCAAGACGGAAGTACGACCTTCCTTCATCTTGATTTGCTCCCACGTGCGCTTCACGGCGTCGGGCGAATCGGCGCTGGCATCTCCAAAGACGTGTGGGTGTCGCGTGACCAACTTCGTAAATTCGCGACCAATAATTTCTTTGATTGAAAAATTCTTGTCTTCTTCTGCAATGACAGCGTTCATCACCACGTGCAGCAGAATATCACCCAGTTCTTTGCCCAATTCAAGCGAATCACCTGCTTCCGCTGCATCAATGGTCTCATAGACTTCTTCCAGCAAAAGCGGCATGAGCGTCGTATGAGTCTGCTTCCTGTCCCAAGGACATTCCTTGCGCAGAACGCGCACCAATTCTACGAAGGCGCGAAAGTGCTCAATTTCGTCGTGGGGTGGGAGAATTGTAGGAACTGGAACCATGAAATGTTGTGGATGATGTAGAATGAAATGGCGTAGATGAAAAAGGCTATGTAAACTAGAAAGGGCGACGTATTGCCTTTGTGACCTTGGGGTCGAGGTGATTTTTCTGAAATTTCTTTATCCGTTAGAATCCGTGCTATACTGTGCCCCTGTGGCAAGAATGGACGTATGAGTATCAGAAAATTTTACCAATTCCTAAAATACGATTTGGAAATTTTGCATTCAAGAGATATTTTTGTAGGCTATGCACAATTTTTGTCGTGTGACGGGTATCACATTACAAAAACTGCACAGAAGTCTTTTAGCCATAGACGAAAACAACTCAATATCGTTTAACTGTTTAATGTAGGCACAACCGTGACACCGTACACGAAATCTACGAAATCCGCAACCGACGCAATCATCGAGCATAAATGGCTCGTGGTAGATGCTGCCGGACAAAATATTGGTCGCCTCGCAGCGCAAGTAGCGACGCTCCTTCGCGGTAAGCATAAAGCATATTACACACCGCACACTGATTGCGGCGATTATGTAATTGTTATCAATGCGGATCAAGCGACCATGGCACCAAAACGTGCCGAGAAAAAAGAATACTATCGCAACACGCTATACCCGGGTGGCGCTCGCTTCACAAGCTACAAAGACGTGAAGAAGAACAATCCGGCGTTTGCTATCGAACACGCCGTGCGCGGGATGCTTCCGAAAACGTCGCTCGGCGACAAACTCGTGAAGAAATTGCGCGTCGTCAACGGCGCAGAGCATGACCATGCGGCGCAGCAGCCCGTGGCATATCCTCTGCCGTACAACTTCAAATCGTAACGGATTTTCCACTTCTTTTTTCTCAACGAATCAATGTCAGCAACAGTAGTTTATTCAGCAACTGGCAAGCGTAAAAACGCTATTGCTAAAGTGCGTCTCAAGCCCGGTAACGGCAAAGTGGTCATTAACGGCAAAGAGACACTCGAAACCTATCTCGCCTCCGAATTTCAACGCATGGACGTTTTGAAGCCGCTCTCGGTCACCGGTACCATCGGTACATTCGATGTGCAGATTGACGCACTCGGTGGCGGCAAAAGCGGTCAAGCAGGCGCGATGCGCCTCGGAATCGCTCGTGCACTCGTAACATACAACGAAGAACTTCGCTCTACACTTCGTATTGCCGAACTTCTTACACGCGATCCGCGTATGGTCGAGCGTAAAAAATACGGTCGCAAAAAAGCCCGCAAGCGCTTCCAGTTCTCCAAGCGTTAATTTACGCAGGAGAGATTTGCCTCCTCAATCACGCAATATTGCAACGCCCGTCGTCGCCGGCAAGCATTTCTTGTCAGCGACGACGTTGCATATTTATTCTTTACTCATTATTCATGTGTCGGGATTATCCCGTGTGTGGCGCATACTTAACAAAATTTGCGCTTACGGCAGATAAGTTGAACGACGCAGAAGTTTTAACACAACCTCTTGGGCAGAACGATTCGAGCTTCGATGCTTCCGAACGTTACGCTCAAACTATCTTGGAGTTTTTTCATGGCTAAAGCAAGTATCGAGCAATTGCTCGAAGCCGGCGCACACTTCGGACACCTTACGCGCCGTTGGAACCCGCAAATGCGGAATTTTATTTTTGCCGAGCGCAATGGTATTCACGTCATTGACCTTCGCAAAACCCAGCTTCTGGTGGACGTGGCACACGATGCTGCGCAAGAAGTTGCCAGCCGTGGCGGACGCTTTATGTTCGTCGGCACCAAAAAACAAGCAAAAGAAGTAATTGCCCGCGAAGCACGTCGCTGCGGTGCCTACTTTGCTGCCGACCGTTGGTTGGGTGGTATGTTGACCAATTTTACGACCATTCGCAAATCTATTCGCCGAATGGAAGCCATTGAGAAAATGGAATCTGACGGTACGTTTGAGAAATTGAAGAAAAAAGAACGCCTTGTACTCTCGCGAGAAAAAGAGAAACTTGACCGCATTTTGGGCGGTATCCGCGATATGTCACGCCTTCCGGGGGCAATGTTTATTGTGGACATCAAAAAAGAGCACATCGCTATTGACGAAGCGCATAAACTCGGTATTCCAATTTTTGCTATCGTTGATACAAATTGCGACCCCAATACCGTTGATTACCCGATTCCTGCTAATGACGACTCAGTACGCACCGTCGAACTGATTACGAAAATTATGGCAGATGCGATTATCGAAGGTAAAGAGTATGCAAAAATCAATAACATTGACACAGGCGCTGACGACAAAGATGCCTTTGCCGAAGACGATGACAGCAAATCTCGCCGTCGCCCTCGCAAACGCGGTCCGCGCACGGAAGTAAATACTGCTGACGCAAGTGCTGAAGCCGTTAGCGAGCCAGTCGCAGCAGAAGCAAGCGCTGAATAAGCAAGCGCTGAATATAGCATCTGCACGTTCTGGCAAAATCGTCCGAAGAACAAACTAGAAATTTACTTTTCACTTATCACTTTTTCAACGAAACACATCATGGCTGTAACTCTTGATATGGTCAAGAATCTGCGCGAAACGACCGGCGCAGGTATGGCAGACTGTAAGAAAGCGCTCGACGAGTCGCAAGGCGATATGGAAGGCGCAATCGAATATCTCCGCAAACGCGGCGCTGCCTCGGCGGCAAAACGCTCTGACCGCACGACCAATGAAGGTCTTATCGTTACCAAAACATCCGCAGACGGCAAAATCGGCGCTATTGTGGAAATTAACTGCGAAACCGACTTCGTTGCTCGCAATGAAGAATTCGTGAACTTCGTCGGTACGGTAGTGGATACAATTTTGACAAAAAATCCTGCAAACGAAGAAGCATTGCTCTCGGCAGACATTGGCGGCAAAAAACTCGGCGACCTTATGAATGAAATGCTTGCAAAATTCAGCGAGCGCATTATTCTGAAGCGTTACGAGCGCCTCGAAGCCACAACAGCGAATGGTTTTCTCATGGATTACATTCACACCGGTAATAAACTGGGCGTTTTGCTTGAGCTGACTGCTGCTCCTGCGAGTGATAGCGCTCGTGCTCAAATGCGCGATATTGCAATGCAAATTGCCGCGATGAGCCCGCGCTTTACCCGCCGCGAGGAAGTAGATAATACAACGCTTGCCAAGGAAAAAGAAATCTATACCGAGCAGGCGATTCAGCAAGGTAAAAAGCCCGAAATTGCACAAAAAGTAGCCGAAGGGCGTGTTGAGAAATTCTACCAAGAGTTCTGCTTGGTTGAGCAGACCTTTGTGAAAGATTCTGGCAAAACTGTTGCCGATGTTCTGAAAGAAATTGGTAACGGCACAGACGCAGTACGCTTCCGGCGCTATTTCTTGGGCGAACTTGGCAATAACGTTGCTTCTGAAAACGCTGCCAATAACTAAGACAAAAAGAATGGCTCAAAACATTAGGTTTTGAGCCATTTTTCTGTGTAACTTGCTCTTCGTCATTCGTTTCCTTTTATCTCCAAACTTCTACCATCCGATGAAACCACACTACAAACGCATTTTGCTAAAACTGAGCGGGGAATCGCTCTTGGGTTCGCAGCAGTACGGTATTGATTCCGGTATATTAAGCTATGTGGCGGAGGAAGTGAAAATCATTCACGATTTAGGGGTGGAAGTAGCGTTGGTTATAGGGGGCGGGAACATTTATCGGGGTATCAATGCCGAGCATCACGGAATAGACCGCGTTTCGGGTGATTATATGGGAATGTTGGCGACGGTTATCAATTCCATTGCCCTCCAGAATGCCCTCGAATTGCGCGGCGTACCGACGCGCCTCCAAACCGCCATTACTATGTCGCAGATTGCCGAGCCATTCATTCGTCGCCGTGCGGTGCGGCATCTGGAAAAGGGACGGGTGATTATTTTCGGTGCCGGCACGGGAAATCCTTATTTTACAACCGATACAAGCGCTTCACTCCGCGCAACAGAAATCAATGCCGATGTGATTATCAAAGGGACGCGCGTGGATGGTGTATATGATTCCGATCCTGAGAAAAACCCCGATGCCAAGCGCTTCGATACTGTTACCTTCCGTTATGCGCTGGAGAATAACCTGCGCGTGATGGATATGACCGCCTTCACGCTTGCGCAGGAAAACAACGTCCCAATTATTGTGTACGATATGGCGACGGCGGGCAATTTGAAACGCTTGGTAATGGGCGAAAAGATTGGCACGAAAATTACAAACTAGAAATATTACTCGCTTAGATAGCGTACGTTTGAGACACATATGTGCTGCAATGCTTCGGGGACAATGTGTGTGCCCCAGTGGCATTTGCTGACGAATTCAAACCTCAACATTCAAACCTCAACTTCCAAACCACTATGCCAGTACAAGATATTGTGAATAAATCGCAGACGGCAATGAAAAAAACGCTTGACCATCTGCAGCAAGATTTCTCCAAAGTCCGCACCGGACGCGCTAGCGCTGCCATTCTCGACCCCGTGCGCGTCGATTACTACGGCTCTCCGATGCCGCTTAGTCAGGTAGCGTCTATGGCTGTACCTGACCCGCGTACTATCGTCGTGCAGCCGTTTGAAAAAGCAATGCTGACACCGATTGAACGCGCTATTCGGGAAGCTGATTTGGGCTTGAACCCATCCAATGACGGCAATGTTGTGCGCGTACCGATACCAATGCTCACCGAAGAACGCCGCAAGGAAATCGTGAAGACGTGCAAAAAATTTGCTGAAGATGCCCGCATTGCTATTCGTAATATCCGCCGCGACCATAACGAAATGCTCAAGAAAATCGAAAAAGAAGAACATCTCTCCGAAGATGAACGCAAACGCGGCGAAGGAGAAATCCAAAAAACCACTGACCGCTTTATCAAAAACGTTGATGAAATGACCGAAGCAAAAGAAAAAGAAGTGATGGCGGTGTAAAAATGCAACCTCGAAAATACCTGAATTCTCCTTCTGAATTTCGGTGTCCATGGTGAACAAAGAAAACGTCCGGCTCGCATACTTGCAAGTCGGACGTTTCTTTGTTGCTTCTGATGTGTTGCCTTGTCGTCATTAGAGTGCGTTACCGCGTGGTAATTACCACAGTGCCTGCGCCGGAAATACCATTGCCGGAGAATGACTCGCCACCAGCAGTAACGGCACTGGCAATGAAAATAATTCTCGTGTTTGCGGCTGTGCCTGTGGGAATGGTGTAGGTAAATGTTTGCGTGGCGCGGTTGGGCGAGGGACTGACATTGACACTTACGTTTGCAATGCGTGTGCGAGTCGAGCCTGCTTGTGTATAAAGATTGACTGTTGTAACGGGAGAATCAAGCGTTGTATATGTTAGCGTCAGTGTCAGTGCCGTACCGGCAGCGGCAGTAAGAGTGCTTGCTTGGGTATTTGTCGCAGAATTCAGCACTGTAAATGTCCGAATAAGTGCAATCGGTCCCCCGACTGTTGCCACACTACTGAGCGGATTCGGCTCGGTGTAGCAGGAAGCAAGCGGCAGCAACAGCGCGAACGCAACAACGAGAGAATAAAAATTATGTCGTTTCATGATGAAAAGAGAAAAGTGTTATACAAAAAAGTATTGTGTTAGCGTCGGTCACGCCACATGACGGTTGTGAAGAAATCCCGTGCTGTGCCCCAGTTTGCCTGATAGACCTCGCGGTTCCGGGTCTGCTCGGAAGTGGGATACAGTGGTCGTTGAATCCATTTTCCGTTTGCTTCGGGGTTGTGATTTTGCGGTAAAGCCAAGTCTCTGTACACGCTCGCACTGTAAGCGTAGCGTCGCATATCCACCCACACTTCGGGGTGCGTAAAGAGTGCTTTGTATTTCTCTTCCATAATCGTCGAAAGGCGAATTTGCCCCGCAGCAGGAATTCGGTCGATGTAAGCGGTAATGTCTGCTGTTGCAACGCCATATTTCTGCATATTTGCTCGAACAGCATCCACAAGTGCCGTGCGTGCTTCGGCGGGAGCGCCGATGCTGGTTTCTGTTCCACCGGCAGCAAGGAAACGAGCTTCGGCTTCGATAAATTTCTGCTCGGCAAAGGTGATAATTTGAATCGGATTGTTGGGGAACCACGAATTGGGCGTAATAAATGGTTGTACACCCGTGCCGGAGCCAGCGCCGCTTACGCCTCCGACCGGCGGCAATGGCAAAGCACCGCCAGTCGATGAACCCGCAATAATCGGCAAGCGCGGATCAGCTACTCGCGGAGAGCCGGACGACATCTTGCTGACATAATACTCACCAAAGACAAATGTATATGTTCTATTGATCACAGTCTGATTTGCTAGAGCTAGATAAGGATTCGGTGTGCGGGCATTTGTGTAGGAGAATTGGAAATCCAGTGCGTTGCCCGTTAGCGCTCCGGCATTGAGCGCGGCAAGAGCATTTTGTGCTGCTGCGGCAGCACCTTTGGCGGTGAGGTGCAGAGCATATCGCGCACGGAGAGCATTCGCCACTGCTATCCACGATGCAGTGTTGCCGCCATAGATGATATCGCCACGGTTGGTAAATTGTGCTCCGGCAGGCAGAGCGGTATTATTATTGGGACGACGCAATAATTCTATACCTTCGTTGAGTAGGGTTTGGATAGTCGTATAAATTTGTTCTTGTTTGTCGTAGGTCGGAAAAAGGTTTGCACTTCCTTGGAACGCCTGCGAGTAGGGAACATTTTCCCACGTATCGGTTGCCAAGCCAAGATTAATCGCCTGCATGATTTTGCCCGCACCTTCATAGTAAGGCGAGTTCTGGGTTTTAGCTTGTTTGACCATACGGTCAGCATTAGTCAGACCATCAAGATAAATTTCTGACCACGCATTGCCGAGCGTACTCGGAATGTGCGTATCGGAAGCGCCTTGTGCAATATTGGACTGGTGCTGTGTCCATAAAGAAGAATTTACGCCCACGCTGTAATGTGCATTGGCTGCGTACCACTGCAAGGCAGGAAGCATTGTGCGCAAATCTACTGCTGCCGGACGTGTCGGGTCAATGTTGGTATCGCCACCAATATAGTTTTCGCAGCCGGATGCAAGAATGGCAATGCAAAAGATTGCCGCAAGCACCGTTTGCCCCCGTCGCGTATATTGTGAAAAGTTCATAGTTCTGAAAAATTAAGTTCAAAGATTTGTTCGTTGAGGGAAAAACTTCCGTGTCAAATGTTTTCTGTCGGATGTGACAACAACATTAGAACGTAACACTCACGCCAAAGGCGTAGCTCCGTGTTGCAGGAGTATTTCTGCCGATAAATCCGAAGGTACTTGAGCCTGCACCAAAGGAGAGACCATCGGGGTCGAAGCCGCGAAACGGCGTATTGAGCCAAAGGTTGTTTCCGGTGAGCGTCAGGCGCAAGCCTTGAATAATGCTGCCTTCGCCGAAAAGAGACTTCGGAAGTGCGTATCCAAGCGATAGATTGCGCAAGCGAACCCATGAAGCATCTTGAACAGCAACAGAATAATGGCTGATATAACTTGCGTTCGTGCGGAATATGCGATAGGTGTTGTTAATTGCCGTTCCCGTCCAGAGGACAGGCTGGGTATTCGTGTTGCCTTGTGCATCCACGCCGTTGAAAACGATATTGCGGTTGCGTGCATCACCCGTCCAGCCGCTAATGCCGTTGCGCAAGCGATTCGGTTCAGACAAATCCACTGCTTGACCGCCATGTCGCCATTCAATCAGGAACGATAACGACAAACCATTCCACGAGAACGTATTAGTCAAGCCGCCTTGCCAGTCGGGGAACGCATTACCTACTTTGACAGGGCGATTGAGATCAACCGTCGGGAAACCGTCCGTGCCGATAATCGCTTGTCCGTTGGCATTGCGAACAAAATCAAAACCGTAGATGTCGCCGACCGAAGGATTCGGATTGGTCGGGTCTGTGCCCGGGCGTACCCAGCGCAGAGTGGCGTATGGTGAGAAATCACCACCCGAAGGAACAATTTCGTTGATACCGTTTGCAATATCCACAATTTCACCGCGTTGGCGCGACCAGTTCAGCGTTGCATCCCACGAAAAATCATTTGTTTGAATAATCCGAGCGTTGAGCAAGACTTCAATACCCGTGTTACGAACAGTACCACCGTTCACCACAAAGGAGGAAAATCCTGTGGAATTCGATACCGGCAGATTCACGATTTGGTCTTCGGTGGTTTGGTTAAAATATGCCACATCCACACCAAAGCGATTGTCCAAGAAGCGTAATTCCGTACCTACTTCGATACCTGTGGTGCGTTCGGGGCGTAGATTCAGCGAACCGGACTGACCGGCAAGTCGGAAGCCCGTAACGTTACCAATCGGGAACGCTCCGGCGAGCGTGTAGTATTCACCAATGCTATACGGACCGATACCGTCTCTGCCCACCGAAGCGTAGGAAGCGCGAATCTTGCCGAGCGAAAGCCAGTCCGCATCGTTTTTCAAGAGTTCGCTAAAGACAAAACTCAAGCTGGCTGAAGGGTAAAAGAAGGAGCGGTTTTGTGAGGGGAGCGTGGAAGACCAATCATTACGTCCGGTAACGTTCAAAAAGAGCATATTTTTGTAGCTCAGTTTTGCATCGGCAAAAACACCCACAAGGCGCTGCAAGGAATAACTCCGCCCGGTGAAGAGGGTCGTTGCATTGCTCAAGTCGTAAAAACCTGTAACGGAAAACCCTTCACCGCGAGAGAAGATACCGGAACTCTGAATGTCGGTAATGGCGTTACCAACGGTGAGCGATGCGCTAAAATCTTCACCAAAATCTTGCGCGGCGGTGATGAAGAGTTGCGAGTTGATTTCGCGGTTGTTATAGCTTTCTTCGGTAATGTATCCACCGACAGCCGCAGCGCCCTCAATTTCGGGACCGACTACACGGCGGCGGGAATCATTGAAGTAGTCTAATGTCAATTGATACGTCGCTGTCAACCACGAAAAAGGACGATAATTGAATTTTACATCGCCAAATATACGGTTCACATTGTCGCGCAATGGCGCGTTGAGAGCGACATAGAGCGGGTGTTCGATAACGCCGTTTGAGTAATTAAAGGGTGTTTGTCGTCCGTCGGGTGTTAGTTCAATTTTCCCATTCGTGGAACCGGGCAGCACTCTGACTTCTCTGACATCAAATGACGGCATCCAGAATGCCAGAGCGCTGTAAATAGAGCGCCCGCCGTTCTGCGGACGTGCCCCGCCGGAGTTAGAATAGTTCACCGAGCCGCCTGCATCGAATTGTTCATCCAGTTTTGCCGTCCCGCGCAGGCTGATGGTCGTGCGCTGAAAATCTGTTCCGGGTACGATACCGGTCTGGTCCATGCGGGAAATGGAGGTGAAGAATTTTGCCGTTTCGTTGCCGCCGGAAATAGAAAGCTGCTGGTCGTACCGCATTCCGACGCGGAAGAAATTACGATAATTGTCGTAGAAGGGGTCATTGCGGTAGGAACGTGGTAATCCAAACGCCCAAAAAATTGTTCTGTTCGATGCAGTGTCAGCGCCATCGGCATAGCCACCCTCGCCAAAGGTGCGCTGTACTGTCGGTGTTTTGCCGACTTCATCCATTGTAACGGTTGAACTGAAGGTAATCAGCGTTTTACCGGAAATCCCTTTTTTCGTCGTGATGACCACAACCCCGTTGGCTGCACGCAAGCCATAGAGCGCCGTTGCAGCCGGACCTTTGAGGATGTTAATTGATTCAATATCGTCGGGGTTAATATCCGCAGCACGGTTCGACATAGAAAATGCCTCTGAACTACCACCATTCCCAGCAACGATTGTCCCCGAACCCTGGCTGGGTTGATTGTTTCCGGCACGCGTCTCGTTGCTGATAGGAATACCGTCCACGACAAAAAGAGGTTGGCTGTTGCCGCTCGGCGAGAGCGACGACACACCGCGAATGATAATTTGAGAGCCTGCTCCTACGCCGCCACCGCTATTGTTGATGGTTACTCCTGCCAGTCTGCCTTGCAAGCCAGCAACAACGTTGGGCTGATTATTCTGCATAATTTCTCGGGAAGAGAGTTCTTGCACGGAATATCCCAGCGCTTTTTTCTCCTGCTTTACACCAAACGCTGTAACAACAACGTCATCAAGTGCTTTTGTATCGAAATCGAGTCGAACATCAATAGTCGTGCGGTCGCCGATAGCAACTTCCGTCGGTGCGTAGCCCACCGAACTGAAAACCAATGCTGTTGCGCCGTCGGGGAGAACAATTTTATACTGACCGCGAGCATCGGAAAATGCTCCTGCTTTTGTGCCTTTGACAACTATTCGTGCGCCACGAAGCGGTGCACCGTCGTCAACCGAAGTGATGCGACCTGTAACGGTCTTCTGCGCAAACGCCGTAACGCTTGAAAGAACGAACACCACCGATATTAAACCGAGAAACAATCGTTTCATCTGCGATACCCTTGGAATAAATTGATGAAAAGTGATTTGATAAGAGCCTTGTAGAGGTGAGGGCAAGTCAGGGGTTGTGTTGCTATTTTCGGGCATTAGAATTGCTGAATTTAGTGCGAAATTTACACAGATGCAAGGAAATTTCGGAAATAGATATGGTACAGCGAAAACTGGCACTTACGGCACCAAACGCAGCGTCAAATTAGCCTTTCTCCCCACCAAAGTAAATACTGAATATTCAGTATTTTTTGCAAATGAAATACATTTATCGATGACCGAAAAACTTGGCGACCGCTTCAATATTAGAGTTCACGTGCAGTTTTTGATAAATGTTGTAGATGTGTTTATTCACCGTTTTGACGCTAATGCTGTTCCGTTCTGCAATTTCCTTGTACGAAAAACCCTTAGAAAGAAAGGTGAGGATTTCTTTTTCCCGTCCGGTCAGTTTTTGCACGAGTGGGTCGGGTTGAAATGCCTCCACGACCTTACGGGCTATCTGCGAAGACATTGGCGCACCGCCCTCACTGAGGTCACGAATATCTGCCACGATTTCAGCAGGTGGTGTTTTTTTGAGCAGATAGCCCGTTGCACCTGCTTGCAGGGCTTGAAAGATGCGGTCAGAATCCTGAAAGATGGTCAGCATTAAAATCAAAAGTTCCGGTTGGAGTGCTTTCAGTTTTATGGTACATTCTGCACCCGACATACCCGGTAACCCAATATCCATCAACACAATGTTGGGCTTGAGCGTCGGTATGTTCGCCAGTGCATCTTCGGCGTTGGCAAATGCGCCCACGCATTCCAAGCCATCAGCACTGCCGACGAGCGCTTGTAAAAAATTACGATACTCGTGAGTATCTTCCACAATAGCAATCGTGGTCATGCTTGTTCCAAATCCAAATATGGGGTGGGAAAAATGAGGATGTCGAGTGTGATAGCAGTTCCGCGCCCATCGCCCGTTTCTACGCTGAACCCGCAATTACACTCTTCCATGCGGCGGCGCATATTGTCCAGACCGTTACCGAACCGCGAGGGAGCCGACGATGCACTTACTCCTTTTCCGTCGTCGCTGATGCACAGTTGGAATCGGTACTCGGCAGTGAGATGATTCGGTGAACGCGCTTCAAGACTTGCATCATTGTGGTCAAAGGTGAGCGAAATAATTGCCTCGCTTGCGCGGGCGTGTTTGACGGTATTATTAAGCGCTTCTTTGACCGTCAGAAAAATATTACGCCGGAGCGTTCCATAAAGATGCACGGACGGGACGGTATCGGGAATATCAAAACGACAAGTAATGGATGCCTGCTTGAGATATTCTGCCGCATACTCTCGTATGTACGCCATGAGGTTGTCCAGTGTGTCATTTTTGGGGTTAGTCATCCAGATAATATCATTCATACTGTCAATCACTTCCTGCGCCGCTTGCGAAAGCGGGTTGCGCGGCGGAGCAACCAAAAGACCGCCATCGTGTGTGCTCTCACGCTCTGCGCCATTTTGAACTACGGTATCGGCATAGCCGGAGAGCAAGAGTATTTTGGTGATGCCGGGTCCGACTTCATCGTGGATATCTTGTGCAATCCGCCCGCGCTCACGTTCAATGGCAAGTTCACGTCCCAGTCGTGCTCGCTCCAGCGCTCGCTCATGCTCCAAACGCTCAATGCGTTGCATAAAGCGCCGTCGCACGACTGCTCGCACTAAAATTACACCTCCGCCCGCACCTGCAACAAAGCAAATCGCGTAGAACCACGCTTCACGCCAGAAAGGGGGAACAAGGTTAATCTTTAGCGCTGTGCCTTGTTCGTTCCAGATACCATCATTGTTGCAGGCTTTGACACGAAAAATGTACTCACCTGGTGGTAGAGCCGCATAGCGAACCGTCCGTCCTGTGCCGCTTTGCACCCAGTCTTTGTCTATGACATTGGTAACGCCTTCGAGTTTGTACATATAGCGATTCTTCGCAGAGTTCGTGTAGTCAAGCCCTGCAAAGGTGAAGGAAAGCGTATTCTCGTCGTAACGCAGTGTTAGTTCGCGCAAGTCTTCCACGGGTTTATCGAACTGCTTGGGCTTGTCGTTGATGAGGATTTCTGTCAGCATCACCGGTGGTGGATTGGTGTTGTCACGAACCGAGTCAGGATGAAAAATGTTGATGCCGCCAATACCACCAAAGAGCAGTTCGCCCGTCCGCAACCGTGCAAAGGAATTACTATTGAATTCATTCGCTTGCAAGCCGTCGGAAACATCGTAATTCCGAAAGGTGTGGTTTTCGGGATTGAACTTGGACAAGCCCTTGTTTGTACTCAACCAAAGATTATTGCGGCTGTCCGGTAGAATACCATAGACAACATTATTCGGCAAGCCATTTCGTTCGCTGAAGCGCATAAATATTTCAGTGCGAGGATCAAAGCGATTCAGTCCGCCGCCGTCCATCCCAATCCAGATGTAGCCTTTGCTATCTTCATAAAAATACTTAACCGTATTGTGGGCGCTCAGCGTCGTTGAGTCCTTGGGATTATGCCGGAAATGCTTGATAGTAAAGCGCGGCAAGCCCGAACTGTCAAAAGAGTTTGCCATAGGTGAGAACATATACACCCCCGCGCCGTCCGTTCCTGCATAGACTGTGCTTGATGATGAGGAGGACGAAGAGCGGCTGACAAAAACGCTACTCACATCGTGATTGCCCAAGAAATTTGCTACATAGCACTTTTGGCGTTTACTGAAGACTTGCAGCCCGTTGCGGTCGGTCGCGAGCCACAAAAAACCGTGTGCGTCTTCGGTCAGAAAACGCATATAATTTATCCATATCGCGTCGTCCGTTGGCGGCACACTGCCTTTGCTCCCGAAGTAGCGAAAGGTCTTGGTGGCGGGATTGAAACAGCCTAAATGATTAAAAGAGCCTCCAAACCAGATAAGCCCGTCTTTATCGGCGTGCAAGCAGAGAAGCGAGGCAATTCCACCCTTCACGACAGAATTTGCATCTTTGTACTCGGTAAATGTACCTGACGAGCGGTCAAATTTCCGTAATCCATGGTCGTATTCCGCCACCCACAATGCTCCATCGCGGTCTTCGACTATGCCTTTCAGAAAGTGGAAGCGTCCGCGTCGCTGCAATGACGGTGCATCGGAGAGGCGATAGAGAAGAAATTTTTGCGGCAGCAGGATATTGACACCACTTCCGTTCGATGCCACCCAGAGTAAGCCGGAGCGGTCTTCGTACATCGAAACAATGCGGTTTGCTCCCAGCGAGAGCGGGTCGGCGGGATTATGCTGATAAAGCCGAAAGGTGTTATGCACAGGGTCGAATAAGTTCAGCCCGCTCAAGGTCTGCACCCAAATACGGTTTTGGCTGTCTTGAAAAATCCTGCCGACCATATCCATCATGCTCTGAATGTTCATCTCGCTCGGTTGGAAGCGTCTCCATACATCACGTGCAATGTTGTTTCCCCCCGAAGGTATCGTGCCGGATGACGTACTTGTCGCGGCGGCAGGAATAAAACGATACAATCCTAAAAGCGATGGATTGGCTCTTGCCTCACTAATAGACCAGTAACCGCCTTGCTTATCCACAAAAATAGGCATCAGCATTGCACGACGCGGGTCAACATTTCGAGGGGTATAGGCAAGAAGTGCAAAGGAGTTTGTTTCGGGGCGGTATTCGTAGAGCCTTCGTTCGACGCGGAAGACGTAGCGACCTGTATTGTCCACAATCCGATGACACACTTTTCCGCGAAATACCGCTGCGCTGCTGTCCGTGCTGGTAAACTCCCGCAAATATTCCTGAGCGGTATCAAATTGGAATAAGCCATTGCTTGTGGCAACGACTAATCGCCCGTCCGGAATCTCTGAAATGCCCCAAATGCTGCACTTCTGAGGGATGCGTAAGCTATCAGGATAGAAACGAGAAAATTTTCCGGTCGCACGATTGAGGCGATTGAGTCCGTTGTATGTACCCACCCACATTGTTCCGGAGCGGTCTTCAAAGATTGAAATAGCCATACTGCTGGAGAGCGACGCGGAATCTTCGGCATTGTGCTTGTATGCCTTGAAGGTGTAGCCGTCGTACCTATTGAGACCGTCTTGGGTGCAGAGCCACATAAATCCATAGCGGTCTTGCAGCATTGCAAGTACCGTACATTGCGATAGCCCTTGCTCGGTACCGATACGCCGAAAGGTAAAACGCTGCGCTTGGAGTTCGTGCGATATGGCTCCAAGTCCAATCACGCACAGTGATATGCACCCTAGCAGTCTGCGCGATAGAACCCTGCCAACGGAACGCCTGCAGTGAGGATAGTTTGCGAAGGTGCGATACCACATTATTCCCGCCGTATTTTTCTTGAATGAACAACAATTTTTGTGTAAACTTAGCAAACGGTGAGTTCTCACGTCATCCTGAATCCATTATGAACGAAAATCGGCTTTACATCTTGCTTGGCATCTTGTTTTTGGTGCTGGGCGCTCTCTTTGTACGCCGCTCGGACAGTGTTGGCGCGGCGGCGTTTTTGTTTGCCGGCGCAGGAATTATTGTCAACGGCAGTCGGGCGCTTCGCAAAGGGCTTGTTCCGTCGTACAGCCCGTTTGTGCTCCTGCTCAGGCGCAGCGTCCTCATTTTGGCAATTATTTTAGCAATCGTCGTGATTTTTCTTCAAGAGCGGGGGTAAATTCAAACAATACTGAGTTTTGAGCTGAGATAGTGTACGACTCCAGTGTTTGCAAGCCTATCGACTGCTACATTCAAAACTCAAAACCTTAGCGTACTAAATTTGTCCAACCCAGTTTGTATCGTGCTTCTCGAATGCTTTCCGAATGTGCTTCACGAGGTCGTTGGGCAGTGCGCCTTTATTGACAATTTCCACGTTATGCTGAAGGTTCGTCGTGCTGCTTGTGCCGACAATCGCCGTTGCAACGCCCTCGGTGAAGACTGTAAATCGTAAAGCCAGCTCGTCCCACGCCAAGCCGCTTTCTTCCACAATTTTGTGCGCTTTCATCGCTATCATACGTTCCCAATATGGTTCGCAGAAATTCCCCACAGGGCGCTCGGCGTAACGCCACGGAGCATTTCCCAGTGGGCGTTTGGCAATTACCCCCGTGCCCTCTTTTTGAGTGATGGGTAACACATTCGCTATGCCGCGCTGGTCGAAAATATTGACGGACGTTTCGATAGCAGAAAAGCGCTTGAGCGAAAGAGCATGGTCTAAATCGTCATTCTCACCCGAATAGCCGATAGCAAGGACTTTCCCCGCTCTGAGGGCTTCCTCTAGTGCGTCTATGAGTCCGGGTGTTTCCAGCGTGGCACGCGGGCAGGAGTGCAAGAGCATGATGTCGAGATAGTCCGTTCGCATAAGTCGCAACGCCATGTCTATACCTGCACGTATGCCCTCGGGCGACCAGTCTGCATAGCTCGGAATACTGTATCCGCATTTCGAGGCAAGAACGTAGTCTTTGCGGCGATACGAAAGATGCCGCCCGATACGCTCCTCCGACATTCCATAACCGCGAGCAGTGTCTATAAACGTTACGCCCAGATCTACTGCGCGATTGAGCAGTGTTCCGGCTTCTTGTTCTGTCATCTGTGTTCCTCCTATATGCCCCGCTCCGAAGCCGAGTGCCGAAACTTTTATACGGCTTGCACCGAAGGAGCGTTGAGAGGTGGCTAGAGGTGTCAAATTCATACAATTTCCTTTCCGAGGTTGTGTGGCAATTTTTTCAGTGTAAACTTTTCCTGAGCAGACAGCATCAAATTTAGAAAGTTTTCCGTAAGTTTGAACGATATTTATTTCACAAATTTTCTTCCTCCATGAACGCATACAGCCGTTTTTGCAAACCAGTTCTTTTCTGTATTTGTGCTTTTGCCCTTGCTGCTCTGCCCGTGCGCTCGGCAGCGCAAATGTTCCAGACAGGCGAGGTCTTAGAATATGAAGTTTCGTATTTGGGCATTTTGCTTGGAACAATCAAAATGACCGTCGAACGTGCCGACACGCTGCGCGGAAACAATATCGTCAAAGCAAAAGCCGATATTGACACCGCACCCGGTATTCCATTCGTGGAATTTCACTCGGTCTTCGAGTCTTGGATGGATGCTTCGGCACAGTATTCGCATCAGTTTCTTTCCAGCAGCAAAACCAAAGCAGGTTGGGAATACACGCGCTACGATTTCCTGCCGCAGCAAGGCAAGATACACATTGAAGAAGGTATCAAAACAACCAAGCAAAAAGAATTTGATATTCTTTCGCCGAAGCGCTGGAATGATGGTTTGTCATTGTTTTTCTTTGCACGGGAGTTCGTGAAGAGCGGTCGCTACGTGAATGTGCCGACGGCAATCAACAGCGACACCTCGCGGACGCTCATCAATTTCCGGGATATTCAACGCGAAAATCTTACCCTGAACAACGTCAAATACCCCGTCAAAACGCTGTATTTCAAAGGCGAAGCCAAGTGGAAGGGCATTTACGGACTGGAAAAGGACTTTGAAGGTTGGTTTAGCGATGACGATGCACGTATTCCCATTCGTGCGAAAATGAAAGTCATTATCGGCAAAGTGGATATTCAGCTTGTGCGCTGGAAACGCGCTAACTGGAGTCCGCCGCAGGGTTCGTAATGAAATGAAATAACGAACAATAAATAACATATCTCTTCTATCTTAACATTTAGCGGGTGGCGAAGTATGGGCAAAGTCTATGAACCAATTATTATCGGCATCGACGGTGGCGGCTCGCGGACGCGGGGTATTCTCTACAAGGGTACAAAAGAACTGGCGCAAACCGAGACCAGTACGGCGCGGGTCGGTACGGTTGGCGTAGTCGAATCCGCCGAGCGCATTCTGAATTTGATTAGCGAACTCATTACGCTGGCAAAATTGCCAAATCGTGAATTGGATGCCGTACTTATCGGCTTGGCAGGGACGTGGCTGAAAGAAGAGCAGTTGCGCTCCCAGCAGCTTATTTCCTTACTTGCCAAACGTGAGCGCAAAATTGACATTGACAAACTTGTCGTAACGAGTGATGCCGCAATTGCGCTTGATGCTGCTTTTGAGGGGGAGCATGGTATCGTGCTTATTGTCGGTACAGGCACGATTGCGATTGCCAAAACGCCGAAGGGCGAGTTTGTGCGTTGCGGCGGATGGGGCATTGAGCTTTCCGACGAGGGAAGCGGTGCGTGGATTGGGCGTGAAGGCTTGACCGCTATGGCACGTGCCTTTGATGGACGCGGCAAATGGACGACGTTTGCGGACATGATGATCAAATTCTTCCCGACTATCAATCCCGAACTCCCCCGCACGTTTGTTGCTGCTTACAACGAGCGTGCATTCGACTATTCGACCGTTACGCCGTTTGTCATGGAATGTGCCACCAATGGCGATGAGGTATGCGTAGAGATTATCGAACGCGCAGCCGCGAACCTCATGGCAAATGTAAGCACGCTCTACGGCAAATATTTCAAAGGCAAGAAAGTACCCGTCGCCTGTGTGGGTGGTATCATGGAAGCCGATACGATTTTAGCAAAAATGGTTAAAAAAGGACTTGCCAAGTACGATGGTTTGAAAGTGGTCGAACCCAAGGCTGTTCCTCTCTACGGCGCTGTGCGTATGGCACGGGAGCTGGTAGCGAAAGACCAAGAAAATTTGTAGGTAATCCGCACACTCTGCCGACGAAGAACAAATCCAAATGCCTGCTTTGCTTTGTCTCATGGCGAGAAGCAAAGCAGGCATTGATATTTTCCCTTGTTAATGCCGTTGTATTATGCCCCAATCTGTTCAAATCGCGCTTCCACTCCCAACTCCACGGCTATTTACCTACATCATTCCCGATGAAATTATTTCTTTCACCGGTAGTCCGACTACGGAGCATTTGATGGGATGCCGTGCGCTTGTACCCTTTGGAAAGCGCATCCTGACGGGCGTAATAGTGGAAGCTACCAATATTCCGCCGGTGAAAGATGCAAAAGACGTTTTGGAAATTTTAGACAGCGAAGCAGTCTTTAGCCCGCAAATGATGGCATTTGCCAAGTGGATTGCGGAGTACTATATGGCTTCATTGGGCGAGACGCTCCGAACAATGCTGCCGCAGGGAATGTCGCCGGAGAGCGTTGTCCGTGTGAGCGCCGTGCAATATCCCACGCCTGAGCAACTTGCCCAAATGGAGCGCCGCGCACCACGTAGAGCTGCGTTATTGCACGAATTGCTCAAGCACGACGGCGATGTGAGTGTGGGCTATTTGGAACACGTCGTGGGCGGTGGAGCGATTATTGCGCAACTGGAAGCACTAGAGCAGGAAGGCTTCGTGGAGCGGCACCGCACGATGACCCGTCAAGTTCACGCCAAAACCGTCCGTGCCGTGCGCCTCGCGCCGCTTTTGCACGACGAAGATTTTCTGCGCTCGCTTATGGACGACCTCGACCGAACCTCTCCGAAGCAAGCGGCTCTGCTGGGTACGATGTATTTGCATTATTCCAGTCCCGGCGCCCCTCCTCTGACGGCAAAAGACGCGCTCAAAAATAGCGCTAGCGCCATTTCGGGTGCGGTGTCTGATGCTGTGTTGAAGGCGCTGGTCGAAAAGGGGTACGTTGTGGAATTTCACATCGAAGCGCCGCGACTGGACAAACCACAGAGCGCAGAAGTCTCTTCCTTGCTGGTCTCGAAGGGTGAAGCCGCCGCTATATTGACACCGGAGCAAGACCACGCAGTTGATAAAATTGTGGAGGCAATAAAAGCGCAGAAATTCAAGCCTTTTTTGCTGCACGGTGTTACCGGAAGCGGCAAAACTTTGATTTACCTAAAAGCAATCCGCGAGGCGCTGGATGCGGGAAAGACCGCACTCGTACTGGTGCCGGAGATTGCGCTCACGCCGCAGCTGATTGAACGCTTCCGAGCGGTTTTTGGCGAAGAAATTGGTGTGCTACACAGTCACAAATCCGTCGGTGAACGCTACGACGCATGGCGACTGGCGCGGCAGGGAAAAATTCGTATCATCATCGGCGCGCGTTCTGCTATATTTGCGCCTTTGCAGAATCTGGGTGTGATTATCGTGGATGAAGAGCACGAGCCGTCTTACAAGCAAGACGACCCCGCGCCACGCTACAACGGTCGTGATTGTGCCATTGTTCGCGGTACAATTGAAAACGCTGTGGTCGTGCTTGGTTCCGCAACGCCGTCGCTGGAAACGATGTTCAATGCTCGCTCCGGCAAATATCATCTGCTCGAAATCACAAGCCGTGCCGATGGAGCGAAGATGCCGACCATACACATCGTGGACGTGCGCCTGCGCCGTAAGCAAAGCAAAATGAACGGAGTTTTTTCGGAAGATCTCCTGAAGGCAATCGTAGAGCGCGTGCAGAAGCACGAGGGCGTGATTTTGTTTCAGAACAGGCGCGGTTTTGCATCGCGGTTTGAATGTCTGGACTGCGGCTATATTCCTATGTGCCCGAATTGTTCGGTGGCGCTTACCTATCATAAATTTCGCCAGCAACTGCGCTGCCACTACTGCGGACACAGCCACGAAGCGGAGAAAGTCTGCACGAATTGCGGGTCGCTTAGTATCAAAGAAATTGGTTCCGGTACGCAACGCATTGAGGAGGATTTGCAAGAGGAACTCGCCAAGTCGCTTGAAATCTATCTTGCCGAAGTTAACGGCGCGAAGAAGCGCGACATCGTGATTCAGCGCATGGACTTGGACACCACCTTAAAAAAAGGCTCGCACGTGCAGATGCTCTCGCGTTTTGCGAATGGAGAAATTGATATTTTGCTTGGTACGCAGATGGTGGCAAAGGGGTTAGATTTTGCGCGGGTAACGCTTGTAGGCGTTATCAATGCCGATATGCAGATGTATTTGCCGGATTTTCGTGCTTCCGAGCGTACATTCCAGCTTCTGACCCAAGTGGCAGGACGAGCGGGACGCAGCAGTGAGTTTCACGGCGAAGTGATTATTCAAACGGCACACCCGAAGCACCAAACTATCGTTGCGGCAATGCTCGGTAGCTATGAACTCTTCTATAATGACGAACTACAGTTTCGGCGCGAAGCGATTTATCCGCCGTTTTCGCGCTTTGTGATGATAGAATTTTCCGGCAAAGACGAACAATTGGTCAACGCTCAGGCGCAGCACTTTGCCTACTTCATCCCGCACGACAACAAGGCGTTTACCCGCATGGGACCTGCGCCACCGTCCATTCCACGTCTGCGCGGGCAGTATCGGCGTATCGTCGTGGTCAAAAATCACCGCGAACACGACCCATCAGGGCGCATCATGCGGCACGCCCTTCTTCATGCGCATCAACTCTACAACCAAAAGCATCCCTCCAGCGCCGTGCGTATCACGATTGATGTGGACGCGGCAGGGTTTGTTTGAGCGAAAAGCATAGTTCGCTGTTTCCGTTCAATTCGCATTTTCCGACAAAAGCAATGGTAGGCGCAAACTACTTCTGCAGCAAAAAACTCCGATAGTACACGCCTCTGGGCGTTATCATGCGCAGCACATACATTCCACCCGAAAGCGTAGTTGTGTTTGAGAGTTGGAATATATGTCGTCCTTGATTGCGGGGGATTGGTGGGAATTCTGTCACAACATCGCCCCTCGACGAAATGAGCGCAAATTCCACCAAGCCGGAAGCTGCAACGGTATATGGAAACATCGTACCCTCGGCAGGCGCGGGATTGGGGAAATTCTGACCAATGGCATCGGGAAACTCCGCCGCAACGAGCGGTGCGCCTTGCAATGTAATCTGTGCCGGGCGAGAGGAAACGGGCAAAAGCAAGCGCCCGTTGAGCGAAAGCGAATCAACGGCAAGAAACGTCGTTACGTCGGGGCTAGCGAGTGTCCGGAAGTACATTGTAGCAAGCGTGACCGTATCGGTATTGGCAGGAAGCGAGCGCAGGGAAGCGCAAGAAACGCGAATCGCTCCAAGATTCAGATTGACAAACTGGCTGTCTATGCGCGGCGTGGGGCACTGCATGACGCTCGCGCCACCACCACGTGCCTCTTGAAAGGCAATTGAGGACGGTGCGTATCGAACGGTGAACCGGATTGAATCTAAAGACGTGGGGAGTTGTCTAAAGACGGCACGAATGGCAAGGCGCACAAGCGTCCCACGCGGCACGGTGGTGTCTTGAAGATGGAAAGAAACTTGTGGCGTTTGTGCCGCCAGAGGGGTGCGTTCCATGCACACAAGCAGAAGCAGTACCGCAAGTGTCGGCAGAATCCAACGGTGAGAGCGCGAACAGACTAAGTAAAAAACATTCATCGGGCTTTTGTAGGTTCAGGTTGTATATTCAAGTTGTATATTCGGGAAGGATAGAAAACTTTCTACCGAAAATACAATCATTTCACGCTCTCTGCAAGGAAGAAAAACTCATCGGCATTACCACTGCGTGTACGATTGGTGTAACTTTTGTAGCAATCGCTTGTTTCTTACCTCAGGACGCTCAACTACATTTGCGCATACCATCACTTTTGCAATTATAAATACCGTAACTTTTTACTTGAATTTCACGGAGAACAACCATGGCACTCCTCGACAAATATCCTGCCACGCTCACAGCAAAAACTGCGGAGCATCTGCTCCGGCGGACGATGTTCGGCGCTACACGTGCCGATATTGCTGCTCTTACAGGCAAAAGCATTGATGCAGCGCTGGACACACTGCTCAAAGACCAAACTGCACCTGCTCCGCCCATTGACCCCACAACGGGGCAAACGTGGGTAAACGGTACGGCACGGACAAATAATGACGGGCAGTACAATAACTACATGAAAGCGTGGTGGCTTGGGCTGATGGCAACGCAGCCCCTTTCCATTACCGAGAAAATGACGCTTTTCTGGCATAATCATTTTGTTTCGTCCTATTCGGCAGTAAATGATACGCGGTATATGTACAAGCAGCATGCACTCCTGCGACGTTATGCGCTGGGAAATTTCAAGACGCTGACCCGTGAAATCTCCACAGATCCTGCAATGCTGCGGTATTTGAACGGGAATCGTAATACCAAGGCTTCCCCGCAAGAAAATTTCGCCCGCGAGCTACAAGAACTCTTTACCATCGGTAAAGGTCCGGAAATCTCGGCAGGAAACTATACCACCTACACCGAACAAGATGTGCGCACCGCAGCACGTGTCTTGACAGGCTGGACAGATAATCCTACCACAGTAACTTCTACTTTTAATCTGAACCAGCATGATACCGAGGACAAGCAATTTTCCGCCGCCTATCAGAACACAATTATTAAGAAACGTACAACGGCATCCAGCCCGAACTCTAACGTAGGCTTGGACGATCTCAATGAGCTGTTAGACATGATTTTCCGCCAAACAGCAACCTCCGAGTACATCTGCCGCAAACTCTACCGCTTCTTTGTCAATTTCGACGTAACGCCGACGATTGAGAAAGAAGTCATTGTGCCGCTTGGCAAGACCTTACGGGATAATAATTTTGAAATCAAGCCTGTACTGCGGCAGCTTCTGGGCAGTACACATTTCTTTGACAATAATATCATCGGCTGCATCATCAAAACACCGCTTGATTTGATTATCGGTATGGTGCGCCAAATGCAGATTACAATTCCTAATTCCACAACACAAACTGGTTTTTACTACAGCTATTTCGACCAGTTGCGTAGCCTCGCTGCATCTTTACAGCAAGATGTTTTTGAGTTGCCAAATGTCGCCGGTTGGTCGGTCTATTATCAAGAGCCTCTTTTTTACCAAATCTGGATCAATAGCGCCACTATGCCGTCCCGTGCAAATCTCGGTAACACTCTTACGAACGGCTGGACACTGGTTAACCGTGCGACAAGCGCGACAATGCGAGTTACGTTCGATTCTTTGGCGTTCTTACAGCAATTCCCTAATCCCGAAGATCCCAATAAAGTCATTGACAACCTCACGCAGAATTTCTTTGCTATTGACCTCACAAGTGAGCAAAAAGATGAATTGTTGACCAAAGTTCTTCTGCCAAATCTACCGCCCTACGAATGGACAATGGAATGGAATGACTACATGAAAACTCCGAACGATGCACAAAAGAAAGCTATGATTAAAGCAAAACTGGATGCACTCATTAAGTATATGATGCTCATTGCTGAATATCAAATCACCTAAGGCAGCGTTTGCACAAATTCCCAGATGCTCGGATATGTCAATTATTTTTTATCAAGAACAACATCATTACATCATTTCACAAGGATACAGCCATGAAACGCAGAGATTTTATACGGGGTGCTACTGCCGTCGCGTTACCGCTTTCGCTCGGCGGCTACAGTGCCCGTGCAATGGGGCTTTCGCCGATGCTGGAAAGTTTGGCGGAGCTAACCGCGCTTGCAGACCGCTACTTAGTATTGATTCAGCTTGCTGGCGGCAATGACGGCATTAACACGGTCATTCCGCTCGACCAAATGTCCGCCTACAATAGTCTGCGCAGCAATATTGCGCTGCCGGAAAATAGAGTGTTGAAGCTCACCAACGCAACAGGCTTGCACCCTTCTATGGTCGGCATGAAATCACTCTACGATGCTGGAAATCTAGCTATTGTGCAGGGCGTTACCTATCCCACCGCCAACTTTTCGCATTTCCGCTCAACGGATATTTGGATGTCCGGCTCGGACTACAATGAATATCTAAGCACCGGTTGGGCTGGACGCTATCTTGATAATCAGTTCCCAAACTATCCTGCTGATTATCCTAATGCTTCTATGCCCGATCCACTTGCTATTCAAATTAGCTCTAGTTCTTCTTTGACCTTGAAGGGTGTCAACGCACCGATGGGCGTAAGTCTCCAAGACCCGGAGGCATTCAATCGCTTAGTGTCCGGCACTTCGGTCAATGGCTTCACCACAACACCCGACACTGCTGCGGGCAAGCAAATAACATATATCCGCCAAGTGCAAGCGCAGTCGGAAACATATGCAAAAGTGATTCAGAAAGCTAACGCCAGTGCGAAGAATCTCGCCACGTACACAGCAGCAGGGGTGAATCCACTTGCTGACCAACTCGCAATCGTAGCACGGCTTATTGCAGGCGGCTTGAAGACTCGCGTCTATATGGTAACGCTCGGCGGCTTCGACACACACGCGCAACAAGTGGTTGCTACTGACCGTACCCTTGGCACACACGCAGTGCTGTTGGCAAGGCTTTCTGAGGCAATGACTTCATTCCAACAAGACCTAAAGCTGCTCAAAATGGATGATAAAGTTCTGGGAATGACTTTTTCAGAATTTGGTCGGCGCGTAGGGTCGAATGCCTCAAGTGGCACTGACCACGGCTCTGCTGCCCCGGTCTTCGTCTTTGGTAAGTCAGTCAAGGGTGGCATTATTGGCACCAATCCAAGTCTTACCAGTCTTGATAACGGCAATCTCAGGATGCAATATGATTTCCGCCAGATTTACGCTTCTATTCTAAAGCAATGGTTCGGCACGAACAACAGTGAATACTCCGCGGTCTTGGGCAAAGACTTCACGCAACTGCCGCTTATTCAAGGCACCACAAGCATTGCCGAAGAACAGCAAACATTTGCCACCAACGGCATCAGGGTGCAAAATTACCCCAATCCCGTTAGTACGAATACGACTTTTGAGTACACGCTGCCCTACACCTCGCGTGTGCGCCTTATCGTCGTGGATGCGCAAGGACACGCCGTCACAACTATGGAGGAGCAACAGGCAGCCGGCACCTACAATATCAATTTTAATGCCGCCTCGCTTGCAAGCGGCGCGTACACCTACCGCCTTGAAACCGAGCGTGGCTGGGCAAGCGGAAAAATGATTGTTGCGCGGTAAGCAGCGCAGAATGGTGTGAAATTAGTCCTCACAAATAAAAATCGCAGAAAGAAACTATGAGTTCTCTTCTGCGATTTTTTTTGTGATTGTTGCTGATATAGTTTCCTTACCACTGCCGAATAAGAATCGGAACGTCTGCCCACGATTCTGCCCGCGCGTCTGCCCGTGTGGGTTGGTCTTTGTGCTCATCGTTCATGCGTCCGTGCGGGTCTCCGGCAAAGAGGATTGCCCGCATACCAAACGCCTTTGCTCCTTCAATATCCGTGCGCTCTATGTCACCGATATGAACGCCTGCTTCGGCTGCGCAGCCAGCGCTCGCGAGTGCCGTCCGATACGCTTGTTCATGTGGCTTAGAAACACCCGTTTCATCGCTAAAACTGAACGCCGAAAAGTATTCCGCGATGCCATCGCGCTGCATAATTTGCCGCAGTACACGTCCGGGTGAAAAAGCGGTATCGGAGATGAGAGCTATGTAATGCTGCTCCGCTAAAAACCTGATTGTCTCTTTCGCTCCCGGAAGCAGCGCTGGTGGATGCTGCAAGATACCCTCTTCAAAGGAAAGCGTTACTTCCTCTATTGCCTGTGTGTCGGCGGGAATGGCGAGTTCTTGCCAGAAAAACTCTACCATAGAGCGCGTGGAAGGGGTGCGTTTTTCCTCTCGCCAGACGATGTTAAAATGCTCCCACGCCCGTTTTTGCGCCGCTTTGAGGTCGGCGGGTTCGAGATTGTGTCCAAGCCGATGGGCATTTTGCATGACAGTCGTAAATCTGTCTTTGTCGCGTCCTTCGCCGCCCTGCGAGTCGTAGAGCGTATTCCAGAAATCTATGGTAATGGCTTTGATGGGCATTGGTGGATATGGAAAACGTGAACGTGAAGTGCCTCGGTTGTCCGGGATGAGTTACTGTTATGAAGCGGCAAGTTTACACGCTGCGGCAATAATCGCAGCAAACGAGTCCGCTTGCAGCGCCGCGCCACCAATGAGACCGCCGTTTACGTCGGGCTTAGAGAGGATTTCGTCTGCGTTGTCGGGCTTCAGACTACCACCGTAGAGTATGAGCATTTCCGCGCCGACCGCGCCCAAAATTTCTGTGAGAAAGCCACGAATCGCTGCATGGACTTCCTGTGCTTGTTCGGCAGTCGCGGCAAGCCCCGTGCCGATTGCCCAGACGGGTTCGTAGGCAATAACCAGTTGTGATGCGCTTTGGAGTGAAATATCCTTCAGCCCGTCCACAAGCTGCGTCCGCACAACGGCAAGCGTCCGTTCTTCTTGGCGTTCTGCCAAGGTTTCACCAACGCAATAGATTGGAATTAAGCCTTCTGAGAGCGCCGCACGAACTTTTTTGTTCAGCAGCGCATTTGTTTCGCCGAAGTACTGACGACGCTCCGAGTGCCCCAGAATCACGTGCGAGCAGCCGCTTGCTTTGACCATATTCGGAGCAATTTCGCCCGTGAAAGCACCTTTGGTCTCAAAATGGCAATCTTGCGCCCCGATGTGTACGCCCGAACCTTTTACCGCTTCCAAAGCCGCATATATACTGAGGTATGGTGGGCAAATAAGCGTTTGTACGCTGCTGGGTGGTTTCAAAGAGCTGTGTTTTTCTGCAATTGCTGCTGCCAGAGTCCGCGCCTCTGCCGGAGTGGTGTGCATTTTCCAATTGCCTGCAATGAGGTATGTTCGCGCCATAGTTGCCCGCTCCTTATCGTTGAATGATAGATGTTGTTGAAGATTTCTTAGCTGCTGCCGAAGGAATTATCGGTGATGTTGGTGGCGGCGCGGCGTTTGCCGCTGTAGCGCTGAGTGTGCCACTGCTTGCGACTACCATGCCGCCCATGAGCAGCGTTTGACCGGTTACTTTGTAGATAGTATAATGCTGTAAATTTGGGTCGGACTCAAAGCCATAGCCCTGCAAGCGCTCATTCGGCGAGGTAATATCCACGAAGTCGTCCGAACGCAAGAGATTACGGGCGTTATCCCAGATGAGAGTGTTTGTTTTGACAGTGGTGAGTGTTCGTTCGGAAGTAACGACGACGTTCCCACGAGCAGTCATGTTTTTCGTATCATCCTCTATCACCGCCGAATCAGCCGTGAGAACGCTTGCCAGCAGCCCGTAGGGGCGGCTGTAAAACTCTACGTTCAGTCCGCCGCCCAAGTGTTTGCGCTTGATGCGGTCGTACATCCTCGCCCAACCCGCAGTGAGTTTTGCCCGCATAAAGCTGGAATCCATGAACTGTACCACAGGGCGGATGCTGTAATGATTAGCCGAGTCCGCGGCTTCCAGTTTGATAAGCCCTGCGGAGGATTCGCGCTCGCAAGACATCATCAGAAAGCAAGCCGCTAGCCACACAAGCGCACAAGCGCTCATGGACGAACTTCTATAGCTCGGTGCGCTTTTATAGTTTTTGCATGGTTGCATGCAGCGTGGCGATTTGGTGCAGAAAATTTTCCGCTTCGCTGAGGGGCAGTTGGGTAGCTGCGTCGCTTTTTGCCTCTGCGGGGTTCGGGTGTGTCTCGAAAAACAGTCCGTCAATGCCGACGGCGACAGCGGCACGCGCCAACGGAGCGATAAATTCCCGTTTCCCACCGGACTGCGCACCGATGCTGGGCTGCTGAACAGAGTGCGTCGCATCGTAAATCACAGGCACAGAGCGGCTTGTAGCAGAAGTGCTGTTGAGCAAAGAGCGCATAATGGCAAGTGAGCGCATATCCACGACTAAATCATGGTAGCCAAAACTCGTGCCGCGCTCTGTTACCCAGACGGGATGCGGTTTGTCCGGCGTAGAAATTTTTTCGACGGCTTTCACGATGTCGTCCGGTGCAAGAAATTGCCCTTTTTTGATGTTGACCGTTTTGCCTGTCGCGGCAGCCGCAAGCAAAATATCGCTTTGGCGGCAAAGAAAGGCGGGTATTTGCAGAACATCCACATATTTGGCGGCAAGTGCAGCTTCTTCGGCGGAATGGATATCGGTCAGCACCGGAACGTCAAATTCGGCACGAATTTCGGCAAGATACTCCAACGCTCGCTCGTCGCCTATGGTCTCAAATGACCCACCGCTTGTGCGATTTGCTTTGCGGTAGGAGGCTTTGAAAATATAGGGCAGGTTGAGCGATTCGCAAAGGGGTTTGAGTGTCTGAGCCACTTGGCGCAAACATTCTTTTGATTCGACCACGCAGGGTCCGGCAATAATAAATAGTTGTGCGGATTGTGCCGTGAGAGTCTGGGGATTGAGCATCGTGAGATTGAGTTACTTTGTGAGTTCTATTTCACCGCCTGCAATTTTTTCAATTGCATTTTGTGCGGCGCTTTGTTCTGCATCTTTTTTGTTGCGACCGTTGCCGCGCCCCACAACTACGCCATTGATTACTACGTCCATGACAAAATCCTTGTGGTGGTCAGGTCCCTGAGCACTAATGACGACATACTTCGGCACGCCTGTACCGACGGATTGCGAATGTTCAAGCAGAATACTTTTGAAGTTCGTATCGCGCATAAGTGAACCTTCGTTCATCACGTGCAGCAGCACTGAGCGGATAATAAACTCTTTCGCTGCATCGGCACCGGAATCAAGATAAATTGCGGCGATAATTGCTTCCAGCGCATCGGCGAGAATAGAGTCGTTTCCTTGCTGCAGGGAGTGTTTTGCGCTCAAACTGACCATGATAAATTCGTGCAGCCGTAGTTTTCGGGCGCAGTAGGCAAGAGATTTTTTATTTACCAGCCACGAGCGCATTTTGGTCAGCTCGCCTTCCTGTACGTCGGAGCGGAGATAAAACAGATATTCGGCAATGACAGAACTCAGGATAGCATCACCAAAAAATTCGAGGCGCTCATTGGAGAAAATTTTAGGATTGCTGAGAATCTGCAAGTACGAACGGTGCGTGAGCGCCTGCTCAAAATAGGAGACGGTGATGATGGGAATATCAAGAACTTTTTCCAACTCGCGTACTTTTTCTTGCGATAGAAAACCCACTTCGGGGAACATCGAATCGTCCAGGACGCTGGTACGCAGGAACTTACTGGGCAGCGCTGCGAGCTTCAGAATTTTGCTGTGCAGTTGCTGAATAAAGCTGTTGATGGAAAGATTAACGTTGAGGTTCATACAAGGTAGAGGAGACGTGAACTGCCGGAGTGCAAGCATTTTGTGGGTTAAAGAAAGCAATGCTTGTTGTCTGACGGCTCAGGATAACGACGAGAGGAATGTGACGTAAGTGGTTACACCGCTTCTGCCAGCGCGGGGAAAATACGGTCTTCAAGGCGTTGAATCCGTTGGTCATTTATCATTAATCGTTCTTCGATGCTCTTGGTGCGGCTGTGATTGCCTGCAATCTGATCGGTCATTATCGCCAAGCGTTCATCAATTCGCTTTTGTCCTTTTTCGAGCGTCTCCATGCGGTGTTCCAGTGTCTCCATGCGATTTTCTAACCGTCTTACGTCGCTGCGAAGTTCTGTCACGTCGCTGCGAAGTTCTGTTACATCACCGCGGAGTTCCTTGATTTCGTCGGTATTCTTTTGTATCTGCACAGCCATTGTTGTGCAGAGATTCAGGATAGCTTCTACTTTTTCGTCGAGTGACATCGTATTTCTCCTATCGGAAATAATACATTCAGAAAATGCTTTTAAGAACGAAGTATAATTTACAAAATCTTCTGCATAACCCATACAAGAATACACGCAATCGTAAGCCAAACAACCACATTCAGGAAGTCCAAGCGGTCTTCGGATGGTGGATAGATTGTGTTGCTTTTACTGCCGAAGAAGTAGCGAATGAACAGTTCGGTGAGCATCGTTGGAAAGTAAAATTAGTTTCGTTTCCTAAAACACAGCGACGCATTATGACCGCCAAAACCAAATGTATTGCTGATAGCCGCATGAATACTACGTTCTACGGGCTTGTTCGGCACATAAAAGAGGTCGCAATCGGGGTCGGGTGTTTCATAGTTGATAGTGGGTGGAAGCGTGTTGTGATGGAGTGCAAGGACTGTCGCGGCAGCTTCTACGGCACCAGCCGCACCCAGCAAATGTCCCGTCATAGACTTGGTAGAACTTACGGCAAGATTGTATGCGTGGTCGCCGAAAACAGTCTTGATGGCAAGTGTTTCGTTCTTGTCGTTGAGTGGTGTAGATGTGCCGTGAGCGTTGATGTATCCAATCTCGTGCGGTTCTATCCCCGCGTCCCGCATTGCTAGACGCATTGACCGCGCAGCTCCTTCGCCGCCCTCTGCCGGATGAGTGATGTGGTATGCGTCATCAGTCAATCCGAATCCTGCAACTTCGGCATAGATTCTTGCGCCGCGCTGTTCGGCGTGTTCGAGTGTTTCCAGTACTAATACCGCGCCGCCTTCACCCATCACAAAACCGCTCCGTTCCTTGTCGAAAGGGCGGCTTGCTTTGTCAGGTGCGTCGTTCAGCGTAGAGAGCGCCCGCATTGCACCAAAGCCGCCGATACCCATAGGCGTGATCACGGCTTCGCTACCGCCCGCCAGTATCATATCGGCATCGCCACGTTGCAAAAGCATCATCGCATCGGCGATGCAATGCGACGAGGTGGCACACGCAGAAACCGCGCCGTAATTGGGTCCCTTAAAGCCATAGCGAATAGCAATTTGCCCTGCGGCGATATTGGAAATAAGCATCGGCACAAAAAAGGGCGAGATGCGGTCTGGATTGCCGCCACGTTTGTAAAGTTCTTCCTGCTGTTTGTGATATGTCCACATTCCGCCAATGCCGGAGCCAAACATCACGCCGACTCGCTCCTTGTCAAGCCTTTCCACATCCACGCCAGCATCGTCCAAAGCCATCGCTGCGGATGCAATGGCGTAATGCGTGAACGGATCCATACGCTGCGCTTCTTTGCGGGAAACAAACTGCTGCACATCGAAATCTTTTACCTCGCAGGCAAAGTGCGTGTCGTAGGAACTTGCATCGAAGCGGGTGATTGGTGCTGCGCCGCTTGTGCTTTGCATCATTGCTTGCCAGAAAACATCCTTGCTGTTACCAATCGGTGTAACAACGCCAATGCCGGTAACGACAATTGTGGGAAAATTGAAACGTGCCATATAGTTTGTTGAATGATAGGTGCAAATGACGAGTCTGATTTGGCGGGCTGAGAGAAAAAACAAAAACTTTCCAAGCCTGCCGGATGGTTTTTGAAGAACATCCACGACTTGGAAAGTTTACGAATTGCGATGAGGCAGCGAGATTATTTTGCTTTGGATTCGAGATATTTCACCGCGTCGCCGACTGTTTGGATTTTCTCTGCATCACTGTCTTCGATGGTAACGTTGAACTCTTTTTCAAATTCCATGATGAGTTCTACGGTGTCAAGCGAATCAGCACCCAAGTCGTTGGTAAATGATGCGTCGTCGGTGATTTGGGTTTCTTCAACGCCCAATTTATCAACAATAATTTTCTTAACGCGTTCTGCGATAGACATACTTAAAACCTTAAAAAGGTGAACAAAAAGTGATTAATAATTTGAACTAATTGTGTGTAATCTTAATTCATGCGCTCTTGAATTATGCCGCCAAGCCACCATCTACCACGATAGTCTGTGCAGTAATATATGACGCATCATCGGAAGCAAGAAACGCGACCACCGAAGCAATTTCCGACGGCTGCGCTGTGCGACCAAGCGGGATGCTGCTTTGCAGGGCTTTTTTCTGCTCGTCGCTAATTTTGGCAGTCATGTCCGTGTCGATATAGCCCGGAGCAACGCAATTTACTAAAATATTTCGAGACGACAATTCCTTCGCAAAGGATTTTGTCAGTCCGATAAGTCCAGCTTTGGAAGCAGCATAGTTCACTTGTCCGGCATTGCCGGTGATGCCGACAATGGAGCCGATATTGATAATCTTGCCCGCTCGCTGACTCATCATCGGCTTGCAAACGGCTTTACTCGTGAGAAATGCACCCTTGAGATTGGTATCAATTACCGAGTCCCAATCGTTTTCGCTCATGCGCAGGACGAGTGTATCTTTTGTGATGCCGGCGTTATTGACAAGAATATCAATGCGCTTTGCCGTGTTGGCTGGGTGCTCAAGCACCGTTTTAATAAGATTGTTGACCGAGTCTGCATTTGCCACGTCTGCCTGTACCGCATGAGCACTGAGTTCTTGTGCAAGCGCCGATGCTTTGTCGGGGCTGGAATTGTAGGTAAAGTACACCGTCGCACCCTCGGCGGACAAACGGCGGACAATCGCCTCGCCAATGCCGCGTGAACCGCCAGTAATGAGGGCTATTTTGCCGGAAAGTTTAGTCATAACAGAAAAATGGGGTAAAAAGATTGACAACGATTATTCTTTGGTAGATTTCCAGTCGTTCAGTTCCGATTCAATGAAGAAACTGAGCAAATCACGGTACATTTTTTCGACGACTTCGGGGTCTATCCCTTCTTCTTCAGCCCACGCACGGCGCTGCTCCAAAAGACTGCGCACACGCTCGACGGCACGAACACTAGCTTCGCTCGTTTTGAACTGCGAAGCCGCACGAACATATTTCAAACGCTCACCGAGAGCCGCCACAATATTGCGGTCAATACGGTCAATTTCCGTGCGAATTTCCGCTATATTTTCGCATTGTTCAGGTGTTTTCATAATTGTGAAAATTTAAGACAAAAGTGCTTTGACGTGTTCTGCGGTATCAACGCCGCTAATATTTACCGTGCCGTTCACGATGCGCTTTACAAGACCTTGCAAAACATTCCCGGGACCAAGCTCAATAAATGTATCTACGCCCGATGCTTGCATCGCCTGCACACTCTGTGTCCAGAGGACGGGTGCAGTGAGTTGTTGCACAAGCGCCGCACGAATCTCGTCCGCTTTGCGAAGTGGTTTGGCAAGGGCGTTTGCATAAACTTCCACCTTTGCATCGTGCATGGTGGCTGCGTAGATAGCTTTTTCGAGTTCGTTTTGAGCGCTTTGCATCAGCGGCGAGTGAAAAGCACCACTAACAGGAAGCTCTTTCACCATTTTTGCACCCGCGGCTTTGAAGTCCGGCATTTTTGAGCGGAGATATTCAGCGCTACCGGAAATGACTACTTGTCCGGGTGAATTGAAATTTGCAGCGACAATAATATCGTTGCCATTGGTGAGTGAGGCGCAGAGTTCGCGCACCTTCTCATCGTCCATTCCTACAACGGCAGCCATTGTGCCGGGGAGAGTCTCTCCGGCGCGAAACATCAGTTCGCCGCGCAATTTGACAAGCCCCAGACCTGTGGCGAAATCTATTACCTCGGCAGCAAAAAGCGCCGAGTATTCGCCAAGCGAGTGTCCGGCAGCCGCATGAAATGGTACTTTTTCTTTGAGCAGTGTCGCCAATATTGCTTCGTGTACGAAAAGTGCGGGCTGCGTGTAGCGAGTTTCCTTAAGCGTTTCGACAGGACCATCGAAGCAAATCGTACTAAGGCTTGTGCCCATGATACTATCTGCTTCGGCAAGCATCTGTTTTGCTTCAGGGAATGTCTCTGCCAAATCACGCATCATACCGACATACTGCGAGCCTTGACCGGAAAATACGAGTGCTGTTGCCATTATTTTATCCCCCATTTCAGGAACATTGCGCCGTAGGTAAAGCCGCCGCCAAAGGCTGCTACAATCATATTGTCGCCATACTTTATTTTACCTTCTTTTTGCCATTCGGAAAGGCAGATTGGAATTGTGCCTGCCGTTGTGTTTCCATACCGTTGGATATTAATCATAACGCGGTCTATGTCGAGTTCCATACGATTAGCAGTTGCTTCGATAATGCGCAGATTTGCTTGATGCGGCACAAGCCATGCCACATCGTTACCCGTAAGATTGTTGCGTTGCATGACATCTGAGGTCGCATCAGCCATGCTTTTGACGGCTGCTTTGAAGACGTGCTGCCCTTCTTGATAAGCATAGTGCAAGCGCTGATCAACGGTTTCGTGTGAGGCGGGCATTACACTGCCACCGGCTTTCATATGGAGGTGCGGCAGACCGCTTCCGTCCACGTGCAGCACGGAATCAATGATGCCAACAGTATCGTCATCACTGGCTTCCAGCAAGACTGCTCCGGCACCATCGCCGAAAATAATACACGTTGCACGGTCTAAAGGGTCAACGATTGCTGTCATTTTATCGGCACCAACCACAATTGCCTTTTTCGAGCCGCCGGACTCAATCAGTCGGCGAGCAGTTTCCAGCGCAAAAATGAATCCCGAACAGGCAGCCGAAATATCAAAGCCCCATATTTTGGGGTGCTTCATGCCGAGTTTGTGCTGGATGAGGCAGGCTGTGGCAGGAAATACGTGGTCGGGCGTGACGGTGGCGCAAATGATAAAATCTATTTCATCTTTGTCAATGCCGCGCATTTTCAGGCAGTCTTCGATGGCACGAACACCCATATCGGATGTCGCCATATCATCAGGCGCATAGCGGCGCTCTCGAATGCCGGTGCGAGTGGTAATCCACTCGTCGGTTGTGTCCATGCGCTCTTCAAAATACTTGTTGGTGATAATATTATCGGGAACGTAATGCCCGACGGCAGTAATGACGGCTTTTTTCATGGAATTCAGGTTTATGCTTTTTGAGGTTGTGGAGCGAGTGCAGGCGGATTAAGCGCATTTTCAATGCTGATATTGACTTCTTTGCGAACGACTTCTTCAGCGCGGAGAATCATGTTCTTGAGCGCAAGTGGCGTAGATTTGCCATGCCCGATGATGCTTACGCCGTTTACACCCAGAAGCGGTACGCCACCGTATTCTTCGTAGTTCATGCCCGTCAAAGCGCCTTTGAGCGCTGGTCTGGCTACTCCCATCATTACCTTATTGCCCAGGCTTTTGTCAGCGTATGCGGTAAATTTTGCCCTGAGAAAAGTGAGCATACTTTCGGCAAACTTGAGAACGATATTCCCTACAAAGCCATCGCAGACAACCACGTCTGCCGAGCCGATGAGAATATCCCGTCCTTCGATATTGCCAATAAAATTAAGATTGCTGGCTTTGAGAAGTCCAAACGTTTCGACTGCAGCCTCGTTGCCTTTGATTTCTTCCTCACCGACGTTGAGCAAGCCCACGCGCGGGTGCTCAAAACCGAGCATTTGCCGCACATAAATACTGCCCATCACGGCAAATTCGTACAAATGTTTCGGTTTGCAATCCACATTTGCGCCTGCATCAACAAGAAGCGTCGGACGTGCTTCGGTGGTGGGAAGAAATGTGCCGATGGTGGGGCGACTTACGCCATTGATTCGCCCAAGAAGCAAAGTGGAATGGGACATTACAGCCCCTGTGTTTCCGGCAGAAACAAACGCATGCGCATAGCCCTCGGCGTGCTGTTGTAGCCCAATGTAGAGCGACGAGCCACGTTTCTTACGAAAAGCAACGGCGGGTTCGTCTTCCATTGTGACAACATCATCAGCATGAATGATGGGGAAATCTGTTGCTGCTGCGCCGTGTTGCGCCAAGGCGGAGCGAATATCCTTTTCGCGCCCGACGAAAGCAACTTCGGCATTGATATTATTCGCCTTGAAGTGCTGCATGGCTGCTATTGCGCCCAGCACCTCGTTTTGCGGGGCAAAATCGCCGCCCATAGCGTCGAGAATGATACGAACTGTTTGTGACTGAGCCATGGTCTTGCTCCAAAATCGTGATTCCTGAACAAACGGGACAAAGTTATGAAGCTGAGAAAATACACAAACCAAGCGAGAGCAAAAAAGAAAAATTTTGCCCTGAAAAAGTACGGGAACAAACATCTGTGCAAAAGCCACATAGTCTGTTCCCGTAAAAATGTCATCACCACTAGCGAGCGCTTGTGTACTCTATAAAACGATTACTCTGCCGCAGCGCCGTCGCTCACGCGAACAACGCTACGACCGTTATAGTAACCGCATGAAGGGCAGGCTGCGTGGGCAAGTTTTTGCTCGTTGCAGTTCGGACATTCCACCAATGTGGAAGCGACCGCTTTGTAGTGGGTGCGGCGTTTTGCGCTGCGAGATTTCGAGTGTCTGCGTTTGGGATTAGGCATTGTCGTATCCTAAAAAATCGAGTGTGAAAGTAAGAATGTTGTTTGTTTATCTATTATCTATCAGCGTTATTTTTTGTCAAAAGTAATGTTTTGCAGTGCTGCCCAGCGTGGGTCTATCGCTTCTGAAGAAGGTGTATGCTTTTCGCTAAAATCAGGAAAAACATCAGCAAATTCCTTGTCCCGATACTGCGGTGCTGTGCGCTTGAGAGGTAAATTTATTCCTATTTCTTGCCGCACTTCGTCGGTAATATCAATTTTTGTGTCGTCCTCACGGATATAGTACGGCGGCTCTACATCTTCTTTATCGGCATGGAAATTTGCAAGCATTGTGTTTGCAATATATTCCAGCGAAAATTGGGCGCTAATCGTTTCTTCAAACTCTTCCCCCGAAACGTCGCAGAGAAGGCGGGCGGGCGCTTCCGCTACAAGGTCAAGCAGATAGCGTTTCCCATGCTTACGCATAGTTCCGCTCACGCGAAGTGTTCCAAAAAACTCCTCAAAAATGTGATCAATTTCTGAGCAATCGACAGACGCTTCAACGGGATACTGTCCGTCAATCAGACCTTTGATAGAGATAGTCAACATAGCGATTGTGAGGCGTATTCCTACAAGCGTTAGAGGATAAAGATAACAGAAATTTTACCGAAAGACTTCAAATATATGCTTTTTGTGCGTGTTACAAAAGAAAAATATACACAGTGCTCAAAAGATGAGCCACGAGGCAAGATGAAATAGGGCATCTTGGATGCTGATCATTCTCTGATGGAAAGAGGCGGTGAAATATCGAAAAGAGGCTTCGACAAGAAATCTCTATGAAAATTATGCAAAGTGCTGAAAAAATTGTATATTTGGGGCTTTACTTGTTCATTTGTTTCAAATGCAGTTCATTCAGCCTTCTCAAGATTAGGCTTGAAAGAAAGACATTCATGCGAGCAATCATACCCGTTGCCGGAGTCGGCAGCCGTTTGCGCCCTCACACATACACCCTCCCCAAAGTCCTACTGAACGTAGCAGGTAAGCCTATTCTCGGACATATTCTTGATGAGCTTGTGCAGCAAGGCTTCAAAGAAGCTACCATTATTACCGGCTACATGAAGGAACTTGTTGAGCAGTACGTTACAACAAATTACTCCCTCAAATTCGATTTTGTCGAGCAATCCGAACTCAAAGGCTTAGGGCACGCTCTCTGGCTTGCACGCCACACCTTTAGCGATGACCCACTCTTTATCATTTTGGGCGATACCATTTTTGATGTGGCGCTAGGAGAAGTGTTGCAGTCAGCACACAGCGCACTGGGCGTGAAAACGGTGGAAGACCCGCGACGATTCGGGGTTGTGGAAATGGACGCGAATAATCAGTTTGTGGCTAAACTTGTCGAAAAGCCTGAAGTGCCACCGACCAATCTTGCGATTGTTGGCTTATATTACATCAAAAAACCGCGGCTGTTGGCAGAATGTCTTGATTACATCGTTACGAATAACATTCGCACCCGCGACGAATATCAGCTCACCGATGCGCTCCAGCGCATGATTGACGAAGGCGAGCCGTTTACGACTTTCCCCGTCGAGGGATGGTACGACTGCGGCAAACCGGAAACAATGCTTGCTACTAACCGTTATCTGCTTGAACGGAAGCCATTGTCACGCGAATGTACCGATACGATTGTGATTCCGCCGGTGTATATTTCCCCAAGTGCAGTCGTTGAGCGGTCTGTCATCGGTCCATTTGCAACAGTGGCTGAGGGCGCAATGGTACTCAATTCCATCGTCCGCGATTCAATTATCAGTGATTACGCCACAGTTGACCAATCAATGCTTGATCGCTCAATTGTTGGTAATAATGCGCAGGTGCGCGGCAATTTTCGCCGCATCAACGTTGGTGATTCCAGCGAAGTTGATTTCAGTACCCCGTAACAGCAGACACTTTATCAATCTGAAATAACCTTACAACTTTTCTTCCACGTTTATTTTTCGCTATGTCGTATTTCTTTACATCCGAATCCGTTTCCGAAGGTCATCCCGACAAGATTTGCGATCAAGTCTCCGATGCCGTTCTTGATGCTGTCTTGACGCAAGATCCCACCGGGCGCGTTGCCTGCGAGTCGTTTGCTACAACGGGCTTGATTGTTGTGGGCGGCGAAATTACCACCACCACCTACATTGACCTGCCAGACCTTGTGCGCGGCGTTATACGCGACATTGGCTATACGAAAGCAGAATATCGCTTCGATTGTGATTCCTGTGCTGTGGTGAATGTCATTAACCGCCAATCTCCCGATATTGCGCAAGGTGTGGACACAGGCGGCGCGGGCGACCAAGGAATGATGTTCGGTTATGCGTGTGATGAAACACCGGAACTCATGCCGGCAGCGATTACCTTTGCACACAAAATTGTTCATAAGCTGGCTGAAATTCGTAAAAATCATCCGTCTCAAATGCCGTACTTGCGTCCCGATGCAAAATCACAGGTGACGCTTGAGTACAATGATGATAACACCATAAAGCGCGTTGATGCTATCGTCGTTTCCACGCAGCACGACCCCGATGCAGCGAACAAAACAATTACCGATGATGTATTCAATCATGTTATTAAGCACGTTATTCCGGCAAATTTGCTCGACGATAACACGAAATACCATATCAATCCAACCGGCAAGTTTGTCATCGGTGGTCCGCACGGTGATACAGGCTTGACGGGACGCAAAATCATCGTGGACACCTACGGCGGTAAAGCCCCCCACGGCGGCGGTGCATTCTCCGGCAAAGACCCGACCAAAGTTGATCGCTCGGCTGCGTATGCTGCTCGGCATTTGGCAAAAAACATTGTCGCGGCGGGCTTGGCAACAGAGTGTACGATTCAGGTTTCTTACGCTATTGGCGTTGCACAGCCCGTATCGGTTCATGTCAACACGCACAATACCAGCAAAATTGCGGGCAGCGTAATGAGCGACTTTATTCGCAAAAACATTGACCTCACGCCAGCCGGTATTATTAAACGCCTCAACCTGCGTCGTCCGATTTATCGCGCTTCTGCTGCCTACGGGCATTTTGGTCGTAACGAGTTCCCATGGGAACAATTAGACCTCGTAGATGTGTTTAAGAAGATTGCGTAATCAGCGCAGCATAATGTTGAATTCTAACTCACACACTTTCATCTTTTCTAAGCATTGTAAAGACAATGGCAACAACAACCAAAAAAGCTCCGGCAAAAAAAGCAGCAAAACCTGCAGCTAAAGTCGTAGCAAAAGCAGCCGCTAAACCGGCAGCAAAAAACGGTGTCCATAAAAATGGCACACACACCAACGGCGCAGCAAAAGTAGCTGCAAAACCAGCAGGAAAAGCAGCTATTCCCGCGAAAAAAGGCAAAGGCAGCTTTAGCGAAGTTCCGGGCAAATATTGCGTCCGCGACATCGGTCTTGCCGAAGAAGGTCGTAAACTCATTCAATGGGCAGAATCGCGTATGCCCGTGCTGATGCACATCCGTGATACCTACAAAAAATCGCAGCCGCTCAAAGGCTTGCGTCTTGCAGGTTCGTTGCACGTAACCAAAGAAACAGCAGTACTTGTAGAGACATTCGCGGCTCTCGGCGCGGAAGTGTCTTGGTCGGGCTGCAACCCGCTTTCTACCAACGACCCCGTTGCTGCGGCTCTTGCAAAAGGCGGCATTTCTATCTTTGCATGGTATGGCAATCACGAAGATTTCTACTGGTGTATTGAGCGCACGATTGATCTCAAGCCAAACTTGACGCTTGACGATGGTTGCGACCTCATCAACACCGTACACGAGAAATACGCAGATTATGCTCGTAAAGAAGTTATTGGCGGCACCGAAGAAACTACGACCGGTGTTCAGCGCCTTCGCGCTCGCGCAGCAGCAGGCAAACTCTACTACCCTGTGTATGCCGTGAATGACGCTATCACCAAATGGGATTTTGATAACGTATATGGTACCGGTCAATCCACGCTGGACGGTATTCTTCGTGCTACTTCCGTCATGCTTGCCGGTAAAACATTCGTTGTTGCCGGGCACGGACATTGCGGACAGGGCGTTGCAAAACGCGCTAAAGGCATGGGGTCCAATATCATTATTACCGAAGTAAAAGCTACGTCGGCAATTAAAGGTATTTTGGAAGGCTACCGCGTTATGTCTATGGACGATGCGGCTAAAGAAGGCGATATCTTTTGCACCGCGACCGGCGTCAAAGACATCATCCGCAAACGCCACTTCCTTTCGATGAAAGACGGCGCTATCGTTTGCAACACCGGTCACTACGATGCGGAAATCAATCTTGAAGAGTTGGCTTCCATTTCCAAAAGCAAGCGTACCATTCGCCCGAACTGCGAAGAATACACGCTCAAAAACGGCAACAAAATTTTCGTTTTGGCAGAAGGTCGCCTCGTGAACTTGGCTGCTGCTGAAGGGCACCCGTCGGAAGTGATGGATATGTCTTTCTCTAATCAGCTTATGTGTCATCTCAAATTGGCTGAAGCATACAAAGCAGGCAAGAAACTTCCGAACCAAGTTCTTGACATTGACGAGTCGCAAGATGAATTTATCGCTGAAACAAAGCTCAGAACAATGGGTATGTCTATGGATAAACTCACAAAAGAGCAGCTTTCGTACATCAACGACTATAACGCAGGCACCTAAGTTGTTTTCGTTGCATAGCATATAAAAACTTGAGGCGGTTAAGCATCAACGCTTGCTGCCTCAACTTTTTTTGGTACTTTCGCAATTGGCATTTATTTTTTTCGTCATATCAATAACCAAGGAAATGTTATGGATACAGAGCTGGTTACAACAGTTATTCAGGGCTTCGATGAGCAACTAAGCGCCTTGTACGCAGAGAAAGAGCTTTTGGAAAAAGAAATCGGTATTTCAAGCGCTGAAGATGTTATCGCAATGATTCGCAGTCTTGAAGAGCAGTTGAATTCTCTCTATGCAGAACCAAGAGCATAACACGGAAATTTACGATTTTACGAATAACCTTTTTACCACAGGAGAATCACTATGACGAGTTTTGTTCCTGATAGTGTTTTGCAGAAACTTGCAGCACTTCACCGCACAGAAGCAGATACTCTGGATTTCGGCGTTGTAAAGGTGGATGACGCAGGCGTTATCCAACTTTTCAATAAATATGAATCTGAACTAGCCGGAATTGCACCGAACGATGCCATTGGCAAAAATTACTTTACCCAATTAGCTCCTTGCACCAATAACCGCCTTTTCTTCGGACGCTTCAAAGACGGTGTTGCTGCTAACAATCTCAACGTTGCTCTTCCCTATACCTTCACCTATAAAATGCGCCCCACCAACGTGCAGATTCACCTATATCGCGATGGAGCAACAAAGACCAACTGGATATTTGTCAAAAAACGTTGATTCAGACCTTGACGCAATAATGTAAATGTATTATTCCTGCGGCTGTCGGACTTCTCCGATAGCCGCTTTTTGCATACAGAGCAAATTTATGCCGCATCACTATTCACTTTGGCAGAAACGCCTTCGCGAGCGCCTTTTCGAGCGGGCGTACCCGCTTTGGGTGGACAGCGAGGGCGTGCTTCCTGCGGCATCTTTGTGGTATCAGATGCGAGAGCGTTTACAGTTACTGCGCGATGCAGAAATTGATGCCGGAGACCGCATTGTACTTCAGCTTCCTGTTCATCGCGATTATCTTGCATGGATGTTTGCTGCGCTTTGGCAGGGCTGCACCGTCGCACTTGCCCCTCCTGCAAGCGATGCTCAGGCTTTAGCGATATTCTTTTCTGCGAAGGCAGTGATAAATGAAAACGGTCTGAGGAAATATGATTCAGAGGAATCTATTGCAACGCCTGATATTTGCTTGCTTTTGGCGAGTTCCGGTACTTCCGGTACGCCACGCTGGATTGCCTTGTCGGAGCGCAATATTTTTAGCGTTATTGACAGCCATATGCCGATTCTGAATTTGGTGGATGGGCATGAAAGCTCCTACAGTGCCGCACGGGTACTGTCCCTTCTGCCGCTTCATCATGCGTTTGGCTTAGTCATTGATTTTTTCGCAGCCTTTTTTGCCGGAGCCGAAATTGTCCGTGATAATAGCGGTGGGCGCGATATTCAGCAGATTCTTCGCTTGGCAGAGAATCATGGTATTACGCACTGTTCGTTTGTGCCGCTTCTAGTCAAGCGCCTGGTGGCGCTGGCGGAGGGACAGGCTTTCTTGCGCAGTTTGCAAGGAGGCGTTATCGGTGGTGCGCCTGTGAACAGCGACCTTGCTAGATTCCTTCGCACAACTCGTTTGCGAGTGGGCTACGGGCAAACGGAAGCATCGCCCGGAATCACGCTTGGAGAGCCGGGCGTGTGGCAGGAACATTATTTGGGACAGACAATTGGCTGCGAAACCCGCATGAACACTGATGGCGTGCTAGAGTTTTGCGGCGAAAATGCGCACATCGGATTATGGACGGAACAAGGTTTGGTGCGATATACAGCAGAGCGGTGGGTGAATACGGGCGATTACGTAAAAGCAAGCACCGATACAACAGCCAAAGGATATATTTTTGTTGGGCGTGCTGACGATACATTCAAACTTGCTAATGGGCGCTTTATTCCTGTGCCAGAGTGGGAAATGATGCTCCGAAGTCGCTTAGAAGGTTGCACGGAAGTAATGATTTTTTCGCACGATGGTGAGCGTTGTACTGTTTATCTTGCCTTTAGCAGTGGGGTTCCGATGCAGACAATCGAACAACTACGAAAGTCTGTGCTCAAATACTTGCCAATACCGAACGATTTGCTTGATGAGGTGCGTATTATTCCACTTGATAAATGGCTGTACACGCCGAAAGGCAGTACGAATCGGAGCGCAATGAGAGAATATGCTTCGTCCGACAAATCTTCCCCCATAAATCAACTATGAAATCTGAGTATTCTGGAATAAAACTACATTCTCAGAGACATCCAGTTCGTCAGAAAGAATCTTTTGAAATCCCAAATTTTGGAGTTGGTCAAGCAGTTGTTTTTCTGAATAATCTGAATGAGGGTGAATCTCCATAAGTAAGAAACGGCAATGTTTCAAATGAGTGGCTTGGTTACCTAAAATAATCTCATACTCCGCACCCTCAATATCGATTTTGCAAATATCGACATACAATGGCGAATCACTATTGCTTGCACAGCATTGCTCATAAATACTGTCGAACGTTCGCCCTGCTATTGTATAAGCCTGACCACCCGATACATTTTTTTTTGCCCCGAAGATATTATCATCCATTCTGCCTTGACCTAACGTAAGTGCTATGGAGCGGTTGCTTCCGCAGACACCCGCATTTATGCAATGGAGATTGTCAGGCATGATGCGAAGATTACGCTCCAAGTTCAGGCGTAAACGCAGATACGTATTTGGGTTTAGTTCAACGGCAATTACTTTCTGCAATGGAATTTTCTCCAATGCTAACATCAATGTAAAACCACCAACATTAGCGCCTAAATCCATAATGACTAAATGATTTCCGGCAGCCTTTTGTAAAATGATAGGGAGAAATTGGCGATACATTCCTGAAGTAATGGCATATCGAGCGCCGCTTTGGTCTCCGGCTGCTTTATCCATAATAATTTCCATGTCTTGCTTGCGATAGATGCTAAGATTTCCGCCGGAGCCTTGCAATACAGTCTTTTCAAGCAGTAAAGCAATACGATTATCAAAATGCCATATTGCGCGAAGGTCGCGTAGTAGTGTTGAGGTTGAAAATGCCATATTGAGGAGTAATAATTTGAGTGACTCGGAAAGGGATAAACTAAAGGGATCAAAAAATATCAGATTATTCAGGAATACTCTTGGATGAAAACAAGCAGGTTGCTAGTTCAATTTGATGACCTTATAGGCTTGTTGCTTATCATTGATACAGACCAAGACGAAATACGTTCCAGTTGGCAGCACACTTACATTAATAACTTTTTGGAGCCAACCTTGTAGCGGCTCTATATCTTGTATAGAGAGCAGTTCTTGGCCTAACATATTCACAATTTTTATGCTTACCGTTGCTTGTTGTTGGTTATCTATAGACAATCTTAAATTCAGTATTTGATTACAGGGATTCGGGAAAACTTCGCTTTGAAGAGGCGCGATTTCAACAACGCCAAAAACGATATTAAATGGTGGTCCTGGTTGTCCTGCATTCGGTAGGTCATTCCATGTTCCACCTTTGTGTTGCCATGGGTTATCTGTACGAATCATATGAACGTATCCTTCTGTACTCAATACATTGTTGGGCTCTCCAGGGAGCCAATTTGTGTAATTCAAAGCCGAACCATCAACCCAAACATAAACGCCTTCTTTCGCCGTTTCTTGGAGACCAATCCATAAATTTCTACTTTCATTACCATACTCTCCAAACTTGGAAAACACCCATTCCTGTTCACTTGCATTATCAATAATAGCTAGGGTGCCCCCCATTTTCTCTGCTTCTGCTTCCGATGCAGTCCAAGAGTTGGCGGTGAGCAAATAGTAAGTATGATTATTATTAGGATTGGTGATAGGACCAACAATAACTGATGCCTTTAGAGATAAGGTACAAAGAAACGCCATTAAGGCAAAAGTAATCTTTTTCATGAACGACGAGCAATTGATATAGATAGCAGCCTTTTTTGTCCAAAGATAGTAAGATGGTCACTAACCTGCAATACGTTTTATTTCTTTAGCCTTGAAATATACCATCCTCCGTTATCACCGCATCCAACCGAATATCATGTTCCTCAATGCTGATACCTTCTTTCACAAATTGGCATTGGAAGGCAAGACCGATGAGGTACGGTCTCGTGCTCGCTTCGTAGAGAAGCTCTTGGAGAAAGCGGTCGTAATATCCTTTGCCATAGCCGATGCGATTCAATGCCACATCAAACCCCAAAAGCGGCACAATGACGCAGTCGCAGGGCATCGCGGCAAGGGCGGCGGGCGTGATAGCATTCGAGTTATTATCGGTGAAGTCATATTGTGGGGTGGGAATACCAAAAGAATCAGTTTCAAAGCGCGTTTGAGGGGTGATAATGCGATGTTCCAACCGATTGCTTGCTCCGGAAACAATTGGTACAAGGACACGTTTTTGCTCCTCAAAGGCGCTCTGTATCAATCCTTGTGTCTGTACCTCGGCTCCAAATGAACAGTAAATATGCACTGTCCAAGACTTTTTCCACCACGCTTGAGAACGTACCAAGTCTGAGATTATTTTGCTCCGCTCCGCACGTTCTTGTGAAGATAAGCGATCGCGGCGTTCTTTTAGTATAGTGCGTAAGTGCTGTTTTGTCAAATTACTCGACGCTTCCATGGTTCAGGCGTAACATTTTTCTTGTTCGTTATTTAGATTTAGTTTAAGTTAGCACTTGTGAGTTTCTTCTCCCAATACTATTTCACGCTAACGAACTATGAACGAGATTCCTGTCGGTTCCAAAGCCCGCATCGTGAACTACACGCAGCACGACTCCTTTACCGAGCGCCTTCGCGAATTTGGGCTTACTCCCGGTACGATTATTCGGCTTTTACGCAAAGCTCCTTTCAATGGTCCTGTGGAGATTCAGTTCCGTAGTTCGCGCATAGTTTTGCGCCCGAATGAAGTTACCCATATGTTGTTGGAACGTATTGCGTAAGAATCTTTCAAGCGCTTTGCGAAACGACCTATCTCTCTTGTTTGTATGCCCTCTATTCCTGATGCTGTTCCCTCACATACACCACGCCTGACTGCTGCTCTCGTCGGTACTCCAAACTGCGGTAAATCGACCATTTTTAATGCCCTGACCGGGATGCGCCAAAAAGTTGGCAATTTTCCGGGCGTTACCGTCGAACCCAAAAGCGGCGAGGTTCACATTGACAAAATCACGACACGCCTTTTCGATCTTCCGGGAATGTACAGCCTGACCCCGAAAACTCCCGATGAAGCGCTTTCTGTTGCAGTTCTGCATGGCGAACATGGTGCGCTGCCGAAGCCCGATGCTGTAGTCTTCGTTATGGAGGGCACAAATCTTGAAAAAAGCCTTTTTCTCTACGCTCAATTCGCCGCACTGAATATCCCGACCCTTGTAGCCGTTACCATGATAGACGGCATCAAAGCAAGCGGTGGGGTCTTCGATGATATTGCGATGGAGCAAGCGCTCGGTGTGCCTGTTATCGGAATCGTGGGGCATAAAGGTATCGGGCTGGAAGAATTGCGTGAGCATATTGCACTCAGAGGTTTTTCCCGTCCGGAAGCCGCAGAAAATCACATTCCTGTAGGCGAAGGCATCGAAGCGCAGTATGAATGGGCGCGAGCGCTCGCCGGAGAAGTAGCGCATACCCCGGAACTAGATTCTTTGACAACAAAGCTGGACGCGGTTTTTCTGCATCCCGTTGCCGGACCGATTGTCTTTCTTGCCGTGATGCTCTTATTTTTTCAGTCAATTTTTGCTTGGGCTACACCCGTGATGGACGCTATCGAAGCTGGGTTTGGCTCATTACAAAATCTCGTGGATACCACGCTTCCGGCGGGCATTGCGCAGGATTTACTGTCGCGCGGCGTGATAGCAGGTGTTGGTGCTGTGGTTGTGTTTCTGCCACAAATACTCATTTTGACGCTCTTCATCACACTTCTGGAAGACTTTGGCTACCTAGCCCGTGCTGCTTTTATGGTCGATAGAGTAATGGGCGTATTCGGCTTGCAAGGGCGGTCATTTATCCCGCTTTTGAGCTCATTTGCTTGCGCTATTCCCGGCATTATGTCGGCACGAATCATTGCTTCCGAAAAAGACAGGCTGACAACCATTCTGATAACGCCTCTGATGACATGCGCGGCGCGTCTGCCGGTCTATGTGCTGCTCATTACGGCATTTGTGCCGTCAACGATGCTGGCTGGCTTTCTGAGCCTGCAAGGGCTGGTGCTGATGGGGCTGTATTTTCTGGGCGGGCTATCGGGGCTTCTTGTGGCAAAGATTTTCAAAAGTACGATGTTTCAAGGCACGAAGCTGCCGTTTTTGATGGAACTGCCGCCGTATCGCTTTCCAACATGGCGCAGTGTTTTTTTTACTCTTTTTCATCGTACCAAGCAGTTTCTGACCTCTGCCGGAACAACTATTCTCACGCTTTCTATTATCTTATGGGCTTTAGGGGAATTTCCTAAGCATCAAGCTCCACCGGAAGCCTCACCGATTCAAGCGGCAAGCCTCCAACTCGAACATTCTGCTCTTGGTACTATTGGCAAAACGCTCGAGCCGATATTTGCGCCTATTGGCTTTGATTGGAAAGTAACTATCGGCGTTTTGGGGAGTTTTGCTGCCCGCGAGGTCTTTGTTTCCGTGATGGGGCAAGTCTATAGTGTGGATGTGTCGGAGAGTGACGAAAATTTGCGCACGGTGCTCCGAAGTGCAATTTCACTTCCCACAGCACTCAGTATTTTGGTCTTTTATGTGTATGCCTTGCAGTGTATGTCCACTATTGCTGTGATGAAACGGGAAACTGGGTCGTGGAAATATCCTGCACTTGCCTTTGGTTATACGTTGCTGCTGGCGTATGGCGCATCATTGCTGGTGTTTCATGGTGCACGGAGTTTGTGGGGGTAAATGTGTGCTATCCGTATTTGTCAAGTCCTATTGAGGAAATGTATCGCCATTATGTCGTTGTCGTAGGCTCTTCGTGCGTGAGGCAATGCAGCGTGCCCAAGCCCCAGACTAAATCAACCGCGTGAATACCAATCACAGGTCGGTCGGTGAAGAGTTCAGACAAGATACCAAGCGCTGTGCGGTCATTTTCGTCATTAAAGGTCGGTACCAGCACCGCGTGATTGGCAATGTAAAAATTGGCATAACTTGCCGGAAGGCGCATTCCATCAAAGACCAATGGGGCTGGCATTGGGAGGGGAATAACATCTATTTTATGACCATTCTCAAGGTGCATTCCCTCAAGTCGCTCGCGGTTTTCTTGTAAGACTCTATAATTCGCATCGTACGGAGAATCTTCTTGCACCAGCACAACCGTTGTCGGGTTCACGAAGCGGCAGAGGTCGTCCACGTGCCCGTGTGTGTCATCGCCCGCGATACCTTTGCCGAGCCAGAGAATGTTACTCACGCCGAGATTATCGCGGAGCGCTTGTTCCATATCGGTTTTGCTCATGCCTGGATTGCGCACTTGCACGTGTGGGTCGAGCAAACATTCCTCAGTGGTGAGTAGCGTCCCCATGCCGTTCACATCAATCGCGCCGCCTTCCAAGACCACGTGCCGTTTGTCAAATTTTGCGTCGATGATGTGCCAGCCAGTGCTGGAACTGAGTTCGCGTGCCATTGCATTGTCGAATTGCCAGTTGTCATATTTCGCCCAACCATTGAAGGTAAATTTCACCGCCGCGCTCTCTGAAACCATATCTGAAGTCCCCGCTACGGCACGCTTCACAAAAGCGGGCATTGCGTCGCGCATCCAACCACGATTCATGCGGCATTGGAAGAACTCTACCTTTTCCATATCCACACCTACTTTGCTGAGTACCAGTCGAGCCTGCTCTTCATGGCGGTTGTTGTCCACGACGATACGGGCAACCTCGTCGGCACGTGTAATAGCGCGAACAATTTCACCATACACCCAGCGAATCGGAACAAATTTGCCGGGCCAGTCCTCTGCATTGAGGGGCCAGCCAAGCCATGTAGCTTTATGACGCTCCCATTCGGCGGGCATGGAAAAACCTTGTTGTGCGGGAGTTTGGTGCATAATTATTTCCGATATGCCAAAATTATGGAAAAATTTCTTACGCGCTTTCGATAAAGCGCTTTGTAATGTCGCCGTAGGCATCAATGCGGCGGTCGCGCAGGAAGGGCCAATTGCGGCGAATGATTTCCAGGTGTTTTACATCCACATCGGCATAGAGAATTTCCTCTTTTGCTGCCGAAGCCTCTGCAAGCACTACTCCTTGTGGGTCGGAGATAAACGATTGTCCCCAGAACTCCAGTTTTGTACCCGTTACAGGGTCGGTTTCCAGTCCCGTGCGATTTGCAGCCGCCACATACACACCGTTGGCAACAGCATGACCACGCTGCACCGTGCGCCATGCGTCGTGCTGCGCTGCGCCATAGCGCTCTTTTTCATCAGGATGCCAACCGATTGCGGTCGGGTAGAAAATAATGGTTGCACCGTGCAATGCTGCTAAGCGTGCGCCTTCGGGATACCACTGATCCCAACAAATAAGTGTGGCAATGCGTCCCACTTTTGTATCAAATGCCTTGAAACCTAAATCGCCGGGGGTAAAGTAGTATTTTTCATAAAATGCTGGGTCGTCGGGGATGTGCATTTTGCGGTAGAATCCCACAATTTCGCCGTCAGCATCAATAATAGCAGCGCTATTGTGATATACGCCCGGCGCACGTTTCTCAAAAATCGGCGCTATCACGACAGTCTTTGTTTTTTTCGCAATCGCTCGAAGCGCCGTAATGGTCTCGCTTGCAGGATATGGTTCGGCAAGATCGAAGAGCGATGAATCCTCGCGCTGGCAGAAATAGGGCGACAAAAAAAGTTCTGGCAGACACACGAGCCGTGCACCACCGTCGGCGGCTTGCTCAATGAAGTCTGTGCCGCGTTTCAGATTCACGGCTTTGTCAGCGCTCATGGACATTTGCACAAGTGCGGTTTTGAAGGATGGAAGCATTGATACTCAGAGATAAAGGTGATACGTTGTTTTCTAGTTGTACTGACGTTGGCAAAAATACGGGGAAATGTAGCAGATGAGCAAATCAAATGAGCATGATGTTTGCCGCTACACGTCATGCCGTTTGCGCATCTGGCGAAAAAAATTCAACACAAAGCCCAGCATAGCAAGATTTATCACAAGGGAGGTTCCACCGGCGCTCATAAAGGGTAGTGGAATCCCGATAACGGGCAGCAGACCAAGTGCCATGCCGATATTGATGAACGTATGATACGTCCAAAGAGTCGCAATCCCCGCGATGACTGTGCTTTCAAATTTGCGCTGCACAAGCTCCGCTACGAGCAGAATTCGCATACACAAGCCTGCCAGCAGCACCAGTACGAGTGTCCCGCCCACAAAACCAAATTCTTCGGTCGGAACGCAATAGATAAAGTCCGTCCATTGCTTTGGAATATAGCGTAATTGCGTCTGCGTGCCTTGTTGGAAGCCGCGCCCCCACAATCCGCCACTCCCGACTGCCATTTTGGATTGTACCACATTGTAGCCCTGACCGCGCGGGTCTTTATTGGGGTCGAGTAGAATTTCGATGCGCTGCTTTTGGTAGGGCTTCAATACATTATTGAACACCCAGGGCATAGCGTATCCCGCACCAATGTTGAGTCCGATAACAACCGCTGTAACAACGATTGTCCGGCGGAACATGAGCGTTCCCAACGAGACCGCAACAAGCGCGATGAGCAAAGGCTTGACGCCGAATAGCGCCGCAAGCGCCACCAGAGGCGGCGTTACAAGTGCGTAGAGTAGCAACAAATCAGCACCGCCCCAGAGAGCAATTCCAAGAAATAACGCCCCGAAGACCGTAGCAGAGCCGTAGTCCGGTTCGAGAACTATCAGCACCACCGGAGCAAGGATGTAAAGAAAAACTGTACCCAAGTCGCGGATGGTCTGAAGATTCACGTTCGGTCTCGCCATAAAGCGAGCAATCGCCAGCAGCGTACATATTTTTGCCAGTTCCGAAGGCTGAAACGTAAGAGGACCAAGCGCAATCCAGTTTTTTTGCCCATTGACCACTTTTCCCACCAGTAAGACCGCCACTAAAAGAAGTAAGGATAGCCCATAGAAAAATGGCGCTCCCACTTCAATCCACCGCACGGGCGAGAACATCACACCGAGCATAACAGCCAGACCGATACCGGTAAAGACGAGCTGTTTTGTGAAAAATGTTGGGATTCCTGCATTAACTGTTGCGCTGTAAATAGAAGTCAGTCCAATAGCGCAGAGAGCAAGCGTCATCAAAAGCGAAGTCCATTCAACAACGCTTGCGCCCTCGCCTTGAGAACCGAGACGTTCACCGAGATAAGATGCACGAGCCATGAAGATCCAGTTTTGAGTGTTGAATTTTGAGTAATACTTTCATCAGCCTACATTGGTGGACTATCCGCCACTGCACTGCCGAGAAAGCGCCTAGCGAACTAAAGTGTTTAGCGAAATACGTGCTGAAGCGCTTCGCTGATGTGTGCGACGGGAATAATCTCTAAGCCGTCGGTGGTTTGGTTATTCATGTCCAGAAGGTCAACATCGTTTTGCTTCGGAATGAGTACCGTCGTAATACCTGCCTGCTTTGCGGCGAGTAGTTTTTCATTTAAGCCGCCGATAGCCAGCACATTGCCTCGGAGCGTTACCTCGCCCGTCATCGCTATATCACCCCGCGCCGCTCGACCGGAAGCCGCCGACACAAGCGCCATCGTCATCGTAATACCCGCCGACGGACCGTCTTTCGGAATTGCGCCTTCGGGAACGTGAATGTGAATTTCTTTATCCGTCAGCGCATCAGCGGAAACGCCCAATTTCTCTGCATTTGCGCGGACGTAGGAAAGCGCCGCCATTGCAGATTCTTTCATCACATCGCCGAGTTTTCCGGTGAGCGTGAGTTTATCTTTGCCGGGCATAATGGACACCTCGACGGGCAAAATATCGCCGCCCATGCTTGTCCACGCCAGCCCCGTTATCACGCCGACTTTATCGGAAAGCTCTTTTGTACGCTCACGATTGACGGGTGCTTTCAAATACTCATGCACCAGTGCCAGACTAATATGACGTTCTCGCTGGCGAACAATCTCACGTGCCTTGAGTGTAAGTGGGTTCTGTGGTGGTGCGCCGTCTGCGACCATTTCCGTCTCCGATACCGTTTTTTTGCGTGAGCGCTTGGGTTTTTCTTCTGGCGTGTCAAGTTTTTGCGCGTCGGCTTCGGCGGCGAGTTTGCGCTCTTCCTGTGCTATTTCAACCACAATAGTTTTTGCTATTTTTCGCACGACCGATGCAATTTGGCGCTCCAAATTTCGTACTCCTGCTTCTTTGGTGTAGCCGCGAATGATTTCGCGCACGGCATCATCGGCAAAGTGAATCGAAAAATTACTCACGCCGTGCTTCTCCAGTTGTCGTGGAATCAAGTGTTGACGTGCTATTTGCTCTTTTTCATATTCCACATAACTCGTCAGTTCGATAATTTCCATTCTGTCCAAAAGCGGTGCCGGAATATCATATTTCACATTCGCCGTCGTGATAAACAGCACCTTCGAGAGGTCGTAGTCAATTTCTAAGTAATGGTCGTTGAAAGCGTGATGCTGTTCGGGATCGAGCACCTCCAAGAGTGCAGCCGAAGGGTCGCCACGAAAATCGGTTGCCATTTTATCCACTTCATCCAGCAAAATAACGGGGTTAATTGTACCGGCACGTTTCATACTTTGGACGATGCGCCCAGGCATAGCACCAATGTACGTGCGGCGATGTCCACGAATCTCTGCTTCGTCGCGCACGCCACCCAGCGACATTCGCACAAATTTTCGCCCCAATGCCCGCGCAATCGAACGCGCAAGCGAGGTCTTGCCCACGCCCGGAGGACCTGAAAGGCAGAGCACTTGCCCTTGTACGCCGCTTACGAGATTCAGTACGGCTATGTATTCCAGAATCCGCTCTTTGATTTTTTCCAAACCAAAGTGGTCTTCGTCCAGAATCTGTCGAACGTGAAGGATGTCGAGGTTGTCGGGCGTAGTCGCGTGCCACGGCAGCGCCGCTACAAGTTCAAGGTAATTCCGCAGTACACCATATTCCGGCGACATGGTTTGTGTTTTTTTCAGTTTATCAAATTCCTCATCAACGCGCTTCAATGCTGCTTCGGGGAGGTGCGCTTCGTCAAGGTCGTTGCGTAATTTTGCCAAATCGGGGAAGACGCCTTCGTCATCTTCCAACTCCTGCTGCAACGCGCGTATTTGCTCTTGAATGAAGTATCGCTTTTGCGTTTTTTGGACAGCTTCTTGCACTTTCGTATCAATATCCTGCTCAAGTTTCTGCACCTCAATTTCCGCTGTGAGCATTGCCAAAAGCTCGAAGTATTGCTCACGAAGCGTCGTTTTATCAAGTATGCGCTGCTTAGTAGCAACTTCTGTTTCCAAATTTGCAGCCGCGTAATACAACCGCCGCATGGGGTCTTGAATGCTGGTAAAAGCAGTCGCCACCTCCGGTGCAATGGAGCGATTGGTGCGAATGTAATCTACAAACAAATCCCCTGCATGGCGTACCATTGCTTGTAATTCGTTATTGCCCTCATCGTCGGTTACGACTGTAATCGGCTCAATTTCTGCTTCCAGACATTGCTTCGATTTCACAAAACGTACAATGCGCCCCTGAATTACGCCATCCACGAGGATTTTAATAAGGTTATTCGGCAAACGCACGAGTTGAATAATCTTGGCAATCGTCCCAGAGGTGTAAACATCATCTTGCGTCGGGTCGTCGGCTTCGGTGCTTTGCGCCGAAAGGAAAATGTATTTGTCGCGCTTGAGTGCCTCCGAGACCGCATGAATAGAATTCTCGCGTCCAATCAGCACGGGGAAAATCATGTGCGGATAGACAATCACATCGCGGAGCGGCAGCACCGAGAGTATGCGAGGAATCGTGTTGCCTTCAGGCAGGCTTGTTGCTTGAGTGGGTTCTGCTTTGGTTGTTTTTTTCTTCATAAAGAATTTTTGTAATTCAACATTCGGTATAGGTTTTGGAGACGTGAAGCAATGCTTCTAGTACCGTGATAAACACAAGCGTTCATCCTTCGGTTAGTGCTTTGCCCATCTCACAGGATATTATTTTCTCACAGGATATTATTTTTTGCCAGCATACTTGCAAAAAGAGCTGGCAGTGCTTCGCCGGAAGGCGCACTAATGCTCACATCCGCAAAGCGTGTAATGGCGGTTTGATTGGGATTGACCTCAATAAACAGCGCTCCGGCTCGTTTTGCCTCAATCGGCAAGCCCGCAGCGGGATATACTTCTGCCGAAGTGCCGATACTAAAAAACACTTCGCACGTCTCTGCGGCTTCCTGCGCGGCTTCCAGAGCATCCGGCGGGAGCATTTCGCCGAACCACACCACCGCAGGACGAATCATTCCGCCGCAATATGTGCAGCGCGGCGGCTCTTTCACGTTTGGAGCAGTTGATGTATAGCGATATTCATGCGGTTTTTTGCACCGAGAGCAGTAGTTGTCAATGATATTACCGTGCAGTTCGATAACATCATGACTTCCGGCTTGCTGATGCAGACGGTCAACATTCTGTGTGATAAGCGTGAAGCGCCCTCCACGCTCTTCGTACCACTTTTGCATTTCCACAAGTGCTGTATGTCCCGCGTTTGGTTTCACGCTGTCCACCACCTTGCGTCGCGCTTCGTACCATTCCCACACCATATTCGGGTTTTTCAAAAAACCATCCATGCTGGCGAGTTCTTCTGGACGAAACTTTGCCCACAGTCCATCTGGGTCGCGGAACGTAGCCACGCCGCTTTCGGCAGAAATGCCGGCACCTGTCAAGACTGCAATTTTGCGAGCAGTGGTGAGCGTGTGCAAAAGATTGTCGCTAAAGGTGTACATGGCTTGCGTTGGGCTTGAGTGATTATGCAGTTTCGTTTGTGTTCGCTTTAGGTACAAAGTCAATGCGGACTTCATTATCAGTGCGGAAGAGCTTTTGCGCAAGGTTGTGGACTTCCTCAGCAGTAATTGCTGCGTAGTCATCGCCAAGACGGAAAACTCGCTCCGGCTCATTGAAAAACAGCGCTTGGTGCGCCGCCTCGTCCGCAATGCCGGAAGCACGCTGTATGGTACGGGCAATGCGCGTCCTGATGCGGTTCTTCGCTTTTGTTAGCTCGCGCTCGGTGATGCCGTCCTTGACAATGCTGTTCAGAACCTTCCACATTGAGGTGTAGAGCGCTTCGCAGTTATATTCTTCACCATTGGAAACGGCATATATCGTGAACAGGCTGGTATGGCGGCGGTCATCCACGTAGGCATTTACGTCGGACGCAATCAGTTCATCGTACGCCAGCGCTTTGTACAGCCGCGAACTGATGCCGTCCGAAATCACGCTGCACAGCACGTCGGCGGCATAGACTTCCGGGGTCATGTAGCCGTCGAAATGATACGAACAAAAGATGGTATCAGTCGGAATTGTGTCCTCAACTTGCTCGTAGCGTTTTCCCAGACGGAAGTTCGGTTGAAAAGGTTTGTGCTCTATGGGCACCACGCCACGCGGAATTACGCCAAAATGCTTCTGCACAAGTGGCAATGCGGATTCCGGCGTAACATCGCCGCAGACAACCAAACAGGCATTATCGGGGCGGTAGAAATTTGTAAAGAACGAGCGCACATCCTGAAGCGTGGAAGCCGCAACGTGCTTAGGTTCGCCATAGACTTCCCAGCTATAACCCGCTTCAGGAGCATATGCAAGGCGGCTCAGAACACGCGAGTATGTGCCATAGGGCGAGTTCTCAACGTTTTGATTGATTTCCTCCAAGACCACATTTTTCTGGACATTCAGCGCTTCGTCGTCCACGCCAAACGATGCCATGCGGTCTGCTTCCAGCCACAAACCCAATTCTACTTGATGCGCTGGAAGCGACATATAGTAGGTGGTTTTGTCGAATGTGGTATAGGCGTTGTTGTCGCCGCCCGCTTCGGAGCAGTATTTGTCGAACATTCCGTGCGCTACGTTTTCGGAGCCTTCAAACATAAGATGCTCAAAAAGGTGCGCAAAGCCTGTATTTGTGGGCGATTCCGCATAAGAGCCAACGCCGTAGGTAACGGCAACAGAGACTACGGGCGCGTTCCGGCGGGGAATGACCACGACACGCAAGCCGTTATCGAGAGTTTGATAGAGCATTTGGGAAGAAATGACGAATTGAGGGTTTTGAGTATTGATGATGCCAATTAAAAGTTAAAAATCAGAGCAATCAAAGCGGCAGCCAGTCTGCCG
>JACVZY010000035.1 GCA_014654705.1 Ignavibacteria bacterium
ACAGACAGGAATGTCTGTGCTACCGAAGCCAAAAAACTTCGACACTTTATTTTTTGTGCAATCCTCATTTTCTTTAGTTCATACCGAGCATTTTCTTGATGCCGGCACTGGTCAAACCTTTGGGGCGTGTAATCGGCACACCGGCAGCACGCGCAAGCACAAGCTGTGCAGCAATACCCATTGCGCGAGAAACACCGAACATAACAGTATAGAACTCAAATTCTTTCATGCCATAATAATACAGGAGCGAGCCGGAAGCCGCATCGACGTTGGGCCACACGTTTTTCGCTTTGCCGTGTTCGGTCAGAACCTTTGGGGCGATTTGGAAGAGTTTATCCACAATGCCGAAAATGGCATCATCGCCGCAATTTTGCTTGCCAAAGTTGTGGAAAGCGGTGAAGCGTGGGTCGGTAACACGCAAGACCGCGTGTCCGTAGCCTGGAATCACTTGTCCGCTATTCAAAAGCGCCCACATTTCTTTAGCAAGTTCATCGTCGGATGGGATTTTACCACCGAATTTTTCATGGAGTTCGAGCACAAACGACAAACACTCTTGGTTTGCCAAGCCATGCAGAGGTCCTGCCAAGCCGTTCAGTCCGGCGCTGAAGGAGTAGAATAAATCAGAAAGAGCTGATGAAACTGTGTTTGCCGTAAAAGCACTGACGTTGCCACCTTCGTGGTCAGAGTGTAGCACCAGATACATACGGATAAGTTCGGTAAAACGGCTATTGTTGTCCGGCAAACCTAGCATATAGGCGAAGTTTGCGCCCCAGTCGAGATCGGTGCGCGGCGCAATACGCTCACCTTTGTCGAAACGCATACGGTAAATAGCGGCAGCGATAGTCGTAATGCGAGAGAGCAGCAAGAATGCGTCTTCCAGCATGAATTGCCAGAGCTTGTCTTTGCCTTTGCCGGTGTCGTAGGCAGCACGGAATCGTGATTCACGTTCCATGACGAGAATGGCTGTGGAAAGCATCACCATCGGGTGGGAATCGCGCGGCATAGCTTCCAAGACGTTCCAAACGTAATACGGCACGGAGGAGTTTTGAGTGAAAAGTTCGTGCAACTCGGTGCGCTCACTGTCATTTGGGAAGGAGCCGGTGCAAAGCAGGAAGAAAATATCTTCGGGCTGAGCTTTGGTCAGTTCCAAAATGGGAATGTTGCGTATGCGCAAGCCTTCGTCGGCATTCACCGTCGAGGTGTCGCAGATAAGAGCCGGTACGCCGCGAATGCCGCCCAACACCTGCCCGGCGGTAATTTCGCCGATTTTTGTTTCTTCGTGTTGTTTTGCCATCTGCTTGCGTTCGCTGCGCAGTGTGTCGGCAATGTCTGCCATTTTCGCAGTGATGAGTTTCATGAATCGCTCCGGGTGATTACGTGTGGAAGTGATGTGAAGGTTAGATTAAACGGTAATAGTTCGATGTGTCTGTATTATTCAAATCGGCATTGTTCAAAAGAGACATTTTATTGCTTTCGGCAATAATTTTGTAAAGAGGCTTGCAACCTTGCGCCAATGCGTGTTTTACATGGTGCGACGCAAAATTACACAAAATGTTGACAGATGCAAAGATTGTGAGCATAGAACGCAAATTTTTCTTCGCAGAATCATATTGCAAACGCTCACAAGGACGATACAACGAAGTACGGATTGTATGCGAAGAAGTACTTTTCTCCTTGCTCTGTACTTCTCACATTCATGCTGTGTAGAAGGTAATCACCATATCCCGCGTTTGGTGTGCAGCTATTGCGTGAATAATGCTTTGTTCCTTCTTCGCAGGCGCTCCGATTTCTAGTTCGTATTCCAGCATACCTTGTTGCTGCCAAACATACTCTTGTGCGATTGTAGGAAATTTGCGCTTCAAATGAGCATACTGATTAGCTGCGGGAATATGCACGTAGCTACGAAGAAGGTTCTGCGCCGAGTCCGTGCGTTGCAAATGCACACAAAAAGCGTACGAAAGCGGCAGCACAATATTGACCACTATCTCCAACGCAGTGCCCCGTCCGCACTGAACCGTTACAAGACATTCCGCCAAAGCCTTCTCGGCAGCATTGACGCAAGCGGTCGCATTACTGAGAGTGGGAGCAATGACAATGAAATGTAGAAGTGGCGCGAATGCTTGATTGTCCACATCTTCCAGCGCACGAGCAATTTTCTTGAGACCATTCGGAAGATGCTTCTTGCCGAGACGGCGCTGCACAAAATCACTGAGAAGGCTCATAAACACGACATTTGCATCGTGAAGAGCGAGGATAGTACCAGCATAACGGGCTTTGCGCAAGAACCGTTGTGTGGCATAATCGCGCAGAACCTCGTGGAGGTCGCTTTGGAAGATACCTTGTGAGGCGGTCATACTGCTATGAGTATTGAGAAGCAGTATTTCTTCTGGCATGACAAGTGTGTAGTGCGCAAAGGGTGTTTCGGCGCGGTTGTCGTGCAGGACGATGTGCAGCATCAACCCGTCGTAGAGCGGGTTCTTCTCGTGGTGATGACTCTCCCAGTCCGATGAACGCCAATGAACTTCGCCATGACCAACCACAACAGCTCCCTCCACCTGCAATGCCATATTGAGGAAATCCGGACCTTCGTGGTGATTCCATTCGCCCACCGAAATAACCGAAAGTAATGCGCCACTAGTGGTGCGCCACTGCCTGTTCGGGTCGCGCAGCACGTACCTGATAACACGCTGAAGGTCTTTCTCATTCGCTATTTTATTTTGATCGAGACCTTTATTGTGTGCATTCCTTGAATTCGAGTTCATTTTGTTTTTCATGCTTCTGGAGTTTGTTTTTTTCGCCAAAACGTTGTAGTTTTGTAGGCTATACTGTTTTTACTGCAAAAGCAGCGCATTTTGCACGCGCCCGTGGCTTAATGGATAGAGCAATGGATTCCGGTTCCATCGGTTGGGGGTTCGAGTCCCTCCGGGCGCACAGGCTAATCTAACAAGGTTTTTTATTTTCTTCCATTTACAACAATGAGCGACAAAGAAATACTCGAAAACAACGAAGAAGTCGAAAATACAGTCGAAGTTCTGAGTGATGCCGAAGCACAGCGCAAACGCATGATTCAGTTTGCTCTGGCGGGACTTGCTGTTCTTGCCGTGCTTATCGGCGGCTTCCTTTTTTACCGCTACACCAAACAAAATACTGAAAAAGAAGCGGCTTTGAAACTCTCGCGTATTCGTCCTTTCTACGATGCCGGACAACTTGAAGTAGCGCTTGGCGGCGTTTCGGGTACCATTCGCGGCGAAAGTGTTGTGGGCTTGACCGCAATCAGCAGTCAGTTCGGCAGCAGCGAAAGCGGTCGCTTGGCAGCGCTCTATGCTGGCAATGCCCTTTCAACACTCGGTCGTTATTCAGAAGCAGAACGCTATTTTGACCAAGCAACAGCAGCAGGCAGCGATATTACGAAAATGGGTGCATTGGCGGGCTTGGCTTCTTGCCGCGCAACCGGCAATCAACACGAAGCAGCCGCAAAACTCTACGAAGAGGCATCTGCTATCGGTGCAAAACTTGGCGATGAAGACCGCTACAAGCTTTTTGCTGCACTGCATTATGAAAAAGCTGGTCAGAAGGACAAGGCGCTTACGCTCTACCGCGCTATTGCAGGCTCGCCAGAGTTTTCTGAAGCAGTGAACGATGCCAAAGCCGGAATTATCCGCCTTGGTGGAACGCTTGAATAACATTCAAGACTGCGCCAGCACAAGGCTATCAACGCAAGACTATTAGCAGCAAATCTACGAGAATATTTGTCAATAAAAAGCCCGCTTCTTTATGAAAGAAGTGGGCTTTTTATTGACAAACAGTTCTTCCGCAGAAACGAAAATCAAAATCGACCATATTAAAGATACTCCTACCTACCTTAACATCGCATTACTCTTTGCGCTGAAAGCCTTTTTTGAATTTTTGACCTTCCGAAAAAACTCCCCGAAATTGCCTGATTTTTCACGATTCCTGTTGCCGTTTTTACAAAAGTCTAATTTTTTGAAAGTATTGGAATAGTGGCAATAACAAAAAAAAGCCAAAATCCATCAAAAAACGTCATTTTTAGACCCAACCAGCTACCCCTGTTTTTCTTTTGATTTTTTTCTTGGTAGTTACTATTAGATTTTTTATGTTAGTGTAAAATCAACACAAACAAAATCATGAGCAAAAACAATGAGCTATACATACAAATACCCTCGTCCTGCCGTAGCAGTAGATTGCGTTATCTTTGGCTACGACCACCGACTGGAAGAACCAGATTTACAGATTCTACTTATCGAACGCAAACTCGCTCCCTTCAAAGGGAAATGGGCACTGCCGGGCGGTTTTGTACAAATGAATGAGACGCTGGATGCAGCAGCAGCACGGGAGCTAAAAGAAGAGGCTGGAATCGAGAAAGTGTATATTGAACAATTGTACACCTTCGGCGAAATCGACCGCGACCCGCGTGGGCGCGTGTTATCAGTTTCCTACGTGGCATTGGTCAATTTAGAAAAGCACCGCCCGAGTGCCGGAACTGACGCCGAAGCCGCAGAATGGTTCTCACTGAATAAATTACCTCCGCTTGCGTTTGACCATAAAACCATTGTCAAAACCGCAATAGAGCGCCTACGCGGAAAAGTCCGTTATCAGCCCATAGGGTTTGAATTGCTACCAGACGAGTTCACCTTCACCGAACTGCAAAATATGTATGAGACTATCTTGCAGCGGACATTTGACAAACGAAACTTTCGCAAAAAAATGGATAGCTATGGGCTGCTTATCGACACAGGCGGAATGCGCCGAGGTAAGCCGAACCGCGCCGCAAAACTCTACCGCTTCGATGGCAAACGGTACAAAACACTTGAAAAACGCGGATTTTTATTTGAGTTGTAATGCACAAAAGAAATGTATTTTTCACACGAACTTTTAAGGGCAACTACAATGGCTACGCAAACCACCGATACGGGTGTCATCGTGGGACGATTCCAAGTCCATGACCTGCACGACGCGCACCGTGCGATTATTGAAAACGTTCTGGCTCGGCATAGAAAGGTAATTATGTTCTTGGGCGTATCACCAACACTTGTTACGAAGCACAATCCGCTTGATTTCGTTGCCCGCAAAGAAATGATGCTGCAAACATTCCCGCAACTGACGGTGTTAGCGCTACCGGATATGCCGTCGGACAAGGACTGGAGCAAGTCGCTCGACGGGCGCATACGTGAGGTTGCTCCTTTGGGCGGCGTAACGCTCTACGGTGGACGCGACAGCTTTATTTCACGGTATTTCGGGGATTTTCAGACTCAAGAACTGGAACAAAGTGTGTTTGTATCGGGAACCGAAGTGCGGAAGAATGTCAGCAGCGAGGTGAAATCTACTTCTGATTTCCGCGCAGGTGTGATTTATGCGGCGTATAACCAATACGACAAAGTATATCCGACGGTGGATATTGCGATTCTGCGCGATGATACCGTGCTGCTCGGTAAAAAGCCAAATCAGGCGAAATACCGCTTCATTGGTGGCTTTGCCGACCCACGAGACAACAGCTACGAGCAAAGTGCAGCCCGCGAAGCGCTCGAAGAAACAGGCGCAGAAGTAGGCGACGTACGCTACGTGGGCAGTGCGAAGATAGATGACTGGCGTTATGCGGGCGAAAATGACAAAATTATGACACTCTTTTTTACCGCACAGTATGTTTTTGGTCGTATTCAGCCTCAAGACGACATTAGTGAACTTCGTTTCTTTCGGCTCGCCGAGCTAAAGCGCGATGATATTGTCGCAGAACACGGCGTGTTGTATGACCTTCTCAAACTCTCCATTCCAACACTTGGCGGAGAATAATCCCAAATTACAAGAAAGGTCTATTTGCTCTTGGCGGGTCTGTTTTTTTGACCTGTATAAACAGTGTAATTTTTACAATCGTGTAAATTTTAGCTATTGAATCAACTTACAACAAAACAAAATATATTATTTATGCCAATTAAAAGTTAAAACTGGATTGCCCAGATAATCGTGATAGAAGAA
>JACVZY010000036.1 GCA_014654705.1 Ignavibacteria bacterium
ATCACGATTATCTGGGCAATCCAGTTTTAACTTTTAATTGGCATCATTGGTCATACAACCTAAATCCAGCGGCTGGTTTGAAGATAATTACGGAGGATTTTTATATCAAAACATAAGTGGTGATTTCATCGTTACTACGCGGATAATCGTGGAAGGAAACAACACCCCGACCCCTCAAACACTCTTTTCACTTGCAGGCTTGTTTATTCGGAAGCCAAGAGATTTTTCCGCCGAGAATTGGCGACCTGGGCAGGAAAATTGGCTCTTTTTCAGCACCGGATGTGCAAATGAAGCGGGCAAACCACAGTTCGAGACAAAATCTACCTTCCAGAGCACTTCCACACTGAAAATTTTTCCTTCAAAAGCAGGCTGGATGAATCTTCGCATTGTACGTTTAGGTGAAATTTTTACGCTTCTTTACAAGTATGATGATGGCGAATGGGCAATGCTCGACCAATTTATCAGACCGGATTTCCCGACGACTCTTCAGGTTGGTATAACAGCATATGCTGATTGGACTTCGGTAGCAGAAACCTACCCTGATTACATAAAGTACAACAAAATTGGTGCACCTGTAGATAAATCTGATTTGACAACACGCGTTGAATCGTTTTCTATACGTAAACCAGAAGTAAAAAAAGAGCTTCCGATTGCCCAGCCGATTAGCTCGACATTTTGGGCTGATTTCACCAAAAACTAAGGAATAAACAGTTGCGCCTGTTCTGACTGCTCATTCGTAATGCAGAAAAACAGAACCGCCCTTCAGACACAAAGTTTGAAGGGCGGTACATTTTGTTTACAGTCAATCTATTTTTCACCGTGCCTGATGCTCTTCGCAGTCCAAGCGCACCAATGCTGTTTTTTCTGTCTCTGTGCCTGAAAGCACAAGAGGCATTTGCAACAAATGGCAGTATCGCTCGCTTCCGGAATGGTGTTCTTCGTAAAACCGACACGTAAAGCACATTCGCTGGGTGCTGATAACATCCGCATCATTGAGCGACCGAATCATACTGAGTAATCCTGCCAAAAGCGCAGTCTGTTCGTCTTCGCCAAGTGCTGCCACCGCCGCTTCTATCGGTTCGGCAAAGCCATGCACCTGCTCTGCAAGACGCTTCCCTTCTGCGGTCAATCGCAATGTCGCCACCCGTGCATCGGCAGCGCTCACCACTTTTTCAATATGCCCTTTGCGCTCCAGCGTGAGAATTGCATCACTCACGGTTTGCTTTGTCATATTAAATTCTTGCGCTATGTAACCAACCGTGCAGAATTCGAGCTTGTGGTGTCGAAGAAACGTAAGAATCTGCACAGCAATCGGACTGATGGTATGCTCTTTGCCCGCTCGCCACAACAGAACGCGAAATGCCTCCGAAAGCCGCTCCAAGGCGGCAACCGTTTTACTTTCGCTTCGTTCAATCTGGCGTTCGGGGCTGAATTGCGACGGACGGGTTTGAAACTGTTTTGCCATTGTGCAACCATTACTCAAGTGTTCAAAAACGTATCAAGAACAAGCCATTTGCTCGGTGCCGGGAATGGGATTACCATTCAGCCTCACTAGCGCATCCAAGCGAATACGCAATCCATCATCCATCACCAAAAATTCTTCGCCGCTCGCGGCATACAGATTCGTGATGTATCCTCGCACCGTTGCTTCCGACTGCTCATCAGCAACATACACAATTTCGCAATGCTGACGAAGCGTGGAGGCTTCCTCAAGAACATCGTAGAAATCGCAGTCTATGGGAGAATAGTGAGTATTCATTTGGGTTTGAACGCTAGAATGTGATTACACTTTACGCGCAACCTTGCATTTCCACAATGTAATAGCCGTGTTTGCTAATTGATTCCACCACATGCTGTGGCGCAACTTCGATGTGGCAAAACTGACATTCATCGCTGGAAATGCGCTGTCCTGCTTGTCCTTTGCTTGCAATATACTCTGCACCAAAAGAAAAAACACGTTCTTTGTTGTACTTTTGTTTGTCGTCCACCAAAATATCAAAGTGCATCAGTCCGCCCTCTTTTTTCGGGACGTAGGTATCGAATACAGCAACTTGCATTGGGATTCTCCTTTTGTGTTGATGAAAATTTTTGATTGTTGATCGGCTGTGGCTGATTAAAACTCACCCTTGTTGATATAAGGATGCGACCAGAGCAAAGCCGTCAGTGTCAATGCTTTGAACCACGCACTGTGCATGGCTTCTACCTCAGCAGCAGTATGCCCTTTTTTTGCCAGAAAGGGCTTGATGGTGGCGGTGAGTGGAACAATAAATGCAATCAAATAGCGAAAGTGGATAATAGGTGCTGCCTCGGCATTATCGGTCTGATTTTTCTTCGTGCTGTGGTGACGAAACGCTATTTCTTGCTGATAATTAAGCCAATCTTGGTCAAACGGGCGCATACAAAGGTCAAGAATCCATGCACCGAACCGTGAGCGTACTGCACTCAGATAATTCGTGTCCGGCACACTATTCTTGCTGAAATATGCCAATAGATGAGGATTCGCGCCAACAAAACCATACCAAACGTCCAGTATATCATCGGTCTGATCACGAAGGACATCAGCCGCCATGTTTAATGCCGCCACATCATCATTGCCAAAAAGAACAGTTGCTTTGAGCAGCTCTAAATCTGCCAGCGTAACTGATGAAACCGATGCCTTGCCGTAGGTGTAGCCTGCTATGGAGGCATTCGCGGAAGTATTTGCTGTGGTACTCATTGTGTTTTTCTCCTAGAAAAAATGAAAAATAAATATATCAGGATTTCTGACTACATGCAAAATAAGTCAGGAATCCTGATTTTCAAAAAACTTTTTTTCTTTCAAAAAGACAACGCCCTTCAAACCTTGTATTTGGAGGGCGTTGTCGCGTTATGACGACAAAATATATCTCGAATACCTCGTGTATATGAATAGCGATACTCCACAATGCACCAATGAGCTGTTCAGCAATTTTTTTTTTACCCACAGAACACACGTCCACCACCGCAGTATTTGTCAATGTACTGCCTCTGGTGCTCGACATCAAGTTCAAACGGCGACATCCTATCTTCCAAGAACACTTGTCTTGGGAGTTTCTCCCCCAAGTCGTATCTTGCTACGATAGCTATTGCATCGCTTTCTTTTATTTTTTATCCTCCATTATGCTCGCACAAGAAATCCTGCAACACTACTCCGTTGCAAAATCTGCTCAAATCTTGATGATGTTCAAAGGCGGCTTATCGCAGAACATCGTCGTGGATTTGGGAAGCCTGCTCCAAAACCGGTTGGGATTCGACGTGAAAGTCCGACGAATGTTTGGGATTTTTGTCGAATTGGCACAAAACGTCAAGAACTATTCTGCAGAAACCGAGATAGCATCGGATGGATCAGAGGTAGGCGTTGGGATTTTAATTTTGGCAGATAGCGGTACACACTACTCCGTGAACTCCGGTAATTTGGTGCTTAATGTCAATGCAGAGCGACTCAAAGCACAATGCGACCACTTGCAAACACTCGACAAAGCCGCGCTCAAGGCATACCACGAAGAGCGTATCGAATCTGACCCGCCGGAAGGAAGCAAGGGCGCGGGATTGGGGCTGATTGAAATCACGATGAAAACCGGCGGTAATGTGCGGTTCGATTTTGCACCTTATGATGAAAACTTCACGTTTTTCAGCATCACGGCAACAGTTGAGAAATAAACTGAAAAATAATCATCGTGCGTTCACCTTTTTATCCTTCTTGAATAACCATTTTTCTCATTGTTTTTTACCCCAACTATGGAATCTCTTATCATCAACCAAACAACCCAAACCCCGCGTATTGCATTCGACGCAGAAGCAGGAAACGGTGAAATTGTCGGTGTTTCCTTCCCAGAACACGCCAACGACTTTTATGCGTGTGTACATGAATGGGTTGACCAATTTTTTGCCGAGGATTCTACACGCACTCTGCACGTTGCCTTCAACCTGAATTATTTCAACACCGCCACGAACAAAGAACTACGCCTTTTGATGAAGTTTTTGGATAAGCATTACACCGAAGAAAAGTCCGTTCGTATAACGTGGTTTCACGAGGAAGGCGACGAAGATATGGAAGACATCGGCAAAGGATATTCGGTGAGCCTGAATGTGCCGGTGAGCGTGGAAGCGGTGTGAATCTGAATGTCCCCAAAGCCGCCCTACGCTTTCAGAAACGTAGAACGGTTATTGGCTGTCGCCTCGCTGCTATTGCCTATTCTAAATCTTGTCGGCAGATACACCACAAACAACGGTTTGCCTTCTGATATGCTGCACTCATGCACAATGCTCTTGCACAATACCAATAGTTCGGGTATTACCGAAAACGGAACTGCGGAATTGATTCCACATTAAGTATTTATCAGGCTGGCGTGAACAGATGCGAAAAAAAAATCTGCGCCTCCAAAACCAAATGCCCAAACTATTGCATAACTGAGCTTCATACTTACATTGGTAGCAAAGTAAACACAACGGAATATATTGACTTGAAGCACCATTTTCTCACGATTCAGAGATTGACCCACCATGAATTTTTCTCACCTCCTGAGGTTTGCGTCCGAAGGATTACGTCTTATCGGCATCATTGCTCTTCTTGCGCTCTTTGGCTCTGCAACTCTCTCTTTATATGGTCAAACACTTGCACTTGATTCACTACAACGTCTTCTCAAAACGACGACAGACAATACCGCGAAAGTTCGTCTGCTCAATCGGATTGCCGAAGAACAAATAAATGAACCGCAAGCAGCTCGCTTGACAGCAGAGCAAGCATATACTCTTGCATCCCAAAACAACGACCCCATCGGCGCTGCGGAGGCACTGAATCGGCTTGCCGCCGCTTACAATGAGATGAGTCTGTACGACGATGCACGCCGCACTGCACAGCAAGCGCGTGAATTGGCACAAGCATCAAATGACGCTCAAGCACTTGCCCGCTCTTATACCCAACTCGGCACCGTCGATTTTCGTCAGGGCAACTATAACGCGGCATTGGATTATTTCTTTCAAGCCTTACCGGAAATGGAAAAAATACACGATGACAAGGAAATGGTAGCTCTTTTGAATAGAATTGGCAATGTATATACCGAAATTGCCGACTATCAACGTGCCGTCACATACTATAACTCTGCATTGCAAGCAGCCGAGCGCTCTGGCGATATTGCGCGCCAAGCATCATTATTGAATAATCTGGGCACCAATTACAAACGCCAACAGATTTTTGATACCGCAGCTATTTACTATCAACGTTCTTATCGGCTGAACCAGCAACTCGACAATAAGCGCGGCACGGCACTGAATGTTTTGAATATTGGCGAATCGCAACTGCGTCTCGGGCTTTTAGAAGAAGCTCAGACAACACTCCAAAAAGCCTTGCATTTATGGGAAGCTCTGCGGGGTACTGATTTTATTGCTTATACCTTGTGCATTCTTTCGGAAGCAGCCATAGCACAAAAAAACTATATGAAGGCTATGTCCTACGGTGAGTGCGCCCTACATATCGCTGACAGTGCGGCATTGCGCCCTTCCAAACGTTCTGCGCTGAAAGTCTTAAGCGATGCGTGCGCGGCGGCAGGGCAAACAGAGCGTGCTTTTGCTTTATACAAAAACTATATTGCGCTCAGGGATTCTCTCGTGAATGACGAAAACACGCGCAAAGCTACCTTGCGCGAAAGTAAATACGCTGCCGATAAAAAAGATACCGAAATCAAACTCCTGAAAAAAGATGCCGAAAATCAAATGCTTGTTCGCAATTC
>JACVZY010000037.1 GCA_014654705.1 Ignavibacteria bacterium
GATACTTTGGCGATAAAACAATGAAAATTAAAGAACTATCAATACATTTTGTCTAGTGTAAAACTCTGGTAATATACGATCTTGACTCATTATTTCATTAAGTCTTTTTGTCATGCTTGGATGATTTGCTTCCATAAAGTGATTCGTTTTTTCTGCTTCAAATTGTAACCGTGAATTTGGCGACTACTGCGACCACTCAGGAATAAAAGCATCACTTTCGAGCAGATTATCATATCTGCCTTGAATAAAGAATACAACACGAAACCCGAAGATAGTTATACTAGTTAAGGGCTTAGTGACAGCCGTTCCTATGAGGGTTTGGTATGCTCCTTGTGCTCTTCGATACAAATAACCGTCACCGCGTGACCATTGGAGTATTCACAAAAGCGCCATAAGCTGCTCCTAATGGATTGCCTGATAATAATGATAGCAGTGCCAGAGTTCTTGCCGCAGAAGCGGTAGAAATATATATCGGTGCAATTTTCTGATAGATAATCTTTGGTACAAGACCATCTTTAGGGTTATCAATAGCTTGAAATTGTGGGCGTATCGGTATTGGTTCGCATAAAAGTTCGGAAGCTGGTTGGGAAGGATAACGTTCCAAGCTGGTGCTTGCTATGCTGTATTGCGGCTGTTCATGCTTGGTTGTTCCGTAAATATTGATAACAAGTACGGTATTCACGGTATTAAGAGACGGGATATTGGAGTTGATTTCTTGCAAAAAGCCTCATCTGCGGCATAACCCACATCACCGTTTTGAATTGAACGAATAATGGGTTTCCTTGCTTTGTTTCGCACGACGATGTGATTTGTTCCACGTGAAACATTAATTCCGTAATTAACCAATGATGCACATTCTTCTAATTTTCCGTTGAAAATATTGGAATACATTGGAAAGTGTTGATTTATTGCCCACAACTTAGTATCTTTCGTCTCAACAACAAGATAATGCTTTTTTCTCTCAATTCCGATTTTATGACAATTCCACAAATACAAAAAGAAAAGCAAACAATCCTCATAATCGGTGCCGGTAGTAAATCCGCAGAAGCCATTGGGCGTGTCTTGTCCATGTCGCACCATCCGCTTCGCTTGTTGTGGCTGACCTCAGGAACATCCCCATTTATTATACCAAATAATGAAACAATCTTTCAGGGCGATTTCACCAATCGTAAGGAAATAAAGGAGCTTTGCCTACATTTACAACCAAACGTAATCATTAATACAGCCGCTTATACTAACGTCGATAGTGCCGAAACGGAGAGACAAAAAGCATGGCAAGTCAATGTAACTGGAGTTGAAAACCTTGTTGCGGTGTGCCGCCTAACCGATGCACATTTAATCCATTTTTCCACTGATTACATATTTGATGGAGAACATGGTCCATATGTAGAGACAGACGCGCCTCATCCTCTTGGCTATTATGGCAAAACAAAGGTTGCCGGAGAAAATGCGTGTATAGGCGGAAATATTGACTATACCATCATTCGCACAAATGTACTCTATGGTGCAACAAAGACCCTTAAACAAGATTTTGTTATGTGGACATTAAAGAAGCTTGCCGAGGGCAAGAAATTTAGCGTCGTGAACGATCAGTTTTCTAATCCTACATTTATTGATGATTTAGGCTATTTGGTGGATAAAATTATTCGCTCACGCGCGAAGGGTATTTTTCACGCAGGCGGCGCAGACTGGATTTCGCGCTATGATTTTGCAAAAATGATTGCACAAGTATTCCGTGAAGACCAGAACCACATACTTCCAATTACAACAAATGATTTGCACCAAGCAGCAGCACGACCCATGCGTGGCGGAGTTATACCACTCAAAGCGGAAACAACTTTTGGAATAAAGTTTAGCGGAATTGAGAGTGGATTACTTGCAATGCGCCGCCAGTTACAAATTGCAGGACATCATGAATGGACAATCTAAAGCAAAACAGCACTACCACCCACATACAATTGACAACATAGAAAATACATTCGGAACGCAATGAGGAACAAGATATGCAAAACAGCATTTTTTATCGCCCCCTTGAAGAGGACGATTTCGCAGCATTCGTGCAATTACGAAAAGAAGCCCTGCTCAATGAACCAGAAGCATTTGGACTTGATTACGCCTCCTATAATGCTGCGCCATTGCTTGATAAGGAGCATTTTTTTGAACGTATTTTAAAATATCCCTTCAGTTTTTCTTTGGGCGCATTTAATGAAAATGGTGCATTGATTGGAATGGGATGCTTTACTATACCATACGCGGTGGTAAAGCGACGGCATAAAGGTGTTTTATGGGGAATGTACGTCAAGCCCGAGTATCGAGGTCATGGTATCGGCAAGAAAATTGCAGAGCTCATTCTTCTTGCGGCAAAACAGGATGCCGGGTGTGAACAAGCAATTATTACCGTTACACCACCTGGGTCTCCTGCACAAAAGTTTTATGATGACCTTGGCTTTATTCAATATGGTGTAGAATACCGAGCACTCAAACTGGACACAGGATATATTGACGAAGTTCTAATGATGAAGGTATTATGAACGTGTAAACTCTACGAATTTTTTCAGGCTTATCCAGACAATGCCCTCAAGAGGGTTTAGTGTTTGCCTCATGTAACGAATTAACCCGTCATTTTTGAAAACTTCTTTGTGGATAACAAGTGAATTGTTCCACGTGAAACATCAACCGTATGCCATTCAAAATCATTGAACTTGCCCTACCTGATGTAATTCTCTGCTTGAATGGTCTTTTACCTCATACGAGTGTTTTTGAACAATTAGCACCAATACCAATAGTCGCCGCTGACGGCGCAGCAAACCAATTACAAAACAAGGGCTTGCTGCCACATCATATTATTGGGGATTTAGATTCCATCTCGAAGAATCTTGGATATTGGGAACAACAGAAAAAAATCAACATAGTCGAAGTAGCTGAGCAGAACTCAACGGATTTTGAAAAATCTCTCGAATATATTCATCACAAAGGATATTCGTCATCACTCATTTGTGGGCTACACGGCGGGGAATTTGATCATACGCTCAACAACTGGAGTATTCTGATGCGCTATGGTAAATCAATGCGCCTTGCTGCGTATGAAGAAGATAGGTTTGCTATGCCTGTTTATGAGTCTGTCAGGTTTAGCACAACACCCGGGGAAATGATATCGTTGATACCTCAACCAAGCGTATGCCTTACAACTGATGGGTTAGAATGGAATTTACAAAAAGAGGAACTAGCGCTTGGTATCAGAGAAGGAGCGCGAAACCGCGCAACAAAAGAAATTGTTACTTTGGAAATTCATTCGGGGTCGCTTTTACTATTTCAAACAGCCTTTCTTCCATACATTCCTCAGATTAAGTTCCAAGAAGCAAAATAGACCCCCATTATTACATCCTCGAAAAAAAAAGTCTCACCTCTTAAGGTGAGACTTTTTTGAAGTGGGCCCAGAGGGACTTGAACCCCCAGCCAACGGATTATGAGTCCGCTGCTCTAACCATTGAGCTATGAGCCCGCTTGAGTAATTTCAATTATTGAACAGACCAACAAACAAACCTACTTGCGCCGTCAAGCCGGAAGCATTAATTGTTGCAGGAACCCCCGTAATAGTAGCAGCATTGTCTGCGCGCCAGTCTTGCATAAAGGAAAGATTATAGCCAACATTTAATCGTACCATAGAAACCAACGTAAAGGCATACTCCAGATTCACATTAGGCATAGCAAAAAGCATATTAGAGCGCATACGTCGCATAGAATTTGCCGTGGAACTAATAGGAAATAATGGATACGGTTGCTGTGAAGCCGAACTTTGGCTAATTTCATAATTTACAGATCCCCAACCGCCACGCAAACCAGGAATAACGGCAAACCCTTTGAATGGTGTCCAAGCATAGTCAACGCTAACGCCATTCATACTAATGCTATACTCTGTTTGTCGTGAAAGGGAAGAACCTGATACCGTATTTTGTATTGTATTCACGCTTCCAATACTCATAAACCCAACCCGTACATTCGGTATAATACCAATGGCAGCAAATGCCTCACCACCAAATAATACAACAGGAGAGTTGTACGAAGAACCAACAACACTATTGGTTAACGTGTTCAAATCTGTCAAATTTGTAAACAACCATGTACTAATGAAGCCACCGGAAACAGCAAAATATGGCGGTCTTGACTCTTCCGTTGGTACATCCTCAAAGGAAAATTGATTGAGCTTATCGTCTTGTGCAAACACAGTGCTGTTCATGGCGGTCATTGTGGCAATGACAAACCCAAGCAATACAACAAATTGTTTCATTAGTTTAGAGGAGGTTAGTAAAAAAATACTTCGCAAAAATACACGCTGTTTGGCTAAAAACCTAGTCAAAAACGGAAAACCATTGACAACAAAAATAATTTTGTGCCTTATACGCCATTTACTCAATTCATTATTCACGGAAGAGGGGCTGGAACCATATTTCACCAACATTCACAGAAAATGTCAAACGCCCAAACAACTCTTGGCTCAATTCATTTGCCGTCGTACCACGAATGCCGCCCGTAAATGCAAAGTCAAAGAACACCCGCCGGGCAACAGGGAATTGGATACCAATCGAACCATAAACTTCGTTAATGCCAACATCGCCAATTTGGTAATACTGCTGATGATATCCGGCACCAAAACTATACCCAAGCGCTTCCAAAAATGATGCACTGTAATCAGGACTGCCAGCAATATTCACACCTGCACTAATACGGGTAGCCCGCCGGAAAGATACATCCGGTCGGCGGGTTCGGTACGTTATCGTTGAGAAATCCTTGGTTGAAACATCAGCAAGAAGCGTTGTACGATTAATCGTATAAGCTAGCCCAAGCCCAAGTTCTAACGGGAGTCGAGTAGCAAATGTGTTCACTTGAGTTGTGTCTCGCAAACCGGATGAGAACTTATACTGCGAACTACGAATGACCGTCATTGGCAATCCTGTCCCTGCTACTAAACCAATAGTCAAATTTGGAATGCCGGTGAACTGAAGTCCTAGCTTGCCGTACCCGCCATTGAACCCGTCGGAAACAACAGTTTGCCCTTGTGATAAATAAGGGGTTGCATCAGTGAGCGCAGACATCTCGATATTACCAAAATTGTATTGCGCCATCAAGCCCAAATGTAGCTTGGGAAGCACTTGATACGCACCGCCTAAATACAATGCACTCACGCCACCGGAACCTTTATACAGAGTAGAGGTTGCCAAATTGGGATCGTCCGATGGTTGCGTGAGACGGTATGAATATTGAACATTGCTGATAGGAATAATACCGAAACTGGCACTAATACCACGCAGAGTATCAATAGCAAATAGTGCTGAAAAACCTTGTAGATAACCGCCATTTTGCGCCACACTACCTTGAGCGTCCGAAACAAGAAACTGTCGAAAAGCAAACCCGGTCTGGAACCGAGTGGAGCGAGGCGCATTCCACGCAGCAGGGTTGGCAAGGTTAATTGCATATGGCGATGTCGCACCAATAGCCGTGCCGCCAACAGCATCAAATGCCGCACTATGACTTTCTATGATGTCGCCAAATCCAAATGCACTATAATTTGAGCCACCCGGATTTTGTGCCTTAACCGCAGGAGTGTACAAGAGTCCAAAAGCAACTGCCAAAGCAGCAAAAAAGCAATGCTTGAAATTGATATTATTCATGAGGGTCGGCGTTTTTTTGCAAGATAAAAACAATCAAATGAAGAAACGTGACGCTGTTGCGGAATGCTATCGCGGAACAGAATACCGATTTGAGTATGTAATCACTAATCTCGGACGTAATGCAAGGTTTTGCTGCCGTAGCCCATGAAAAACTATTCTGGTTGTAGTCTGCTCTTCATCACTACGCTGGCGACCTGCCTCAGTAAAAAATTCCGGACGCAATTGAAGAATCATACTTTGCTTGCCGCCATTTTTTACAATGCTTTCTACTGCTGAAGCCATATTTAGATTACTCGTGAAGACATATCGAGCTGTTCCGGTGGTATTATCAAAAAAGCCCGTAGCCGACACTGCAGAAATAGAATTGCGCTGCGATTCAAATGCCCGTTGAGCAGCAGGAAACACCGCGTTTTGTGCGGGATAGAGTTGAATTGAAAGAGGCAAGCCCAAATTGCTAATGGTTGAGCGAACAGTATCAACATTCAATATCAATTCTGCGCGGTGAATGACAGCAAAGGGAGGCAATCGCGAAAGGTCAAAATCCAAACGAGTTCTGAGAGCTGCACCACCTTGCACGATGATAGAATCACTCCCTGAGTTATCCGGCAAAGCAGCACGAACAAGACCTGATCGCGCAAATTCGTTCATGTAGATAACGGTATCCCCGGTCTCACTTGTAGAACTACGCAAACGAATAATGATGCGAGATCTATCGCCCAAGGCATACATCGTGCGAGCAGTTGCAGTATTCGGCACTAGCGCCAAACCATCCACACTTGACCATGCAATACTGCCAGTTTTCAACCAACGAAGGATAAGAGATTTATCCGTAATAGGCAACCGAGCCTTCCGAGAGAGCGTTTGCGATGCATCTATGCGAAGAGTGTTGGGTGCTATTTCCTGATTTGCACCCACTTGCCGCCCAATGAGTGTCGGGTCTTGGAGATTAATTGCCTGTTGGGTATTGTCCACATACCAGGGACGCGTTACAGAATGAATACGAAACGAGGCGACTTGTCGCATGGTGTCCCCCAGAATGTACTGAAGGGGACTCACGACGAGGGATGCTGAAATAACATCGTTGGGCGTGAGATTACTAAAATTCGCCTCACGCAATGAATCATTCGTTTCAGGAGGATCAAAACTTAGAAATGTTGTAGCGGTAATAAACTCGCTTGGGTTATCATTCGCAATAGCAGCACCGATAAAGACAGGATTTGTGGATGTGGGCTGAGCAATATCCGACTCAATGCGCGTCGGGAACTGACCAACAACAGCACCGTTCATAAGCCGGAGTGTGTCGGAACTGATAGTCACAAGAGCAATATTATCTGTCGGGACAAGCCCAGAGCCAACCGGACCGGGTGCATCGTTACAAGAAAAGGAAATGCCGCAGAGGACACTAAGCAAAATATAGCGAAAAGGTGCGAACCAAACGTTGCGATGAGAAGTAATAGCCACAAAAGTTTGTCAAAATGTAGTGAATGTGCGAAAACAGCTTAAAACTACAAAACAAGCAAGAGTTTGCTATTGAAGCTCAGCAAACAAACTTGGGTTTGAAATTCCGTAATTTTCTTGAAATTATTATTTGCCGTTTGGTGGCGTTTGGAGAATTCTCCGATAGACTTCTTCATATTGAAGCGAAGAATGATTCCATGAGTGGTCTTCTGCCATACCATTTTTCACTAGTTTGCGCCACATTGATTTATCTTTATAGATTTCAAGCGCCCTCTGCACCGCCTCTAGCATATCGGCAGCTTTGTATTCTTCAAAGACAAAACCATTGCCTTTGGTGCTGGGTGCGTCAAATTCATGGACAGTATCTTGCAAGCCACCGGTAGCGCGGACAATCGGAACCGTGCCGTATGCAAACGAATACAACTGATTAAGTCCACACGGCTCAAAAAGCGATGGCATCAAATACATATCGGCACCAGCTTCCATAAGGTGCGATAGATTTTCGTCAAAGCCAATTTTGACAGCCATTTTTTGCGGATACTTCTTTGCTGTTGCTTCGAGCCATTCTTCAATCTCTTTATCGCCTTCGCCCAGAACAACAAGTTGAACGTCTTCTTTGAAGAGCTTCTCGGCAGCTTGCTTCAAAAGACCGAAGCCTTTCTGTTCCACAAGGCGAGAAATCATAGCAATTACGGGTGTTGTGGGCTTAAAGTCCAAGTCGAATTTCTTTACCAGCGCCTCTTTGTTGTCTTCTTTTTTATCGAGTGTGTCAATGGTGTAGCGCTTGACAATGAGTTTATCTTTTTCCGGTGTCCAGAGCGTCGTGTCTATACCATTGATTACCGGCGTAAAGATGTCTTTCTTCGCCTTGAGCAAAGCATTCAAACCGTCTGTAAGTTTAGCATCCGACAAAAGCTGCTCACCGTAGGTCTTGCTTACGGTTGTGATGTGGTCGGCATACATGATGCCCGCTTTGAGAAAATTTAGTTTGTTTTTATGTTTCAAATTCTCCAACGCGCTTTCAGGTAAGCCGGTTTTCTCAAACGTATCTTTGAGCGGGAACACACCTTGATTGCTGACGTTGTGAATAGTAAGAACAATTTTGGTATTCTTAAACTGCTGTGCATAAATGGTGCGCATATACGCAGCCACAAGCGCCGTATGCCAGTCGTTGACATGAACGACTTGTGGTATCCAGCCTAAAAGCGTACAAGTCTGAATCACAGACCGTGCAAAGAAAATGAAGCGCTCGTCATTGTCTGGGTATTCTTCACCGGTTTCAGGGTCGTTGTACAAACCCCACTTCGAGTCGAAATATGGCTTGTTCGTCGTCATGTACGCCTGTACTTTTGTGCGCGTATTGACGATGGATGATGATTTAACGGTCGCAAATTCGCGCACCGCGCCCACATCAATCGGGATATCTTTCAAACGATTGATTTCGTGAATTTTGTTTTTACGTTCGCTTATGGCGCCGTATTTGGGCAGCATTACGCGCACATCGTGGTCGAGGTCGCGCAAGGCAAGCGGAAGCCCGTAGGCAACGTCTGCCACGCCGCCGGTCTTGGCGATGGGATAAATCTCGCTTGCTACGAAGAGAATACTAAGGGGTTTTGCCATAATGTGTTGTCAGTGCCGAGCATGGGAATTTTGACAAAGCCCTAAATATACGCAATTTTTACGAGAAAATCAAATACTGGCAAAGAACGTAAGTGAAGAAAAACAAGTACTGAAGCGTTATGCCGCGAACTACATTTTTCATTATTGCTGCCGCTTTTTCACAGCATTTTTTCAAAAAAGGATTCTGTGTCGTTACATTTACCGAGCAAACGCACGACTTACCAGCCAAATCGTATAAAACCGCCAACACTTACGCTCGGTGTGTATCCCCCGTATAGTACTGCAGGGTAATTTCCTTGTATTTCAGTGGGAGCACCGAAAAAATGAGCCTGCGCCCGCAAGCCAAGATCCAGATTATTACTCAGCGGTATAAGGTAATCTACTTTCACATGCGCTCCCCATTGACGATACGCAGAGATAATATCACGCATCTCAATAAAACCCTGAGCGTTTGGAACAAATCCCGTACCGGCAAGAGAATTACTCTGCATCGAAACGCCACCACCAATACGAAGCCGTTCCAAACCATTGACGTTTCCGGCAAATGGTGTGAACATTGCCGTAATATCACCTGTTTGTGTTTGCGACACAATCCCACCACCAAAGGGTCCATATTGAGTATCCGAGCGCCCTGTAAAATGTAGAGCGGCTTCCAGTTCAAACCAAGGTGCAAATTTATGCGAGTACATCGCCGAAAACATTGGTGTCAATCGCAAGGAAAAGAATCTTCTAGGGAAAACCTGGTGAAAACTCAATCCGAACGTGAAAAAATCCTGTGGAGGAGTTACTTGCACTGTGCTTAGTTGTGCAGTGCCTTCTTGCTGAGAATGTTGCAATGGTTGGCTTTGCAACTGTGCTTCTTGCGAAAAAACATTAACGCTAATGATTGTCAGTGCAAAAAATGTCGTGCAAGCGACTTGAAATCTTGATATTCTAGTCATAGTCAAAAAAGAGATGGGTTAAAGAATGGAGACGGAAACTCACGTTTAGAATTACCAATTACCACGCACAATAAAGCCAATACCCGCCGAACCGCCAAGCGAACCCGGCATATATGTTGTACCGGAGAATGGAGTCGAAAAAGCATGAATCTGTCCACGAAAGCCAATGTCCAATTTTTGACTAAGTGGAATTAAATACTCAAATTTCAAATGAACGCCCAGCGAACCGGAGTCATATATTTGCATAGGAGTACGGGTTACAACACCATTTTGGTCTGTGCTTGAAGAACTTCCGCCCGCAAAACTATGCTGCATAAACGAAGCGCCAGCCCCAATCCGGAATCGGTCAGACGCATCAAAAAGCCGGAACATCAAGGTTGCATCGCCTATCCACGCATTAGAAAACCGCATGTCTTGTTCACCTCCATTAGTACGCCCCATATAGTTCAATGATGTTTCTATATCGAGCATGGGCGAAATCGAATAGGCATAGAGCGCTGAGAACATAGCGCCATTGCCGCCCAGCGTCGGCGTACCTCCGGCAAAACTCAAGCCTATTCCTGCATGATGCCGAAAGAAGGGTAAAGATTCCTTATCGCTCACCAGTTTTTCTTGAGCAAATGCTCCTCCAGTCAACGAGAAAAAAGCAACTGTACTTACGAGCAAGACCATAGAGAGAGCACAAATAACATTTCGACAATGGTTATTATGGAAGAAGCCCATGACATCTATCAAAAAGGTGAAGAAAAAATGATGCTTTTACTCAAGACACATGAGTTGACATTTTTTTGCAAGAATTTTTTTGCGAGAGATGGCAACTCATAATTTTTGCCCGTTATGACTTGCAAGTACTTGCTTACGAAGCGGGCGCAATCTACGCACACACCGCTCACCATGCAAGCACAGGGTAGCGTGTTTAACAGCACCTTAACATTTTTTACACTTTTTAACAGTCTATACTTTTGTGCCGTCAGCAATGTTCGTAGATTTGCGCTGGAAATCATTTCTTTGACTATTGCTTCAACACCATGACAACTGCTTCACATCTTTATTCTGAAATCACTGTTACCCACGAAACCGCACAAGAACTGGGCTTGCACGCCCACGAATTTGATGCGATAGTCAAAGTATTGGGGCGCGTTCCTACTTACACCGAACTCGGCATTTACAGTGTAATGTGGAGCGAGCATTGCTCGTACAAAAATTCGATTCTGGAACTGAAAAAACTACCGCGCTCAGGAGGAAGAATGTTGGTGGAAGCGGGCGAAGAAAACGCCGGCTTGATTGATATTGGCTTGTATGGTGGGAAACATTGGGCATTGGCATTCAAAATCGAAAGCCACAACCACCCCTCCGCTATTGAGCCTGTGCAGGGTGCAGCCACTGGCGTTGGTGGTATTTTACGGGACATCTTCACAATGGGCGCACGACCTGTGGCGGCGCTCAATTCCTTACGTTTTGGTAATCTGGACGGTGCTTCCTCCGCTCGCACAAAATTTCTGGTCAAAGGCGTAGTGAGCGGCATCTCTCATTATGGCAATGCCTTCGGTGTTCCCACCGTCGGCGGCGAAATCTACTTCGACGATTGCTACACCGACAACCCACTTGTAAATGCAATGGCTGTCGGCATTGTAGAAGTGGGCAAGACTGCTTCGGCGGTTGCAGAAGGCATAGGCAATCATGTCTTTATTTTGGGCAGCCGCACCGGACGCGATGGTATTCACGGCGCATCCATGGCATCCAAAGATTTCCAGGATGCACCCGAAAGTATGCGCCCGACAGTGCAAGTCGGTGACCCATTCGCGGAGAAAATGCTTCTCGAAGCTTCGTTGGAATTGATTGCAAGCGGTGTTGTCTCCGGTATGCAAGACATGGGCGCGGCAGGAATTTGCTGCTCCACATCCGAAATGAGCGCTAAATCAGGTACGGGAATGAATATCAATCTCGACCTTGTGCCGCTCCGCGAAGAGGGCATGAGCGCTTACGAAATCATGCTTTCTGAATCGCAAGAACGAATGCTGGTAGTAGTCCACCAAGGGCGCGAAAAAGAAGCAAGAGCAATTTGTGACAAATGGGATGTACCGATGACGCACATCGGGGAAGTAACGAGCGACGGAATACTGCGTGTCTTCCGCAATGGCAAACAAGTAATTGAACTTCCCACAGAATCCCTCGTGCTGGGCGGCGGCGCACCCGTCTATGAACGAGAATGGCGGGAGGCTGCATATTTCCAAGAAACACAAAATTTTGACCTGAATCTTCTTTCCAACACGACCCCACACAGCGAAGCATTTTGGAAAATTCTCGCCTCGCCCACTGTTGCCTCCAAGCGCTGGGTCTATGAGCAGTATGACGCTGAAGTAGGCACTAATACTGTCATGCGAGCCAATGCGGACGCGGCAGTTATTCGCCTCAAAGAACTACCCGGCAAAGCAGTAGCGTTAACAACCGATTGCAATAGCCGCTATGTCTATCTCAATCCGTATATGGGCGGTGTGATTGCCGTAGCGGAAGCCGCACGGAATGTGGCGTGTACAGGAGCGGAACCCGTTGCTATTACAAACTGCTTGAACTTTGGCAATCCGTATAACCCTGAAGTGTATTGGCAATTCCGCGAGGCGCTACGCGGTATGGGCGACGCTTGTCGTGCCTTCGGAACACCCGTAACGGGCGGCAATGTGAGTTTCCATAATGAATCCAAAGCGGCGATAAAAGCCGGACGCGCTGGCAGAACGGTATTCCCAACACCAACAATCGGTATGGTCGGTATCATTGAGGATGTTTCAACGGTGGTCGGTAATGGCTTTACACAGGCGGGTGAGTCAATTATGCTCTTGGAAGCACAGCAGAACCTGAAAAATTCGGGCTTGGGCGGCTCCGAATACCTAAAGCAAATTCATGGAATGATAACAGGCGACGCGCCATATCTGGACATTGAGGCAGAGAAGCGCCTTCAAGCCTGCATTATTGCTGCCATTCGTGGACGCAAAGTCAATGCTGCCCACGACACAGCAGAAGGCGGCTTAGCAGTTGCTCTAGCGGAAATGGCTATCAACTCACGCGGAACGCTCGGCGCTCATCTGGATTTGAAATGCGACCTGTCGGCAGGAGTGCTCTTCGGTGAGGTGCAATCTCGTATTGTTGTTTCGGTGCCTGATAAAAATATCAGCGAGCTTGAGGCTCTTGCCGCTTCGCACAATATCAATATAACCCGCATTGGAACAGTCGTAGAAAATGTGTTCAGCATTCAAGGCTGCCTTGATACGACGGTGAGCGAACTCAGGAGTATTTATGAAACTGCTCTACCGAATTTATTGCAATAATCTTGTTCATCACGCATGAACTCCATGCAAAAATTCTTGTAGAATGTCAGTCAACGCAGCAAATTCAATCAAAAAGCCGTCATGCCCGTAGGGTGAGGTTATCTCGACGTATTCTGCTTCAGGAATGTGAGCCGCGAGAAATCGTTGTTCTTCAGGTGGGAACAGAATATCCGTAGAAATGCCCACAATGAGTGTCCGCGCTTGTATCTGTGCTAATGCCTCCTCCAGACTGCCGCGCCCACGCCCGACGTTGTGGCTATCCATTGCTTTGGAAAGCTGCCAATAAGAATGAGCATTGAAGCGGCGTGTGAGCTTTTCGCCCTGATAGGATTGATACGACGAAGCACGGTAGCCGTCCACCTTTTCGTCCGTCGTTTCTGATTGGGTCTTGCCGAAGGTTTCATAATTGCGATAGGAGAGTATCCCAATGGAGCGTGCTGCTTTTAATCCTGCCAGTCCTGCATCAAGGCGGTCTTCAAAGAATGTGGCATCCGCTTCGAGCGCCAAGCGCTGCGATTCATTAAACGCAATGCCCCAAGGAGAATGCTTGGCATTGGTAGCCATTGGAATAATTGCCTCAAAAACCGTAGGCTCCTGTATAGCCCATTCCAAGAGCTGTTGACCACCCATTGAGCCACCCAGCCCAACGTGAATTTTTTCAATCCCCAACTCTTTGCGCAAGAGAATATGCGCCCTTACCATGTCTCGCACTGTTACTTGTGGGAACAAGCGAAAATAAGGAGTGCTGGTCGAAGGATTGATGCTGCTTGCACCGGATGAACCATAACACGACCCCAGCATATTAGCACAAATGATACAATACTCTTCGGGGTCAAACAAACGCCCTTTGCCGATAAGCCCATCCCACCAGACCGCAGCATCAGAATTACCCGTGAGGGCATGACAAACCCAGACGACGTTATCCCGCGCCGCGTTCAGCTTGCCATATATGTGATAGCCAATCTCCAGTGCGGGTAGCGTAATGCCGGATTCAAGAGAAAACGGAGCATCAATGCGCAAGGTTTGGTGCGGGGTAGAGATAAATTGCGGCATACTCATAATAAAGTGGTGATGAGGTAGAAAAACAGATATCCTGAACAAAAGGGGAGCATAAGCAAAACTCACGCTCCCCAAACAACGAACTCTCTTACGCCGTAATGGCTACTAATGCCGCTTCAAATGCTTGCTGGAAATCGGCTTTGATGTCTTCAATATGCTCCAAGCCCACCGATACACGCACCAAGCCGGGCACTACTCCAGCGGCACGCTGCTCTTCGGCGCTCAGTTGCTGATGAGTCGTTGTGGCAGGGTGGATGACCAGCGTTTTTGCGTCGCCGACATTTGCCAGATGGCTTGCAATCTTGAGATTTTGGATAAACGCATCGGCAAGTTCTGCGTCACCTTTGAGTTTGATGGAAAGCACTCCGCCTGCGCCACGCGGAAGATAGCGCTTTGCAAGGGAATGATATTGGCTGGATTCCAAGCCCGGATAATTGACGTGTTCGACAGCGGGATGCTTCTCAAGCCACTGAGCAAGTGCAAGAGTATTCTGCGCGTGACGCTCACCGCGCAACGAAAGCGTTTCCACGCCTTGCAAGAGCAAGAACGCATTGAAAGGACTGAGCGCCGGACCATTGTCTCGCAAGCCCTCGACGCGGGCGCGAATAGCGAACGCAATATTGCCGAAAGGACCATCGGTGCCAAATACATCCCAGAAGCGCAAACCGTGATAACCCTCGGACGGCTCAGTAAATTGCGGGAATTTGCCATTGCCCCAGTTGAAATTGCCACCGTCAATAATTGCACCGCCAATGCTCGTGCCGTGTCCGCCGACCCATTTGGTGAGGGATTCCACAACAACGTTTGCGCCGTGTTCAATCGGACGAGCGAAATATCCACCCGCACCAAAGGTATTATCCACAATGAGCGGAATACCGTGCTTTTCGGCAAGCTGCGCGAACTTGTGGAAATCCGGCACACTGAAGCCCGGATTGCCTATGGTTTCTAAGTAAATAGCTTTTGTTTTTTCGTCAATCAACTTCTCAAAATCTTCCGGCTTCTCGCTTGCAGCAAAGCGTGCTTGAATACCAAAGCGCTTGAAGGACACTTTGAACTGATTATACGTGCCGCCGTAGAGATGCGGCGACGAAACGAAATTATCGCCAACTTCGAGAATATTGGTGAGCGCGATAAACTGTGCTGCCTGTCCCGAAGCTACTGCCAGCGCCGCCACGCCACCTTCGAGTGCAGCCAAGCGCTTTTCGAGAACGTCGGTGGTCGGGTTCATAAGGCGAGTATAGATATTGCCGAATTTTTGCAAAGCAAAAAGCTGTGCGGCATCGGCGGCATCGTCGAAGACGTAGGACGTGGTTTGGTAAATCGGCACGGCGCGGGATTTGGTCGTGGGGTCGGGCTGCTGACCGGCGTGGAGCTGCAGCGTCTCGAAACGTAAACCTTGTGCGTTACTCATGGAAAGTCTCCTCTGTGAAAAAACATAATGATAAAAAGTGAAAAACTGGATTGCATTTTGGAAAAAGGTCAAAAAAAAGCCGTTCCCACAAGTGTCGTGAGAACGGCTTTAATCAAAAGTTTCGATGAAATTTTAGGTTTCGATTCTATGATTGGTTGAGCACATTCTCACGCCACTGCATACAGCAGCACATCATCATGCACATTTGCATCATGACGGGCTTTGCAGCAGGAATAGCGATATTGAATTGTGTCGTGGACATGAAATCTGTTTTTGGGGTTTGACGAATTGAACACCTGCAATGTACAAATCGTTTTGTACAAAGTCAAGCAAATGACAGAATATTTTTTTGCCCTTAAAAACGAAAGCGTTCCCTTGTTTTTGAGACAAAGTCCATTCTATGAGCTGTAAACCAAGATTACCTTTATAAAATATGAACAAATATTCAGCATCTCGAAGTCGATTTTTTGATACTGAACATTTACTCAGTCTTTTGCAAAATCGCCTCCTTAATCGCACCTTCTGAAGTATCGAAAAACACCCCTAGCTCTGTGAACAAAAAATAACTCCAATAAAACCCGCACAAAAGCCTGTTTTTCGCCAAAAAACGGCAAATACCGCCCAGCACGAGCTGTGTGGAAAGGTATTTGGCTGAAAAAATTGCCCTGAATAGGTCATTTTTCGTTGTTTTGCACCCACTTGATTCAACTGGTGGGAGAAAGTGGGAGAAGAATCCCGACTTTCCGAAACGGTGGGAGAAAGTGGGACGGCAAAAATCATTCGTACAGCATTCACGTTGAGTTCGAGCACCATGAGTTTCTTCAAAGGACAAGAAACATATTCGATAGACGACAAAGGTCGTGTGAACGTTCCGACGAAGATGCGCAAAAGCATTCAGCCGGAAGCCGGAGATACGTTCATTCTCACCAGAGGCGTTGACAAATGTATCGTGGCGTATCCGATGAACGAATGGAAGAAATACGAAGAGAAGTTTGCGACACTGAATCAGTACAACGAAAAAGACCGTTTTTTTCTGCGCATGATTTTGTCGTGGAGCGAAGAAGTCGAAATGGATGCCCAACAGCGCGTCTCAGTACCGAAGCGCTTACGGGAATTTGCAGGAATAGAATCGAAGGTAACGATTGTGGGCATGATAGACCACATCGAATTTTGGCAGCCAGAAGAATTTGAGAAATACTGCAATGGTCAGTCGGAATCCTACGAAGAGGTTGCGGCAAAAGTAATGACCATGTAACGTAATGAGGAATTACGAACGTTGACGAAGACCTATTTTCAATGAAAAAAAAACGCACACATTCTGGCAAGACTCGCTTTATTGCGCCTTCCGGCACAGTCTTAGGCGAGGACGGAACGGAAATTGCCGCTAAAAACGCTGGCGATTACCACATACCTGTCATGCTGAAAGAATGTTGCGATTGGCTGATAACTGACCCCGACGGCACGTACATAGACGGTACGCTGGGCGGCGGCGGACATTCAGCAGAAATACTTCGTCGTTTGAGTTCTCGCGGACACTTGATTGCGTTCGATGAGGACGGGGAAGCAATTACCAGGGCTAGGCAGCGCTTCCAGAGCGACGTGGAAAACCCATCACCACGTATGACCTTGAGTCATACATCCTTCTCTCTCGCATGCAGCATAAAAAGAGACGGGAAGCCCCAGGCGCAGGACATCACGGGGATACTGCTAGACCTCGGGGTATCTTCCCGCCAGCTTGACACCGGAGGCATCGGGCTAAGCTATCGCGTGAACTCCCACCTAGACATGCGTTTTGGTTCACGTGATAAGCCTCTTGCGTCAGAGCTTATTGCCACAACGGAACAGGGACAACTGGAGCAAATCCTTCGTGAATTTGGCGAAGAACCGTTTGCGAAGGTGATAGCGCGGCGGATTGTCGATGTCCGCCGCGTGGCTCCGGTTATGACAACATTCGATTTACGTGCTATTGTAGAAGAGTGTGTACCGGCGCACATGCGTCAGCAGGCACTTTCACGAGTCTTTCAGGCATTTCGTATTGCCGTCAATCGAGAACTGGATGTTCTGGAAGAGACGCTACGCGGCATCACGCCTCGCCTTGTGAAGGGCGGTAGAATAGTAGTGCTGTCGTATCATTCGCTGGAAGATCGCGTGGTCAAGAACGTTTTTAGCGACCTTGCCAAGCGAAGTGTTCCGCTCGACCCCACCAATCCTGATGATGCCGAGGCTGCAATAAAATCAACCACGAGGCGTATTGAACCGATACTGAGCATTTTAATAAAAAAACCACTCGCACCGACAGACGAAGAAATAAGTATCAATCCCCGTGCCAGAAGCGCAAAATTGCGGGTTGCAGAGAAATGCTGAATCTGTACTCATCTTGGTTATTTCCTCTCCAACGAAATCTCCCATCATTACAGTAAAAACCCCTCAGAGAATTCAAGCAAACGAATTTGCGGAAAAGTGCGTAAATTGGCGGTTCAATAATGAACTACCGTTTTTCGGCTATTCTTCAAGTAGTCGGTATTTTTCAGCATTTCCAATACTATGCAAATACACGAGTATGAACGCGGCTTGCAAGGTCGTGTTGCCATTATCACCGGAGCAGCAGTCGGCAACGGACGCGCTTTTTGCGAACGCCTCGCCGAAGAAGGCGCAATTATTGTCATTGCCGACATCGCAGATGCAAGCGAGACTGCACGGGCTGTGGAGGCAACAGGCGCAAAAGTCCTGAGCCTAAAAGTAGATGCCACCAACCCCGACGATGTGCAGCGCATGGCACAAACCGTGCTGAAAGAGTTTGGCAGAATTGATATTCTCGTCCATAATGTCGGCAAATACGAAGAAGAACCCTTTGAACTGCTTTCCTTCGACCAATGGCGGCAAATGCTGGACTTGAATCTGAACAGCCTTTTCCTTACTACTAAAGCCGTCTTGCCTTCGATGAAAGAAAAAGGCTTCGGACGCATTATCGCGCTTTCGTCCGATACGGTCTGGCTTGGAACGCCGTATTTAACACACTACGTGACCGCCAAAATGGGCGTGATAGGTTTTGTGCGGTCTCTGGCAAGTGAAATCGGCAAATATGGCATTACAGCAAATGCTATTACCGTTGGCTTGACGGCAATTCAGCGCCCTGAACAAGGCGGGCGCGTGAGTAGCTCCATTCTGGAACATATTCTCCCCACCCAAAGCGTTCAGCGGGGCGACGAACCGCACGATATAGCCAATGTCGTTACATTTTTGGCGCTGCCCGCCTCCGGCATTATCAACGGGCAAACCCTCAATGTGGATGGCGGCGTGGCACGGCACTAGATTTCGTCAGGTATGCAAACAATTAAACATTTTCCAAAGCCTTGTTGTCAAAATCTCATTAGCCCGCAACTTTTTTTACTTTTCTACCATTGATTATGAAATACTCTCGCATTATTGCTCTTGTAGCTATATCTGCCCTCACTTGCACAAGCATTGCCTTTGCACAAACCAAAAAGACCACCACTACGAAAAAAGCTCCGGCAAAAACCACAAAGTCAACGTCGAAAACAACAACAACCGCCGCTCCGGCAAAAAGTACCCCAGCAACAGCTCCGGCGGCTACGACCGCTACACCGACTGCTGCACCAGCAACGACTCCGGCTCCTACAACGCCTACACCAGCGGCAACACCAGCACAAACAACTCTTACGCCAAGCCTTGCTTCAAGCGGTCTGCAAGAGGCGCTCACTAGCGGTATTCGAAAAGGTGTTGAGATAGTCTCCAAGCCTGACGGATATTTAGCCAATCCTCTCATCAAAATTCCTTTCCCGCCGGAATTCAAAATGGTAGAAGACGGTGTGCGCAAAATTGGTTTGGGAAGCGTTGCCGACCAAGCCGTTACCTCCATGAACCGCGCAGCAGAACAAGCAGCATCGGACGCATTGCCCATTTTCTTGGATGCTATCAAACAACTCAATTTCAATGACGTAATGTCTATCCTAAACGGCAGTAACGAACGCGCCGCAACGGATTTTCTGCAGCGCACCACATCGGCGGCACTAGCGCAAAAATTCAAACCCACTATTAGCGATGCACTTGACAAAGTAGAAGCGACAAAATATTGGGGGCAAATTACCCAGACCTATAACAAAATTCCGTTCGTACAAAAAGTGAACCCAGACTTACCGGACTATGTAACCCAGCGAGCGCTTGATGGATTGTTCATGATGGTGGCACAAGAGGAAAAAAATATCCGCCAGAACCCCGTAGCTCGCACAACGGATGTGTTACAGCAAGTCTTCGGCGGCATAACCAAAAGTATTGGCAAATAAGCAGTACGCGAAATCAAAGCATCTACAAAAACGAGCGGTATAGATAAAGACTATACCGCTCGTTTCATTGTGAAAAAGGGGGACTTGCCTATTCAGTTTCAAACGCCTCTTTGCGCCGCAACGTCGCTTGATGGCGATATTTCAAGCGGCGGCGTTCAAGGAGTTGCACCAAGATTGTCTGCACATCGGCAAAAGTAGAAAAAGGATAATGCGGAAGCCGATTATGATTGCAATAAGCTGCGAGTGCCTTTTTGGCAAAAATAATATCGGCATGGTCGGCAGCACAAAAATCGGAATAGCCGTCGCCGATATAGATTACAAGTGCTTCAGGCGGTACGCTCCGCAATACGCTATTGCGTTTGCACGAAGCACAAAAGCACGTACAGGATTCGTCTCGTCCTGGGAAAAACGGTGTAAAAGCGCCATTGTTATAGAGAAGTTGATTACAAAAGCGCGGCAATTCGCCAGCACCTTCGCGCTCAAGCACGGCATCAATATACACATCAAACCCATCGGAAACGACCGTCAGGGGAATATTTTTTTCACGACAAAACTGCACAACCCCCCGAAAATGCTCATCGGCAGGCTGCTCGTTTGCCCACGAGCGCAGCATCTCCGGCGTGGTTTCGCTTGTGATGGATGCAGCGAGCAAGTGCCAGTATTCCGGCACGGTCAGTTCTCCACTTGTGAGACGGGGATAGTATTCGCTAAATTTACCAAAGACCTCAAACATTTTGTCGCCAAGGTCTTCGCGAGTAATCGTACCGTCGAAGTCTGTGAAAATGTAAACAGGCGGTTTGAGCATGAAAGACAAGAAAACAAGAGAAATGGGCAACCGGAAAGAATCGGGCTGATTACAAACTAGCGTTGATGCTACCTAGTGTTTATGTTGCTCACGAGCAAACTGAATATAATCCGTCACCGCAGGCACACCTCCGTTTTGGCGAACAAGCGTTGCCACCTGAGCGCGGTGATAGGCAGAGTGCATAGGGAAGTGAGTCAGTATTTCGAGTAATGTGTTGTTATATTCGTTACCGAGTGTATTTTTATAGCCGAAGGAAAGCACCTGAAGGTCATTATCTGTCTTGCTTTGTAGATATTCTTTCCACAACGCATCTATAGTGGGGATACGGTCACGGATTTCGTCTGTGGTCATTACGCCCCAAACGGGAAGCGCCGTTTCGGGCTTGCCAGTAACGCGGGCATACCAAATAAACTGCGCCGCCACAACGTGGGAAAGGAGTTTAATGGCTTGGTCTTTGCCATCTACGGGTGCAAGCGCTTCGATGCTCGCCAGCGTTCGGTTATTTGCCCAGACTGTATAATTAAGCTGGTCAAGAAAATATGAGATAGTCATAGTTCGTTGAAAAGTGAAAAAATAAGGCTTGAATTCGAGAGGCGATTCAAATACCTTTGAGTACCTTAATTACTTGGTACGCTTCGTTAATGCGTTGTGCCTTCACGCGGGCTTGGTTTTGTGCATTTTGGTCGAGGTGGCTGACACGGTCGGGGTGGTACTGCATCATAAGTTTTTTGTACTCACGTTTCATGTCGTCCACGCTGGCATTGGCAGGCAAACCGAGAACACGGAGTGCTTCTTCCAAGCCCATTCCGCCGTGCTTTGGTGGCGGGGACGATTGTTGTTGGCTGGATGAGCTCTGCTGCTGCGCTTCTTGTGGATTCGCCGCTTCATTGATAAGCCGTTTGAGGCGCTCTTCTTCGGTCTCGTAACCGCGATGCGATGTCGAGCGTGAAGCGCCCGGGGTGTTCGCTTTTCTGCGCAACTCCTCAAGGATTTTGGGGTCGAGTTTTGAATAATCGGGGTCTTCGCGGCTGAAATCATTGATGTATGATTCTCCGACGCGCCGTAGTCTGTCCCAGAGTTGTCCCATAGCTTTTCCAGAAATGGTGAGTTTTGAAGGGTAAATTTGAGTTCGAGAATGCAAGCGAAATGACTATTCCTTCACACGCCAGGGCGGATTAAGCCTATTCTCACCAGCGTAATAAAGACAAATTTCATTTCCTGACGGGTCTGTGAGCCGTGCCTCACGCCATAGCCAAGTCTCATCTTGAGGTTCTTGAGAAAAAACGAAACCTTTTGATTGTAGTTCAGTAACATGCTCGTCGAGCGATTCACATTCAAAATACAGAACAAATCCCTGTGACTTACCAAGAACATCAACCGCGTGTACGGAAAATGTCGCATTCCCAACTGTTGACTTGAAGCGCGCGTAATGAAGTTCATTCACAATAAGTTCAAACCCCATAGCACGATAAAACCGCACCGAGTCGGCGATGCTGAGCGCGGGAAGTGTGACTTGATTTAGTTCCATAGTTCTACAAACTTGCCTACATCATAATTTAGCGAAAGGACTCCTTGAGTTTATCTCGGAGAAATTTTATGTAGTTAAGGACGATACCAAGGTTATTGTGTTGCATGTCTGCTTTCAGATACTCACGGTACGTGCGCGAAGGATTGCCGAAACTATTTCGGGCAGAAGTGAGCGGTCGCTCAGCAACAATGGTATCCGAAAATGCCCATTTGGCGCTATTCCGTAGGCGGTGATAGTGTTCATAATCCATTGCATAGCGGTAGTTCATGCTAAATGTACCATATCTTTCCCAAACGCGACGATTATAATACATTGCCTGATGAGCAGTTGGGAGCTTATCTCCGGGCAGATGCGGCGAGCCAACTATTTTTTCGGGCGCAATTTCAAAAGTCAAACGAGCTTTCCCAAAAACAATATCGGCATCGGGCTGTGCTGCACAAACGCTAAAGAGTTGTGAGAGTGCATCGGGCGAGGCAAAATAATCTCCGGCATTCATATAGCCGATAAAATCGCCTGTGTGCTTTGCAATTCCTTTATTGAATGCCTCCGATACGCCACTATCTTTCTCACTCACCCACCACGCAATACGGCTTGCTGGCATTTCGGCATATTCGCGGATAATCGCCGGAGTTGCATCCTTGGAGCCACCGTCTATCACTAAATACTCAAGACGCGGATAGTCCTGCGCAATCACGCTTTCAAGCGTTTTGCGAATGAATTTCTCAGCGTTGAAGGCGATAGTAACGACCGTAACGCTGGGAAGACTGCTACGATTATCTGTTGGATTCATACCGAGCTAATTTTATTTTCACTAATTTGTTACGCACGAAAATACAAATTTACCCGCACAAAGTGGTGAAAATTAGGTATATTCGGCGAAATCAAGCGACTTTTTAGAGCGCTTTCCGAATTTCTTCCCACGCCCTCAAACGCAACAATAACGCATGATTACGGTTTTGATTTACATGGCGCTGGCTGTCCTGACAGTCTTTTTGACAATTACCATTTATAATTTCATCACCGCTCCAATGCTGCGAGACGTGCCGCCGCCTGCAAACGAGCAGCAATACGCATCGAATCCTTTTGTTTCCGTCCTTGTTCCGGCACGGAATGAAGCGTCAAATATTGGGAACTGTCTGGCAGGGCTACTAGCACAGAGCTACAAAAACATGGAAATTATCGTACTTGATGACCATTCAGAAGACAAGACCTCAGAAATCGTGCAAGAGTTTGCAAAGCATTACCCTCAAATCCGCCTTGTACAAGGCAGACCACTCCCGCCCGAATGGACAGGCAAGAATTGGGCTTGCCAACAACTGAGCGCGACAGCACGAGGAATTATTTATATCTTCACAGATGCTGATAACACCCACGCCCCAAATGCCGTCGAGAATACCGTCCGATGGATGCAGCGCTACGACCTTAGTATGCTTTCTGCATTTCCACAACAGCAAACCGAATCACTTCCTGAGCAGCTTGCCGTGCCCATTGTGGATATGTTTGTCTATGCAGGTCTTCCGCTATGGCTGACGTACACTTCGGCATATCCATCGCTCGCCGCAGCAAACGGACAATGGATTGCTTTCACTCGGCAAGCATATATTGAACTTGGCGGACATTTATCCGTTCGCAAACACGTGGTGGAAGATGTAGAACTGAGCCGTGCCACAAAACAGCGGGGTTTGCGGATGATTACCACTGCCGGAACGGATGCCGTTTTCTGCCGAATGTATAAAAATTTCGATGAAGTCTGGAACGGCTTTACAAAAAATCTCTTTGGCTTGGTTGGCTACAGCTCTATCGGTTTTTTTGCGCTCCTCGCCATGCTCCTCGTGGCGTGCGTACTGCCATACATAACGGTATGGTTTTCGGAACTGCGCTGGATTTCTTTGGGTGCTATCGCTCTGAATCTGCTACTTCGCCTTGCTATTTCTATCAAGTACAAACATCCCCTTGCCGCAAGTATCCTCCTGCATCCCATCGGTGTACTTTTTGTCGTTGCCATCGGAATAAACTCCTTTATCCGTGTCAAGCAGGGAAGAATCCAATGGAAAAGCCGCACGATTGATACAACAACCCTAATGAAGGGGATTTCACTGGAAGAAGAACCCAAGCCCTAATAAACAATCCACTACGCCGCCAGAACGGTGGATTACGGCTTGGAAAAGTTTCTCAATTCAACGTCTATCGTCCCGATAAGCACTTTTGTTGCGACCTTCACGGGCATCTTTCGCGCATCGTCGGTGAACCAAACCACAATGCGCCCATCGCTTTTGAAGAGACCACCTTCCATGACAAGCGGCTCAATTGCTATGCAGCGAAAAGTTCCTGCTTCTACCTTTACGGTCTCACGCCCCAATACGCGCACATTGAGAGCATAACTTTGGCGGTCAGTAAAGTTTTTAAGGGCAATGACATCACCTTTTTTCAAGCCGGATAAATCCTGAGTACGCACATAAAAAAGTGCCGAAACCACATCGTGCGTAAAAGGTTCAATAGGAAATTCGCCCTCCGAAGTTGTTGCAACCCGTTTTGCGTGGTCAAATTCAGCCCAGAAATCCCGACGGTATGCGCCCTCGCGGTTGTGCTGTTCAAAAAAGACAGGATAAATACCGCTCGTGTCAATGAGTGTCCGATAGGTATCATGGACCCGATATATCCACTCTAAACTTTTCAGCGAGCGAACTTCAAAGTTCACGTCATAGCAGGGAACACCATTGCGTAAGGCTATCTGCGGACGAATACGAAAACTACCCTCGCCGGCAGTAATGAATCCATACCGAACTGTATAAGATAATTCCTCACCGCACCGAAAAGCAACGTTGGGTAGTCGCCTGAGTGGTTGGTGTAATTCAGGCGGTGGAGTAGAAGCCATCATTGCCACAGCAAAAATGACGCAAATACCCAGCAGACACCGGTGGAAAAAAGTTTTTGTGTCGTTCATGTACATTTGATGCACTCAGGCAAGTAGGAAGTTTACCTCACCGCATTTGCCAATCTAAAAACTTCGCGCCAAATTCTTCATTGGAGAATTGTGGCGAATCGTACATCCCTGCGCCCCAGCGCTGACGGGATGCCTCGAACAAGCTCACCGCGCAAGCAACCGAGATATTCAAACTTTGAATCATGCCCACTTGCGGGATAAGAAAATTTCCATCTGCCAACTGAAGCGCTTCGTCACTCACTCCACTATGCTCGTTTCCAAAGACCAGTGCCACACGTCCCGTCAAATCAAGGCTATACAACGAAACAGCATCGTTTGCCATATGAGTTGTAAAAATCTTGTACTCTTTTTCTCGTAGTAATGCAAAACAGTCTTCCACCCGCGAAAATTGGTGCATATCTATCCATTTCTTCGCACTGGCAGAACTTCTCTCACCAAGGTCGGGAAATTTTTGCCGCCCGTTATAGACAAGATAAACCTCCACCACACCAACAGCATCGCACGAACGCAAGACAGCCGAGACATTATGCGGGTCGTGGACATTTTCGAGAACGAGAGTGAGTGTCGGTTGTTTGCGTTCGAGGGCGCGGCGTAGCTTTTCTGCCCGCTCCGGAGTTACAAATGGTTCCATGAGAAATGTGAAATGAGATTTATTGATTGCCTGAAGTGGACGGTGCTGTGCCATCGGCTGCGGCAACTTCGTCAGCATGAGAGACGGAGCGCCACGAAATACCGCGTGCCTGCTCGCGCATAAAGAAAATTCCGCCCACCAAGATATTCAGAAAATACCCGACACCATGCGCCACAAACGCAAAGGCAAGCGCTTTTTCGCTTGGCATACCATAGAACTGCGCGAGAGTGATTTGCGCAAAACTGTGATAAATGCCCCATGCGCCCGGCGTAGGAGCAATCGTAATACCAATGGTGGTCATAGTTAAAAGTACATTTGCATCGAACCAACCAAAATTATAGGTTTTCTCAAACCCAAATGCCAAAAACATAAGGTAGAGTGGCACCAAGTACAACGCCCAAATAGCAGCCGTTTCCAAAAGCACCCGCCAATAAAGTCCGGGAGACTTGAAGATGCTAAAGCCATTAATAAATGCTTCGAGGTAATTATGCAACTTCATATACCATTTCTCGGAAAAGCGCTTCACGCTTACGCGTAAAAGCCATTCGCCAAAATTGGTCGTGATAAGCAAAACAATCAACGCCATCAATCCGACAACTGGCAGCACCAAGAGCCGCAAAAGCAACTGACTGTTTATTTGCGGGAACACCTGAGCAATCTTAATGTGCAGATAGTAAAAGGTGATAAGGACAAAAACACTCAAACTCAAAATATCAATCACCCGCTCGACAAGTATCGTTGCAATCGCAGTGGAAAAGCGGACATTCTCGCGGCGGCTGAGAATAAAGGGGCGGGCAAGCTCACCGCCGCGTGGCGTAAGATTATTCATCATGTAGCCAATCATAACACCCGAAAAAGCGTTCATCACATGAATACCACTTTGAATCGGTTTCATCATCGTTATCCAGCGCATTGCGCGGAGATAGTGTGAAAGCAGCATCACGGGAATTGTTGCCAGAACCCACCAATAATTTGCTTGCTTGAATGCGCCCAGAAGCTCATCAAGATTTTTCACATCCTTAAGCGCAAACGCCATCGAACCAACGAGTAATGCGAGACTGATAACTGTGCGGAGCAGTGTTTTGAGCAAAGAATTTTTTTGTTCCATAATTCGGGCAAGAATGAAAAGATAAGGGGAGACAGAACAATGCCGATGTACCCCTGTCATGTAAACGTCATAGTTATTTTTTACCGCCGGATGGCGAAGCAGTTTTGCCAAAAGCGGAGTAGTCAAAGACGAGATTGACTAACGCTCGCACACCTACTATCAGCCCTTGTTCATCCACATAAAACTGCGGTGAATGGTTGGCAGCAGCCATAGCGAGATTTTCTTTGGGGGTGATACCTAAGAAGAAAAACATTCCGGGAATTTTTTTCTGATAAAAAGAAAAATCTTCGGCTCCGGTTTGCTTTTGTGCAGTGCTGACATTCTCGGAACCTGCTACGCGCTGGAGTGTTGGCGACATAAGCGCTGTGAGCTTATCGTCATTGACGGTAGCAGGATATTGTTTACGAATTGATACATCTGCGCTCGCGCCACTTGCCTTGGCAATATACTCGCTGGTTTGCTTGATACGGGTGTGCATCTGCTCTTGCATCCCGTCGTCATAGCTGCGAATAGTTCCAGTCATCTCTACGCTATCGGGAATAATGTTGTTCCTCACTCCACCGTGCATAGTGCCAACGGTGATAATGGAAGGCTCTTTCGTTACATCCACCTGACGGCTTTCAATCGTCTGCAAACCCATCACGACTTGCGACGAGACTACTATCGGATCAATACCCGCCCAGGGCTTTGCACCATGCGTTTGGCGCCCTTTGATAACAATTTTAAGAAAATCCACAGCAGCCATCGTCGGACCGGGACGGAATGTGATTTTACCGGTCTCTACACCCGCGAAAACGTGCAAGCCGAAGATGACATCGGGCGTAGGGTTCTCCAACGCACCTTGTTTTATCATCAGTTCTGCGCCGCCTTCTTCGCCCTCAGGAGCTCCTTCTTCAGCAGGCTGAAAAATAAATTTCACTGTTCCGCGTAGTTCCGATTTCATTTCTGACAAAATTTCTGCCACCGCCATCAGCATAGCCGTATGTGCATCGTGTCCGCAAGCGTGCATCACACCAACTTCTTGCCCATTGTAAGTAGAACGGGCTTTGGAGGCGAAGGGTACGTTCACTTGCTCTGTAACGGGAAGCGCGTCCATATCGGCACGGAGCGCAATCACAGGTCCCGGCTTTCCGCCTTTTAGCACAGCTACTACGCCCGTGTATGCTACGCCCGCTTTCACTTCTAAGCCTAGTTTTTTCAGGTGCTCGGCAACTATTTTGCCCGTGCGCACCTCGCGGTTACCCAGTTCCGGATTTTGGTGAAAGTCACGTCGCCACGTAAGCATTTTGCTTTCAATAGCTTTCGAGCGAGCATCAATACTTGAGCGGATCTGTTCCAGCCCTTGGGATTGAAGATTGGGCAAAACACACAATGCACTACAAGCTATAATTGCAATGCGGCGGGAGAAGTGGTGTAGAAACATAATGACAAGTAAAAAGATGCAACAATTCCAAAGCGACAAATTTACGGCGATATTTGCCCGTTTCCCAATGATTGTTACAGTTTTATGGCTGAAGAGGCACGATTTTATCGAAATACATGAAAGTACAAAACTTGTATCTTTAGTTTATCTGCATTACCTAAATGCATGACACTACAATTCTTGAGGAAAGTATTTTCGCATCAACCGATACGCAGGATAGCTGGCAGCAAGCGAAGCAATAGCATAAAGACTGTGCTGCATATCGCTGACTATGGAGCCAAGCAAGAACAACAACGAAACCCCAAGTGCAACGCCTGTTGTCCACGGATAGCCCCACGCCTTGTATAAGCGCGGCGCATTAGGCTCACGACGACGTAGCACAAAAACTGCCGCAAAAGACAATGCGTAATTAACAACCACTGCAAAGGTAAGAACAGCAAGTGCTTTTTCAAACGATCCTGAAAGCAAAAACAATAACGCTACCAGCATACTCATAAAAAGACTCACCGTTGGCGTTCCTTTGCTGCTTACACGCACAGCGCGTGAAGAGAAGAGTCCATCGCGGCTCATGGCAAAAAGCGTGCGCGTAGCAAACAAGAAAAAGGCGTTGATGGTGGAAAGCTCACACAAAATAATTAACGAACGAACCACGATGTCACCCGAAGCACCGAAGGTACGTTTTGCTACGGCTCCACCAACAAAATCAGAAGAGGCGATACTCGAAATCGGCAAGACATAGACAAAAGCGACGTTGAGCAGAATGTAGATGACACCGACTATCCAAACGCTTGCAAACATAGACCGCGGAATATCACGACCCGGATTGCGAACTTCTTCACCAAAATAGACCGCTCCGTAGTAGCCGTCGTACATATAAATCACTATTTGCAATGCCAGTGTCGTCGCTATGAACAAAGACCAGAGAGATTGAGCAGAAGCACCGACAGGCGCGAACGCAGCAGCGGCATTGGTGGCATTAGGCAAAATTAACAAAGGGGCAGCAGAGTCATGGTTCACGGAAAATGCAGCAACAGCAACAATCACAAGCGCCAGAGCTTTCAAAAAACTTGTTGCTCCCTGCACGGCACTGCTCGTGCGAATACCGCTCCACTGAAGAAGAGTAAAAAGCAGCACCAGAGCCGATGCGAGCAGTAGGCTTTTCCCATGAAGCACAGGCACCACTCCGGCTGCAACATCACTGATAAGCAAAGCCGATGCGCTCACCGTGCCACAGCTGGTGAGCCAATCCGCCCATCCAACCACAAAACCTGCATAATCACCTAACGCCTTATGAGTAAAGACATATAGACCACCTGAGTGTGGCATCATGGTACTGAGTTCAGCAAAGGAAACAGAACAAACAAACGCATAGAGCGCACCGACAAACCAAATCCCAACGAACATCCATACACTTGGTAGATAAGCTGCAACTTCTGCAGGAGAGCGTAAAATACCCCCGCTCACCGTGGCACCAATAGTAACGGCGACACCAAACCCCAAGCCAAGCACCCGCAGAAGTCTGGAGCGGTGTTGAAGTTCATTAGGAAGCGATTCAATCTCTTGGTTCATGAAGGTAGGAAAGGGAAAGGTGGCGAAGTGCAGAAAAATCAAACATCCTGCATTGGCAGTTCCAATATGAACGTTGCGCCATCGCCAAGTTCAGATTCGCACCAAACCGTGCCGTGCATTGCTTCGGCGAGTTTTTTGACTATGGAAAGCCCAAGTCCCGTAGAGTGCTCGCCCCCAGTTGGCTTTGCTGAAAGGCGGGCGTATTTGCCGAAAAGTTTCTTTTTGTCTTCCTCGGATATGCCCGGACCTTCGTCTTTCACAAGACACTGCACTTTAGCATCAACCACACGAACACTAATCCACGCCGTTGTATTGAAAGGTGAGTATTTAACTGCATTGGAGACGAGATTATCCAATATCTGCACAGTCGCATTGTTATCAGCAAAAGCAATAATATCCGATGACTCCGCTTCAAAGTTCAACGTGATATTCTTCTCTTTTGCCCTCTCAATATAATCTTCCACAACGGCACGCACGGCATCGGAAAAATTAAATTTCGCAGGAGTTAGGGTAAATTTGCCCGTATCAACCGCGTTGACATCAAGCAGATTGGTGATAATTGCCTGCATACGACGGCTCGTCGTGCGCATATCGCCCAGTCTCTTGAACTGCTGGTCGGCTGTCATACGATCTTGATAACGCTGAAGCATTTCGATACCGAGCAGAATACTGGCGAGTGGGTTTTTGAGGTCGTGGGCAACAATTCCTAAAAACTCGTTTTTCTCGTTGTTCAACTCCACCAGATTTTCATTCGCCGATACCAAACGCTCATTCTGGTTTTCGAGCATTTGAAAAGCAGAGCCAAGCTGACTCGTCACAGAATCCAGCGAGGACATAACTTTTTGTGTGGCTTTGAGAGAATACTTGGTAAGCCAGAGTTGAATAAGCGTTGTATGGTCTGCGATAAGTGCTTCGTCGTTCGCAACTACATCCGTCAGGTGCTGTGCCGAATTCATCTGTATTTGCGGCAGCAAGCGCTTCAATCCTTGCAAATGTTCGTCAGCTTTGGTGAAATTTTGCAAATACTCTGCGTACAACTGCGCAAGATGTGACAACGTCTTAATCTTGCTGATATAATCGTCTTCGGTAAGCAACCGAACATATTCTTCGTAGTGCTCCACAGCTTGAGGTAAATCATCAAGGAGTTCGCTTTGCATAGCACGACAAATCTCTTGCAACACAAGCCGTGCAGAAAGAGAAAGATATTCTGACCACAAGAAGAATTTTTCGATATAACTTGCACACAGACCAATTTGTTCTTCGTCCGCACGAATACTAAACATTGCTTGAGCCGCATAATAATAGCAAAAGGCAATATCCTGTTGCTTAATGGCGGGAATATGCTCAAAGGTACTGCGTGCAGAGGCGGTTTGTTCACCTTCGATAAGTTTTACCAATTCTTGATAAATAGCGGCAGACTTTTGATGCTCATCCTGCTCCGCCCAATAATATCCGCGAGCCACCAAAGCATAGAGTGACTCAGCTTTCTCCAAACCTTGAATCATATCGCGGGCAATATCATAAATACCGGAGTACGAACTCCGTTGTGCAATGGTATATTGCAAATAACTGTACCATGAGGAAGGTACACCAAGAGATGCAGCCATTTCAAGCGTCTGGACAGCGCGAAACGTCCAAATAATTTTTTGCTTGACGCTTCCTCCCCAGTAGTCAGCATTGAGGGTGTCCTCTTGATAGAGAATTTCGGTATAGAGCCGCACAAAAGGTGATGGATGCTGCGTCCGAAGCTGATAGAGGTAGCTTCTGAGCTTTTCGGTTGCCTCAGTTTTTGCTTTACCAAATTGTCGGAGCATCACCAAAAGCTGATATGCAGGGGCAGACATGGCAGGCAGGTCAAGGCTGCATAGATTGACAAACTTCAGGGCAGAATGTTCAAAGGGTTCTTCATCTTTACGCGAGGCGTAGCAGCAGGCTTCGCCGTAGGTGAGAATCATGCGCTCAATCGTATTCAAATCCCGCCGAGTCAGGCTTTCGGAATAGGCTTCGACAGTCGGAAAAGTAAGACAGAGTTTGAAATAGCTAATTTGTCGGGCACGGTCGGATTGTTCTTCCAGTTCACGGAGTGCCGCAAAAGCAGGCGTGTTGCGAAGGATGACACCGGTGGAAGCGATTTCTGCCAGCACGACATTCCAGTGTGCTTCTGCCAACTCATCTTTTGTGCAATGAGCGCTGGAGGCGGCAAACTGAGAAGCTGTTTTCCAATGAAATGCTGATGCCGACCAGTAATCTTTGTAGGAGATGCCTTGCCATTCTACACCGTCAGGTTCGATAATTGCTGCTATTGTATCGCTTGAAAGACTCTTTGCTGTCATGGTATGGAGATGCACCTGACGAGCAAATTCTGTATCAGGAAGAATTTCATACTTGTCAGGTGACTGAAAAGCACTTCTACTTGCATTGGAGCTAATGCTGGAGAACATACGCTCAACATCGTGTTCGGTGATAGTATAACCCAGGGATTCGGGATTCATACATAGCCGGAATAATGACAAAAGGCAAAAATTGAAAACGCACAGAATGAATGATTTGTACGGCTTCGTGTCTTAATCAAAAACATACCGATACCCTTGCTTCGTTAAGCCCGCAAAGCCTGTAAAATCATGCTGGTCTGCTTTATCGGGATAATGCACCAAGAATATTTTCTTTTTCACTTCATCGGGCAGCGTTCTTAGCTCAGGAAGCGACGCATGGACGGGGTTCGGCATAAAAGAACAGTCATGGAACATATATTCGGCTCTGTCGCTGTACATACCGATAAGTTCGGTATCAAAAACTGTATCACCAGAAATAAACACACGGTCATCAATAAAAACACCATATGTTACAAAGGACTGCTGCCATGGAAAAGGCTGTGCCGGAAGGTGATTGGTACGAAATATTTCCAGCTTGATAGAGCCATACTCTACCTCCCAGACCTCACGCGGAACTGAGGTGCGCAGATTGGGACGAATAATCTCAAAAAAGTCCGTAAACGTAAGACGCTCGCCTTCGCGATTCACTTCATTCCATTCCATTCCGCCTCGAAGAGTCATTTCCCAAAGAATGCGTTGGTATTGCTCGTTAATAATCATTTTCATTTTGGGGCGCTCCAGTGCAGTCATGCCTACATAACGATTCAGCAGCGCCAAATACTCTACACCGCCCACATGGTCAAAATGACTGTGCGTAATAAAAAGCGTTTCAACATCGGTTACCGGGCGACCTGTGGTGGTTGGGAAAGCAATGGGACCCGTTGCACCGAAATCTACAAGAATATGGTCGTTGCCCTTGACGATAAGAAAATTCGTGTGGTAGTGCTCTTGCGCAAAGGCAGAGCCGGTACCAATAAAAAACACTTCCAGCGTACCGTCATTCTGAAGTTCTAGCCTGTCTTTGGGCTGGACAATCTTCATACACAAAACTCCTTAAGAATGGAATTATCAGTTGTGTGTAAGGGAATAGTGAATTGTTGCTGTGGCAGCAACGCTATGGCTATAACACTATTTTGTTTATTGACTTATGATTTACCGAGAACAAAATACGTCTTCATTGAGCCTTTACCTTTGATTTCGATATTACCGCGTTCCTGAAAACGATATTTATCGTGGAGTTTGGTGTAGAGAGCCTCCGAAACATGGATTTTCCCCGCTTCGCCATGAGATTCCATGCGTGAAGCAGTATTAACCGTATCACCCCAAAGGTCATAAATAAACTTCTTCACCCCGATAACGCCCGCCACTACGGGACCACAATGCAAACCGATGCGGATATTGAGATTATTACCCGATGCAGCATTGACTTCAGCCAGCACCGTCAGCATAGAAAGCGCCATGTTCACCGCAGCTTCTGCATGATCCGGACGTTCAATCGGAATGCCCGAGGCAGCCATGTAACTATCGCCCATCGTTTTAATTTTCTCAACGCCATATTCTTCAGCAAGCGCATCGAAGGCAGAGAAGAGCGAATTGAGAAGGCTTACGATTTCTTCGGCAGAGTAGTTTTCCGAAAGAGGCGTGAAGTTGGTAACGTCAGCAAAGATGACTGTTGCGTCGTCAACCTTATCAGCAATCTGGCGCTCGCCATTTTGTAGGCGGTCGGCGATAGAAGCGGGTAAAATATTCAGCAACAGCTGCTCCGCACGGCGCTTTTCCGCATTGAGAAGATGATTGTAGCGCAAAATTGTATCGCGCGAGCGCTTGAGTTCAAGATGTGTGTTGATTCGGGCAAGCAACTCCGGCGCGTGAAAGGGCTTAACAACGTAGTCAAGAGCACCGGAAGCAAAGCCTTTAATAACAGAATAAGAATCATTGCGCCCAGTGAGAAAAATAACCGGAATTTTCGACGTGGCGGGGTTTTCTTTGAGATGCTGGCACACTTCATAGCCATTCATCTTCGGCATCATGACATCCAGCAGAATCAAATCAGGCTTTTCTTGAGCCACCAGTTCCAGTGCCTGCTCGCCATTGGTCGCTTTTATCACACGAAACCCGCGTGTTTGCAAGATACTTTCCAATGCTTGTAAATTCACGGGCACATCGTCAACAATCAAAATATACGGTTGTTCCTCGGTTTCAGAGGCAACATCGGTAGAGGCTGCTGACAAAACTGCTGTTTCCGGCATGATTTCTGCGATACCGCTTTCTCGCTGCTTGACGAGATTGGGTGGACTATCTTGTTGTGTTTCTACCATAATCTGATTCAATCTGCTTCGACAATCGTGTTCAGTTCAAGAAATGCACTCTGATTGTAATACAGAGCAAACATTTTTTCTGGGGTATGATTCTTAGAGTTAGTAAGACTTGTAAGATACAAAAATCAACGAAGATTCTCACATTTCTCTCTCACTTCAGAAAAATTATCTTTCTTCAAGGATATTGCCGTGATTTGCACCTGTTTCTCGCTGTTCACCAACGTCATCCAATTCATGCTGAACATAAAAAAAGCCGGACTTTTGAAGTTCCGGCTTTTATATTCTCTATGTGTTGTACCGACAGCATTATTTGCTTTCTTTTTTCTCTTCTTTCTTTTCTTCTTTTTTCTCTTTTTTCGTTTCTTCTTTTTTCACTTTTTTGTCTTTTTTCGTTTCTTCTTTCTTCTCTTCTTTTTTCTCTTGAGCGAAAGCAGGAGAAACGCTAGCAAAAGCAAATGCTGCGAGCAATACAAGACCAAATTTACGCATAACAATACTCCAAAAAATGGGTAAAAAAAATAGTAATCACTGCAATTGAGTGATATTGTAGCTTCTGAGCGCACGAAAATAGAAAAGGTTTAATGTATCAAGAAAAAAAATTGGTAAAAACATATTCATAAATCTACTTGCAAAAAAGAGCACAGGGCATTTTTTTAACTCAATGAGAAATAAGATTTTGCTTAATCCATTCGCTCCTAACCTTCGTATCGCCCCAAGAAAGCCCGCAGACAACTTGGGGTTATTGATAGGGATTTTTGCATTTTTGTAGTCTAGCATAATTTGGTGCAGTACAATTCATTTTCTCGGAATACTTCTTCTCATTTTGTTTCTCATCCCACCATAACCATGACCATTTTTTCTGCCACTGCTGTCAGTAAATCCTATAATGATATTCCTCTTCTTACCGGTATCTCCTTTGGTATGGAATCCGGCGAGCACGTTGGTATCATTGGCTCCAATGGCGTCGGCAAGACAACGCTGATGCGTATTGTTGCTGGTGCAGAAGAGGCAGACGACGGGACAGTTGCTTTCAATAAAGAAGCCACCTTCGAGTATTTAAGTCAAGTTCCCGCAGTAGATGATGATGACTTTGTGCTAGATGCAGTTATGAAAGCTCGTCCGAAGACCTTTCGCCTTCTGCACCGCCACGCAGAGCTGTGCGCCATTATGGAAAATGAGAATGAAGAGCATTCCTACCACACTGTACAGGAAGAACTGCATGAAGTCAGTCGCGCCATAGACGATGACGGGGGCTGGCTCTTGGAAAATGAAGCGAAAGCGATGCTTCAAAAACTTGGCGTTTCCCGCTTCGACGAGCGAATCGCCCATCTTTCCGGGGGCTTGAAAAAGCGGGTTGCATTGGCAAAGACACTCATGTCCGATGTGGACTTGCTTATTTTGGATGAACCGACCAACCACCTCGACGCAGACTCCGTGCAATGGCTTCAAGACCGCCTTGCGTCCTCCCCACGCGCCATTTTGCTCATTACGCACGACCGTTATTTCTTGGATGCCGTTACCACACGCATTGTGGAACTGGACAGGGGCAAACTCATCTCGTTTCCGGGCAATTACGAAAACTATGTTGAGCGCAAATCAATGATAACCGCCAATGAGGAAGCCACTGCCGACCACCAGAAAAATCGTCTTCGCAGTGAATTGGCATGGCTCAAAGCGGGTGCACGAGCGCAGCGCAAGAAGCAAAAAAGCCGTGTTGACTGGGTGAAAAACCTTCAGGAAGACCAAGCTCGTTTGCGAGAAGCAACGGAACTAAAGCAAATTAAAATTGAAGTGGGGAATCAATTTGCAGGCAGTCAGCTTATCGATGCCGTGAATATCTCCCATAAAATAGGTGAGCGGACGCTCTTCCATAATTTCACCTACAAAGCCGCTAAGGGTGATAGAATTGGCATTATCGGACCGAATGGCTCAGGGAAATCTACATTGCTCAATATTTTGGTCGGGGAAATCGAACCTCACGCCGGAACCGTCAAAATCGGAACCACCGCACGTATTGGCTACTTCCGCCAGGAAAGCAGTGACATCACCCCGACAATTTCCGTTATGGCTGCGGTACGCGAAGTGGCGGAGTATATTGACACCGGTATTGGGCGAGACCGCTTTTTGACGGCAAAGGATATGCTCCAACGATTTAATTTTGCGCCCAATCAATACAATGCACTTGTCGGGAAACTATCTGGTGGCGAGCGTCGGCGATTGGGGCTATTGCGCGTTCTGATGAATAACCCGAATATCCTGCTACTGGACGAACCCACCAACGACTTCGATATTCAAACGCTCGGCGCCCTAGAAGAGTATTTGCAGTTTTTCCACGGTGCACTCATTATCGTTTCGCACGACCGTGCTTTTCTTGACCGCACGGTTGAATTTATCTATTCCTTCGAGCCGGACGCTGACGGTATGGTACATATCAAGCAGTACCCCGGCAATTACTCCACGTATCTGGAGAAAAAAGAGCTTCGCACCGAAAACGCCCGCGAAGAAGCGCTCCGCGACGCCGCTAAACAGGACGAACAACGCCGTCAGGACGAAGAGCAACAGCGAGCCACCAATGCTGCGCAGCCCCGCAAAAACAAATATCAACTCAGCAAAGAACGTACTGCGCTTGAGAAACGTATTCATACGCTGGAGCAGCGTAAAGAGGAATTAGAAACACTGCTTTCGAGCGGTGAAAGCGACTATAAACTTCTCAAGGAACGCAGCGATGAACTTGCGGAACTGCTCACGACCCTTGACGACATCACTTTGCAATGGTTAGACATGGAAGCAGCATAACGTCGCCCCAAGCCAACGCACATTTTCAGATATTTTCTCATGCTCATATTTGCCTTTGCTGATGAATAAGCCTTCTCTTCTATTACTCCACGGTGCGCTCGGCTCGAAGCAGCAGTTTGAGCCTTTGTCTAAAGCCCTGGAAGAACACTTTGACGTTCATAGCCTTGACTTCGATGGTCATGGTTCTGTGCCCGCCAGTCGGCAAACGTTCCGCATTGAGCATTTTGCAGAAGATGTTGCGTTATACCTTGAGCGCGGCAACCTAACCTCTGTTCATATTTTCGGGTACAGCATGGGCGGCTATGTGGCGCTCTATCTAGCCAATAAGCAGCCACAGCGCATACAGTCCATTATCACGCTCGGAACAAAATTCGCGTGGAATCCTGAAACAGCAGCCAAAGAAGCATCTATGCTGAACCCGGAGCGCATGAAGGAAAAAATTCCGAGCTTTGTCAAACGGCTGGAAATGCTTCACCCGGCTTCCGATTGGGCAAGTGTGGTCGAAAAGACCAAAGAAATGATGATAACGCTTGGCAATGCACCATTGCTGGATGCGACTGCACTGGAAGCAATTCAACAACGAGTACGAATAAGTATCGGAGACCGCGACGAGATGGTCACATTGGAAGAAACGGTATCCGCCCATAAAGCACTTCGTGCAAGCGAATTAGCCGTACTGCCAAATACTCCTCACGTCCTAGAGAAAGTCAATATCAAACGCTTATCTATGATGATTACAGATTTTGTAATGAACCTTTGACAGTTGATACTGCGAAAAACACGGTTGACAATATCCCTTATTTGAATCCTCTTTTTATCTCATGCTTAATTGGAGTTGTACTATGGAGAACGCTATTTTCTACGGTTTAGCATTTTTCGTTTTGCTAATACTGCTTTGGGGTTCTGTCGCTACGGTCGCACAAGGTACGGTGGCAGTGATCACGGTCTTTGGAAAATTTCAGCGCGTTATGTCGCCGGGGCTTAATTTCAAAATACCGCTTGTAGAGTCTGTTTTCAGGCGTATTTCTATCCAAAATCGCTCGGCAGAACTTGAGTTTCAAGCCATAACAGCGGACCAAGCCAATGTCAAATTTACCGCTATGCTTCTTTATGCGGTAGTGAATCAAAGCGAGGAGGCTATTAAAAACGTTGCCTTCAAGTTTTTGGACGAACAGAATTTTATGCAAGCATTAGTACGCTCTGTGGAAGGTTCTGTGCGCGGGTTTGTCGCCACAAAAAAGCAATCGGAGATTCTGGCATTGCGCCGCGAAATTGTGGAAGATGTGAAGCAACAACTCGACAAGACCTTGGAGGAATGGGGCTATCATCTTATTGATCTTCAAATGAATGATATTGCGTTCGACGAAGCAATCATGCGCTCTATGGCACAAGTAGTGGCATCGAATAATCTCAAAGCTGCTGCCGAAAACGAGGGTCAAGCACTGCTTATCACCAAGACAAAACAAGCCGAAGCCGAAGGAAACGCAATTCGTATTGCTGCCGAAGCAGAGCGCCAAGCAGCGCAATTACGGGGACAAGGCATTGCACTGTTCCGCGAAGAAGTTGCGAAAGGTATGACGATGGCGGCAAAAGAAATGCAAGCCGCCAATATGGATACCTCAGCAATTCTCTTTTCGATGTGGACGGAGTCCATCAAGCATTTTGCCGAACACGGCAAAGGAAATATTATTATTCTGGATGGCTCGACCGAAGGGATGGCGCGGACAATGCAGCAGCAAATGGCGATGAATAAGATACAAGGATAGTGGAAACTTCGGAAATTTTACTGAAGTGCCGTAAATACTTGCTTCAACAAAATTATTCTAACAATGGGAATGTGGTCTTCAAGTGGGCTTCGTTCCATACTACACCAACATCCTGCAGTTCTCAGATGGCATGGAAATCTTGCCTATTCTCTTTGTTCACGAGTAGGCGCAGAGGTGAGCGATAGTATGAAACTTTTTGCATCCAATCACCGTACTGAATCGCAGAGAATCATTATTTTTCATTTTGTAAGGAGATTCCACCATGAAATTGAACAAGGGCTTTTTGGCACTCTACGGCGGTATTGCACTTGGTTTTTTCGTCTTGGCGACGCTCTACTTTTTGTTCGGCGCAGCAACAATGACCAAGACCGATGTGGCTATTCTTTTTAGCATTGCCTCTGCTCTTTGTGCTTCGTTTGCAGTCTTGTACGAAAGCCAACGGAAGAAAAACTCCGTCAAAAAATGTACAAACGATGATACCGCAGCGACGTTCTATGTGCCGTAAAATAACGAAAGAAAAATCCTGACAAATAAGAAACGGCACGGGCTTCCGAATGAAGTCCGTGCCGTTTGCGTTTTCTCGTGGTGACGAATGTTTATGAGACGAGCATTGCGGATGATTTCAGAGCAAACGCCTCAAGCTCTTGCAAAGGCAGATGGTCGGCGGCATCTGCACCGTAAAAGGCACGCACAATCATTTGGCGTTCATCCACTAAAAACTCTGCCGGAACCGCGTCGGGATGTGTACCTTCTTCTTGACCATTTCCGGTGAAGCCTAGTTCTATCGCCTGTTGAATCAGCCCCATTTTATTACCGGCTTGTAATGTCTCCATTGTTGCCTTTGCGGGCGAAATCTCTACGCCGTACACATCATAAATTTTGCGCTCCGGGTCGGAGACAACGTGCAAATTTTTCTCGTTCAATATTTTTTCTCTGAAGATGGGATTGCGGAGAATCTTCTCTTCCGACGATTCGTAAAACAATATCATTTCTGTATTGTTTTGCCGAAGCGTATTTGTAATTTTGAGCAGTTGATACACGTAAAGGCTACAAATCGGACATTGCGTGTTACGCAAAAAGGCGAGAAATACTTTTTTACCACGAAATGTGTCGAGACGTAACGGATTTTTCAAAACATCGCTGGTGCTGAAGTTTACAGCTTTTTGTCCACTGGCAAGCGTCATCATTATTGACTCCTCATTAAATAAATTGCATTCAAGCATTGGTACAACGAACAATAAATTATAGTACAAAACTACGGTAAAACATCCCTTGGATGGTAGAGCAAGAACTATAATTTTCGGTATTTTTCGGATAATACGTGCTGAATGTGTCTAAAAGATAGATTGTTGATTGACTGTGTTGCAACACTGCCAATATAACGCTGCACGAAGAGAAAACGTGCGCAAAACAGCCACTAACAATTTTGTAAGTAGCATACAAAACAAACTACTACGAAAGTAACATCAACACAGAAAAGCCAAAACGCATGATGAACCGCAAAGAAAGCTCAACTAACTTTCTGAATGAGCAGGAAATTTTGAATAACTGCCCGATAACAACATTCTTCCATCAACTGAGCGGACGCTGGAAACTGACCATTCTTTGGCAACTGCGTCATAGCGACGGACAACGCTTCTCCGACTTGAAAGAAGCACTGCCCGCCATTAGCGACAGAATCTTATCACTCCAACTGCGTAGTTTACAGGAAGATGATTTTGTGGTAAAGTTGTTCCTGAACGGCAGCGTGAACGCTACGGTCTATCAATTAAGCGAAAAAGGCAAATCGCTCCTGCCCATTTTGCAGAGCATCTACGCTTGGGGAATGGAGAATAGCTCTAATCAGCAATAAACTACCTTTCTATTAATGTTTCCGCTCCTCATTCAACCGCAAAAGCCTTATCAATTCTTGATTTCCCAATATCTTCTCCACCAGTGTTTCCGTGCTTTTCGGATTCAGCATCGGGTGCGAGGTGTAGAGGTCTGCCACCACATCTTTCACCATGATCGCACCCTTGGTGATATTCGCTTCCACGTGGTCGCGGATGCGTTCGGTGTATTGGTCTTTGAAAAGCAACGTGTCTTTTGCCACAAAGCCGCGTTCTATCCAGAGTTTGGTCTTTTTGCTACAACGGCAGGGATTTGTGGGATTGACCAAACCGCATTTTTGGTTGATAAAACTGTACAAATCCTTTCGCGCCCGCGAAAGCTGTTGCCTATATGCTTCTGGAGTCGTGGAAAGTAGTTCCGATGCGGTGTTGTGGTCAATCGAAAACACATCGCCCAGCACATACACGAGGCGTTGTTCACGGCTAAGACACATGAGCATCCCGACGGTACACATCACCTGCGTCTCTGCAATTTGCTCTTCCGAAAGCCCGTCCTCATCAGTAACATTCACCGCAAGCAAGAAATCGCCGTCATTGGCAAAGCGGGAAAGGCTGGTCATATCTTCTGCACGGCGCTTTTTCATGTCCAAAAAATGGTTCATTACAATCCGATAGAGCCACGTCCGAAAGGAACTTTGACCACGAAACCCCGACAAATGCGTGATGACTTTGATAAGAACATCCTGAGTAACATCCTCTGCATCAGGCGGGTACAAGACTAGTTTCAAACTCAGATTGTAGATGAAGCCTTGATGCCGACGGATAAGCTGTTCCAGTGCCGTGCGGTCGCCGTCTAAAGAACGCCGTACAAGGTCATTGTCTATGCGGTTTTCGTCCGAATTTGTGATAAAGGTATTCATGGTTTTGAGCGAGTTTGTTGAGCAAGTTTGTTGATAAGAAGCGGCGTATCGCTGTAGGTCAGCTCGCTTGGCGCAATCTTTGCGCCGGCAAAATAACGCTCCGCCTCTTCTTTAGATTGCCAGAGTGATATGGTTCCTGCTTGTCCCGTCGCGGCATCGTTCATGGCATAATAGCGAAACAGCCCTAGCGCTTGCGAAAATGTGTGCTGCGCGGATTCTGCTGAAGCCCGATGAATAACCGTCCAATAATCACCTTTTGTGTCGGGCGGTGTGGCAAATTCTTTGTATGCACGAATCGTAAAATACGAAACCTTGCCGGGCGCGCCGTAGGTTTTTTCTACACGCTCAAACCACTTCGGCGTGAACCATGCTTCAGCACTGGCTCTGTTTTGCCAGAGATAGAAGCCGCCAAAGGTTGTACCGCCATTGTGAATTGCATAATTTTTTTGCAGCAAACCATTGATGGCATTGTATTCGGGCAGTGATTTTTCAAAACCGCCTTTAAGCAAGAAACGCAAAGCATACCATGGCGTTTTGACCTCGGTGATGGTCAGCACTGCGTCTTGGACATTAAACAATGCGGTTTCTGGAGGATGCGGCGAAGTGCTTGAGGCTGGTGCAGGGTGAACAAAGACTGCGGCAACAAGCAATACCAAAGCGACGGCTTCCGATACTACTTCGGGGGAAAAGAAGGAAATTGTCATGATGCATACAAGAAAAATGGAAAAAAGTTCGGTTGTATGGGATTAGACGATAGTTCAGAAATGTGTGACAGAATCGCCGACGGCATCGCGAAAGAAGAGGATGTAAATTTTTTGTAACCTCCGTACCAAAATTGCGTTCTTTAAGAAAAGGACGTTGTTTCACAATTCGTGATGAATATATGTTTTCCCCAATAGCTGTATTCCTAGAGCGGCAAATTCCCAATAACCTCGCTGAAAACAGCGAAGAACGCCGCAAAGCGCGTCTAAGTTTGAATATCGCTCTTGTTTCCTTCGTCGCGGGGCTGCTTTACGCACCCACCTATTTTTTTCTTTTTGCTTCGCCCATTCTCGCCTTCTTCATTTTTGGTGCTGGCTGTATTGCTCTTGCCAGTATTCCACTTCTGCGCATAACAGCCTCGGTGCGAGCTGTCGGTCATAATCTGGCGGGTGTATTTCTTCTCACTATGTGGACGCTTATCCTGACAACAGGCGGAATTGATAGCGTTTCGGGTTTTGCGTGGATTGTAGCCTCACCAATTGTGGCTGTGCTGCTCGTTGGCAATGGAGCAGGAAAATTTTGGACGGGCATGGTGGTGATTGGGGTTTCAGGTATTCTCGGTATCCAATGGTACGGCGTTCCATTGCCAATGCTGGTGGGTTCATCTTCACGGTTCCCGCTTGCCATACTTGGCTTTCCGGGCGCAGTAGTAATTGTTTACCTCTTCACCAGTCTTCTGGAAGACAGCAAAGACCGTGCATTGATATTTGCGACAAAGACACAAGTAACACTACAGGAGTCGCTGGAACACGCACAACATCTTGCTGCGGAGGTGGTACGCGAAAAACTCAATGCCGAGACGCTTGCCCATCGAAGCGAGTCGGAACGCGCCTATCTCGCCACAAATATCGAACAGATGCTACGCGGCATCGAACGTTTTGCTGGCGGCGATTTGACGGTGCGTTTTAGCGAAGCAGTCGAAGGAGACGTGGGAAGACTTGCACGTGGCTTAAATACTTCGATTGAAAATTTTCAAAACATGGTACAAACTACTTTTGAAGCATTAGCCACTGCCGCTTCGTCGGGCGACCACATTGCTGAGCAGGCACAGGTTCTGGATACAGGCGTTCAAGAACAAAGCACACGTGTGCTGCAAATAGCAGGCGCAATGCAACAAATGTCCAAGACCATCGAAGAAACTTCAGAACACGCTTCCCGTGCGGCACAAGAAGCCAGCGAGACCAGCGATGCGGCACACAGTGGTGGTGCGATTATTTTGGCGACAATTGAGGGAATGTCTGCATTGGCAAATGCTGCCCAGCGCTCGGCGGCAATGATTGACAATCTCGGCAAATCCAGCGAAGAGATTGGCGAAATCACGCAAACCATCGAAGAAATTGCCGACCAAACCAACCTTCTCGCACTGAACGCTGCTATCGAAGCTGCTCGTGCAGGCGACGCAGGACGTGGCTTTGCGGTTGTTGCCGATGAAGTGCGCAAGCTCGCCGAGCGCACCCAAAAGGCAACAAAAGAAATTTCCACCATGCTCAAAAAAGTACAAACTGACACGCAAACTGCTGTCCGCGCCATGCACGACGGCGACCGCCATGTGCGCCAAAGCAAAGAAGCCGCACAACAAGCAGTGAAGACCTTTCAGCACATCATCCAGCGTACACGTTCAGTGGCAGATTCTATCGCCCACGCCGCAGCCGCCAGTATTCAGCAAAGTGCGACGGGTAACGAAATTGCCCGTAATGTCGATTTCATCAGCACGTTTACTCATCAGACAGCATCGGGTGTGGCGGATATAACGCGTACCATTCATGCACTGTCGTCGGGCATAAGCAATGTGCAATATGCGGTAAGTCAATTCCGCCTCGGTACTTTCGGCTATGGACAACAGATGCTTACAAGCCGCACACAACAACAGGTGCTTTCTCATACCTCGGGTTCCTGGCGAATGAACGCACTTATGGCGTGATGATGCTTAGTAAAGCCTCATACACTGCTTTGAAGAGCGGGAGAAAATGAACAAAATTTCATTGGGTGTTGAGTTTCCATTTGAAACAATGTGGAAAATTATGTAGATTGTGGATTAGAAACGTCTGTACATCCCAAGTACACGGTTACAAAGACGATACCAAAGAACGACGAAAAAACGATAATGACAAAAACAGTGCGCGTACAAATTGGCGGCCACGAGTATAATCTCCGCAGCGACGACGAAGCGAAAGTCCGCGAAGTCGCTGGGGCGGTAGATGCTCAATTCCGCCAAATTCAAGGCATTAGCAAAGAACAATCTACCGCGACCCTTTCGATTCTCACAGCGCTCAACATTGCTGAAAAAGAATACGACACTCGACAGCAACAACGCATTGATAAAGCGTATCTTGCATCGGAAACAGAAAAAATGGTAGCATATTTGCGACAATCCTATCCCAATGAAAAATCGGAAAAACACATCGACGATTCTACTGTCCTCCCCGCGGCAGTTTCAGCGTCGGGACAAGTCCTCCGTAAATCTTGACTTTCAACAGCGTAGCACATTAGCCTCTTACATTTTCATTGCCACAAAGCATCTGTTCTCCTTCATTTTGTCTTAACGATTTTTGCGTTCTTTCTTTCAAGCGTATCCCTTTCGACCACGTACCACAGGCACGATTGACTTCCCCAAACGTACCGTACTGGTTCACCGTACAGACCCTTAAATAAGAACTTGTAATTACTTATTCAGGGAATTCTGCTCTCGCTATAAATTACAGGCCTCACCTCAGCCTCGCTGAGGAAATTCCGTCCGGTCATAGTTCAAGGTATCGCCCTTGCGTCTCTGGAATAAACGGGGTTCAGTGGAAGCAAAATATAGCAAGGCGTTTACCCACTGTGTCTGCTAGAGTTCTTATCTAGATTTCTCCTACGGTGAATCTGTACGGTATGTTTGTTTTTGGGGTGTGGCTTTTTTACCTCCTCCTTAGATACGCATTATGTCCCGACTACACAATAAAATTGCTCTTGTAACCGGTGCTGCTCGCGGCATCGGGCGCGGTATTGCGGAATTATTCGCCCAAGAAGGTGCAACCGTAATCCTGTGCGATATACGTGCCGAAGAGGGTCGAGCCGTTGCCACCACGTGCTCGGCGTTTACGCCGCAATCACAATTTTTCCATCTCGACGTACAGCATGAAAGCGAGTGGACACAACTTTCTGAAACCATAGTACGTGATTTTGGGCGTGTTGATATTCTGGTCAACAATGCAGGCATTACAGGTTTTGAAAATGGTTTTCGTCCTCATGATCCTGAAAATACCACTCTGGAAGATTGGCGCAGTGTTCACGCGGTCAATTTAGACGGTGTTTTTTTGGGGTGCAAATATGCTTTTCGCCTTATGAAACCTCATGGTGGAAGCATTATCAATATTTCATCTCGCTCCGGTTTGGTTGGTATTCCCCGTGCTGCTGCCTACGCATCCAGCAAAGCTGCTGTGCGCAATCATACCAAGTCCGTGGCTCTGTATGCTGGGGAAATGGGCTACAATATTCGTTGTAATTCGATTCATCCAGCGGCAATTCTTACCCCGATGTGGGATGCCGTTTTGGGTGAAGGTGAAGAACGGGTACGGAATTTGCAGAACCACACACAAGATATTCCGCTTCAGCGCTTTGGCGAGGCGGTTGATGTTGGATATGCCGCATTATATCTGGCTTCGGATGAATCGAAGTACATAACCGGAATCGAATTGACAATTGACGGCGGTATTCTGGCGGGCGCAGCTGCATCGCCGCGTCGTTAAAACAGCACATTAACTTTGACCTTCCCAATCATTTTTTAAGCAAATACTTTACAATTATTATGGAAACACTTTTGCCGATTATCCTTAGTATCCTTGGCTTAGTTCTAGGCGCGGGTGCGGGATATTTCCTCATGAATAAATCAACGGCACGCACGGTGAATGAAGCTCGTGCACGTGCTCAAAATATACTCGAAGACGCAGAAAAAGAAGCCGAAACGATCAAAAAAGAACGCCTTTTGGAAGTCAAAGACGAATGGTTCAATAAAAAGCAAGAATACGACAACCACGTCCAGACCAAAAAAAACAAAATGCAGCAGTATGAAAAGCAGGTCAAAACTCGCGAAGAGAACATAGAAAAGAAAGTGGAACTTATCAATCGCAAAGAAAAGCAGCTTCAACAACTCGAAAAAGATTTAGACAAAAAGCGCCAGTCGGTGGACGGCGAGTACGCAAAAGCAGAAGACCTCGTAAAAGAGCAAACGCTGCGCTTGGAACGTATTACAGGAATGTCTAAAGACGATGCCCGTAAGTTCCTCATGGAAAACATGGTCAATGATGCCCGTGCTGCGGCTGCGCAAAAAATCAAAGACGTGCGCGATGAAGCAAAAGAACATGCTAAACGCGAGGCACAAAAAATCATCGTGCAGGCAATCCAGCGTACCGCATCCGACCACTCCATTGAAACCACAGTCTCCGTAGTGAATCTTGCCAGCGAAGATATGAAAGGTCGCATTATTGGGCGTGAAGGGCGCAATATCCGTGCCTTTGAATCGGCAACAGGCATAGACCTTATCATTGACGATACGCCCGAAGCAGTTCTTATTTCCGGATTCGACCCATTCCGCCGCGAAGTCGCTAAAATTTCCCTCGAACGCCTCATGACCGACGGACGAATTCACCCCGCCCGTATTGAGGAAATTGTCGAAAAAACCACGAAAGAACTCGAAGACGAGATTCGGAGCATCGGCGAAAACTCTATCTTGGAATTGGGGCTTCATGGTATGCACAACGAACTTGTGCGACTTATCGGACGCATGAAATATCGCTCCAGCTATGGTCAAAACTTGCTTCATCACTCTATGGAGGTGGCGTATTTAACAGGTGTGATGGCAACAGAACTCGGCATGGACCCACTTCCTGCTAAACGTGCAGGACTTTTGCACGACATTGGTAAATGTGTTGACAAGAGCGTTGAAGGTCCGCACGCGCTTATTGGTATGGATTTGACACGTAAGTACAACGAACACCCCCTTATTTGCAATGCTGTCGGAGCGCACCACGATGATATTCCGATGGAAAGCGCCGTTGCTGCACTCGTTCAGTCTGCCGACTCCATAAGCGGTGCACGCCCAGGGGCGCGCCGAGAGTCACTTGAGAGCTATATCAAGCGTTTGGAGCAATTGGAAGGCATTGCTACCAGCTTTGAGGGCGTTACCAAGACCTTTGCTATCCAAGCCGGACGCGAAGTGCGCGTTATTGTCGAACCGGAGCGCGTGGACGACTTGCTTGCTGATAGCCTTGCGAACAATATCGCCAGTCGCATTGAAAATGAGCTTGAGTATCCCGGACAAATCCGCGTGACGGTCGTGCGAGAGCGCCGCTCAATGGCATACGCGCGGTAAATGCTTTTCTGTGCGGTGAAGAAATACGAAAAAGACCATCTCGAAACAACGAGGTGGTCTTTTTTATGAGAGGAGAGTACCGACAAAAAACACAGAAACGTATAGTGGAGCTTTTTCGTAAACCGATTGTATCTTTGTTGCTATTCTTGCGTCTCTACGAAAGAAATTCACCTGTTCCGCGCAATGGCAGAGACCATTCTGCCTTTGCTCCACAACCCAGCACCCGGCTTAAATATGTGCATTAGGACTACATTTTTTCGTGCTTTATCAGTTATTGCTGCTCTGCTGTGGTTACACATGGTTTCGCCTTTGGGTGCGCCTTTGCTCCTTGCTCAAGAACTCGAAACATTGGAGGAAACTTCAACAGGAACAATACGACTTCCTAATGTAAGCACGGCAACAATCGAAGCAACACTCTCGAAATTCTTTCAATTCTCTTCTACGGTTTTCTCGCCGGATAGCCTCGCACGTCTGAACACATTGTTTATGAACAAGTTTGCCAACGTTCTTGCCGATACGAACCGTGCCGAGTACGCAGGATTTTATACACACTTCACCTTTGGCGGCAATCTGAGCGGCTTTAGTACAGCGCTGGCAAGTTATCCGAACACCAATGTACCCGCCACCTTTACCTCTTCTAACGCAGACATCCGTACAGCAAGCATAGGTCTGACAACGGACACGCCAATTTTATTTCCATTATTTCGCTCCCGCAAAAAAGCACAAGCAACAGGCTTCCGATGGGGAATGAACATTGAGTTTCAGGCAACCGATGCCCGCTTCCTTGCTTCTTCCTCGCAAGCCCGATTCCCATCGGGAAGCGCCGCTATGACCCAAGCAACCTCCGCCGATGTACGACATGGGGGCTTTCTTTCGCTCACTTCTGCCGCATTTACCCCCACACTCCGATACGCTTTTGCTTCGGGGCTGTCATTGCAAGTTGGCTTGCGCATGGGGATAGTCTTATCAAGCAGGTGGACAGTGGAAGATTCCATTGCCTCACCGACGGGTGCATTTTTGCTGCAAACAGATACTTCGCGTAGGCAGGAAACTTTTACAGGCAATCAAATCACAGGCTTGAGTATTGGTCAAACCTCGCTTACCGTAGGCTTGGGCTACACTATTGCCGTTGACCGCTCCTTCCATGTACGCCCGGAACTCGTGATGAATATCCCATTAGTGGCTCCCACCGCAAATGGAGGATGGTCAAATCGCACCAGTCTTCGTGCGGGATTGAGCGTACTTTTTAATACAGAAAAAATCCTTCCTACGCCCGACACCACCTTCGCACGCGATACGACCGTCATAATCGTCGCAAGCAATGAAGAGCCGCGTACACTTTTGCTCAGAAGTAAAAGCGATGTGCAGCCCAGTGCATACCCGAATGACGAACCGGTAAAAGTCTTCGTGAGCGAGCACTATGAGCGGCGGGTTCCAAAACCGAAACCTCTCTTGAGTGCCAGCGTAGATGCCGAATTTGTGCTACCCGGCGGGCAACGCAAGCGGAGTATTACGGTCGAAGCAGAAAAAACCATTGTGTCGGTGGTACCACTTTTTCCTCGTGATTCTACGCTCAGCAGTGAAGCTGTACGAAAGCACACTCAAGCACTACAAACCTATTTTGCCGAATACGGTCTGAACCTGCGTTACCAAGAAAACCAACAGATTAATGGCACAGCAGCTACGATTCTTGCCGATACTGTTATCTTGGCAGCCGCTTTGCCTCAGGTTTCATTCATGCCGCGACTGGTCAGCGAAGCAGAATTACATGGCATCCGCCTTTCCTTGTGGCGAACCCTGCGTTCCCAAAGCAGCCAGACTCGTGAGCGGCGTATTGCTCTTTTTACTGATACAACTTCATTCCTTGCTCCAAAACCTTTTCTCTGGAAACCCGCCGACGCACCGGAACTCTTTATTCGCCCCGAAGAGCGATTCACGTACCGTTTTAGTGTTTTAGATGATAGCAACATCGAAGTTCCCGTTGATTCAGGTTTTATCAGTCTTCATGCCGATGCAAGTCAGAAAATTTCAACGCAATCTCTGAAGCGCACCGTCAGCATATATGCGCTCAATCCTGCACTCTGGGCGGTGTATGAAGCCCAGCCGACATTATACAATAACATCACCGTCAACGCCGGAAACCGAGTACGCATCCTTGCATCGGGGAGAGAATGCAACGATACGCAGCGCAAGGCAGATATAGAGCGACTTACAAGCCTCCTGCGCAAACATATTCCCAAAGCAGATATCCGATTTAACGATGTGCTCTGCGAGGGCGACGTAACATTTGCCGCAAAAAAAATGGACTCGGGCGAAGCGCCTCTGCGTAGTACGGCATTATCGTATCTTTTTGTGGTGGTAGAGCGGTAAAATTCTGCTCTAAAACTGCGTCGTTAGAACCACGTCGTCTTTTGCAATCTACTTCCCTGCTTTCCTCTGCTCATCTCCTTGCAAATCCTTGAACCGTGCCAAATCGTGTGCTATATCCACCAAATTTCGCATTGTGCCTTGGCTCACGCCCAAATACACTTCTTCAAAACGCTGCTTTAGAGCATCGTCGTCGGACTCAAGGGCAAAAAATGCCAAGCGCTCCCGCATGGTCTGTACGGATGCGGCGAACTCGTGTTCAACGTTCCGATAACCGTCCTGCTCGGAGGTAATTTTTCGCAGCGTCGAATACAAGTTCCATACTATTTTCCCTGCAAAAACAAGTGCATTGAATTCCTCCGCCGCACCGACGACGGAGGCAATTTCGAGTATTTCTCCAATATCATTTTTCTTGCGCAAATTAAAGCCTGAATACTCGTCAAAATAGGCAAGAGCTGACTGTGTTTGTTCTGAAAGCATCATAGAGTAAACCGTACTGGATTATTTATTGCAAAAAACAATGCTATTTTTCTCTTTCTTATCAAAATATTTGCCAAAACATCTACTATTCGGCTGCATCGCCAACCTCGTCGCGATGATGTTCTTCCTCTTTTTCTTTTCCGTCTTTTGGTATGGGCTTGTATTTCACACGCTGGTGCCCTGTGCCGAGAAGATTTTTCACAAACGACTCACGGATAACTGCCATCTCTCGCATCGTCAAGTCACATTCTTCTAATTGCTTATCCGTAAATCGCTCCTCAAAAATTTTGTCAATCGCTTCTTCAAGTTCGTCGCGGTCGTTGGTGTCTATCACGTGCGATACGGCTTCCACAGCATCGGCAAGCATGAGAATACCTGTTTCCTTACTGTTCGGGCGTGGTCCCGGATAACGAAAATCATCAACGTCCACCGTGATTTGCTTCTCCGGCGTTGATTTTTCGGCAGCTTCGTCCAATGCTTTGACGTAAAAATACCGAATAAGCATCGTTCCGTGGTGCATCGGGATAAAATCAATAATACGCTGCGGCAACTTGTAAAATGTTGCGAGCTGAAGCCCTTCCTGCACATGCTGACGGATAATTGCCGCGCTTTTGTGCGGCGCTATTTTGTCGTGCTTGTTGGCAATATTGATTTGATTTTCCACGAAGTATTCTGCTTTGCGCACTTTGCCAATATCGTGAAAAAGCGCTCCGACCTTAACAAGAATCGGGTTCGCATCAATCGCCAGCGCCGCACTTTCCGCCAGACGCGCCACCATGAGCGTATGTTGATAGGTGCCGGGCGCTTTCTCGTTGAGTTCCACCAGAAGCGGATGATTGACATTATCATATTCCAGAAGCCGCAGGTCGGAGGTGATATTGAACATTCGCTCCAGCAAATACAAGACTCCGAAGGTGAAAATAGGGCTAAGAACGGCGCTCAGAGCGGCAAAACTGATTTGCAAACCCAATACGCCGATAGGAGTACTGTATTTGAGTGCGAACATCGCAGCCGCAGCACTATAACCCAGAATAATAAAACTGATAGATTTGAAAAGCTGCGTTCGGCTGCGCAAATCACGCACCGTATAGCCGGCAAAGGTTCCGGCAACGACCATTGCAAGGGCTATTTCGTAGTCGCGCCCTCGAATAGCGGCAGACAGAAGAGCCATTGCAATCGTTGCAATCGAAGTCGTGCGCGAATCGTACACGATGGCAATGAGCATCGAAAGTGCGGGAATCATCACGAAATACTGAAGCGGCAGAGGCGACTGAATAATACTCACAAGCCACGAAAGAAAACCGGACACCACAAACGCTGCGCTCAAACCAGCCAATTGGGCATTGTCGTAGAAAAGTCGTTTGCGAATGATGTACAGATACACCAGCAAAAGCGAGTAAATAAGCGCTGCGTGGAGTAAATTAGCCGCAAACGACCCCAAGGACTGATATTCGCTGTAATAGAGAAAGCGCGTAAATTCTGATGAACGCAGTTTGTTCAGCGCCATCGCTGAAAGCGTCTCGCCTTTGGCAATAATCGTCTCGCCACGGCGCACCATACCAAGCGTCTTGGGCACAGACTCCGCCGCCAAACGTCGCGCTACTTCGGTGAAAGCGGGCGAAAAGGTGATATTCTGATGCGTTAACTTGGGCAGAAGGTCTGATGCAAGCGCCCGCTCCAAGTCGTCAAAGTCTTGGCGAAGCATTTGCTCGAAGGCAGTTCGGTACAAGGCAGAATCATAGAGCTGGCTTACTGGGAGCACTTCTTCTACTGTGGCTGAACGCCGAACGATAATTTCTTGTCCTTTGAGTACTGACAGCGCAATATCAATGAACCCTTGCTTGTACACCATCGTTTGCAATGCCGTACAGCGCTCAACAATATGCAACACTTTTTTATCGCGTCGAGCTTCGGGGAGTGCAAAAAGTCGCGCCAGATTTTCCGCAGAAAAGCCCGTAACACGCTGCATTTGCGCGGGGTCGGCGGCTTCGCCACTTGTAATGGATTGCTCAATACTTTTCAGCGCCAACAGCACCGCTTCGCCCTCTGCGCTTGGTACGAAGACCGGTACAGTTTGTTCCCGTGCGGCTTGTACGTCTTTTTCGTATTGCACTTTGGGTTTGTAAATCGGAAAATTCGTTTCCGCCACAAGCGACTCCTGCTGCCATTCGGCACCAACGCTCAGCTGCTGATACAAACTACGATTCAGTGGAAAAAAGAGCGTCACACAAAAGGTTGTGGCGGCAATGATGGCAATCCGCACTCGCCGCATATACCGCCAGCCCTCGCCACTTGTAGAGAGTTCTTCTTCGGTTTCTTTTTCGAGTTCTGTTTCCAGTTTCTCGAAGAGTGTTTGTTCGCTTTTACCCATGATTGAGAAGTTGAGAGAGTGACGGATAAACAATTACGAGGCTTGGCGACCACGCTGATGAACTTGTTCCAATATTGCCTGTGCAATATCCCGCGCCGCATTTGGCTTGGCAAAAACCTCCAGTGAGCTCATCATTGCTTCTTGGGCGACTACATTGCTCAACAAGCCCTGCACTGAAGGAAAAAGTCGCTCTTTCACCTCCGCATCGCGCAGAAGAATCGCAGCACCTTCATTCTGAAGAGCAACCGCATTACTGGTCTGGTGGTCATTGGCAGCTTGGGGAAAGGGAACCAGAATGGCGGGCTTGCGAATAATTGCCAACTCCGCAATCGTAGTGGCTCCGGCGCGGCAGACAACGACATCTGCCGCCGCATACGCCGATGCCATATTTTCGACGAATTGCATCACGTGGGCACTGTCAGTGTTGATATTTGCACTTGGCGTGTAGCTTTTGCCCGTCTGCCACAGCACCTGAATGCCTGCACTACGGAATTGTTCCAAAGAAGACAAAACTGCTGAATTGATAGATTGCGCACCCAAACTGCCACCAAAAACAAAAACGGTCGGCTTATCCGGCTGAAGACCAAATGTGGCACGAGCAGTGGCTTTGTCGGGCAAGGCGCTCAAATTCGAGCGAACAGGATTGCCGACGACCTCCACACGAGATGCTATTGAGGGCGAAAAATGCTGCCGCGACTCCTCAAATGTAGCATAAATCCTCGTTGCTCGTGGAGCAAGGCGTTTAATGGTCTTACCCGGCAGCGCATTGGATTCCATCAGAAAAAGAGGAATCTTCAACTGCGAAGCTGCCAGCCCAACCGGATAGCTCAGGTATGCTCCTGCACACAGCACACAATCGGGCTTGGTCTCCTGTAAAATCTTCCGCGCACGGAGAACAGATTGCAGAATACGAATCGGCAATTTTACCGTTGACAGCGATAAAAGCTTTTGCAAGCCTGTAATAGGAATTGTGTAGAATGGATATCCATGCTTTGGCACGATTGTTGCTTCAATACGGTCTGCAGTGCCGATGAATTCTACCTGGCAGTGATTATCCGTCAGTCGGGCAAATTCTTCTGCAACGGCAATGGCAGGAAACAAGTGTCCACCAGTACCACCGGCAGCAATGAGCACTTTGAAAGGTGTTGATTTATTTGGTGTTGTGTTCATTCTGTTTTGGAAGAAATTCTACTTGCTGTTGCCCAAAAATACAGTACATTTGCGAACGTTTCCACGTTTGTCTATCTGTATATTTCAAATGCCAATTAAAAGTTAAAACTGGATTGCCCAGATAATCGTGATAGAAGAAAT
>JACVZY010000038.1 GCA_014654705.1 Ignavibacteria bacterium
CAGACTGGCTGCCGCTTTGATTGCTCTGATTTTTAACTTTTAATTGGCATTTGTAATGGAATATCTCAAAACCCATAAATAATTCAACCAAAGAGGAAACTATGGCTATCATTCCAACAACGTCATTTCGCCCCTTTACGGGGCTTGTGCTGTTGCGTCTCGTCGTAGCAGTGATTATGATTACCCATTCACTGCATCGCATGAATGCTGGTACGGTGAGCAACTTCGGTGAGTTTTTGAATAGCAGTATTTTTTCACCGATTGGTCTTTATGTGGCATGGGGAATCACGCTCTTTGAGCTTGTGGGTGGTACGCTGCTTGTGCTGGGCTTGTATCGGCGTATTATCTGTTTTGGTTTTATGGTGCAGTTGTTCACAGGAATTGTGATGGTGCACCTCCGCAATGGCTGGTTTGTGGTGGGTGCGGGCACGAACGGTGTTGAATATAGCGTCCTTTTGATTGCAAGCTTGATAGCGATTGCGTTTCCCTCATCGTTTGGGCGAAGTGAGTAGTACAGTATTAGAGATATTGCGCCCGTTCATGGCATCATAATCTATTCACGCTACTACCCTAGGAGCAACCATGAAAACCATATATATCCTTGTTCGCACCATATTGCAAATGCTGCTGATGGTGATTGCTTTCGATAGAGCATCCAGCGCCGCGCCCATAGACTCGGCGTCTCGCGCTGAAGCAAATACATTTTTTCAGAATCAAGATTGGAAAAATGCTGCTGCGCGTTACAAAATGATAACGAAAGAAGAAGCAAATAACGGGCAGGCGTGGTTTCGGCTTGGTGTCTCGCTTCATGGGTTGTCGGAGCATAAAGAAGCAGTTCAGCCCTACAACAATGCTGTGCGCTTAGGCTTCCTATAATCTTGGTGCAGACAAGGTTCGCCAACATTGGGAAACCTCAACCGACGAAGGAAAAACATGGACGACGGCGTTCGACGGTTTGTACGCCAGAAGAAAATAAAACGAAGAGAGTTCCCCGAATAAATCTCTTATGGATTAGTGAAAGAATAAGTATCAAAATCTTTTGGCTTTTGGTAGCACAGATATTTCTGTCTGTGAAGTCCTCATGCGACTTCGTCGGAGTCGCGTAGTTCTCAAGCAATCAAAAACTTGTCGTTCGCAAGACTACGTGCTGTCGCGTATTAAGAGACACAGATAAGTGAACGCGGCGCACAGTCTGTGCTACGGTCGAAAAAATTGTACCTTTATTTTGAGCAATTACAATCCCGTGTCTCGTCTGTTTGCGAAGGTCATAGAAGGATTTTTTGAAGGGCGCTGCGCTGTACAAAATTCTGCTGAATCCTTCTATATCCGCTCCAATCTGTATCATTCGTGTCCAAAAATCACAAGCTGACTATTTCTACCAATTTTCGAGACGATGAAAATGAAAATGATAAAAATAAAAATGATATGTACGATTTTTTGCCTATTGGCAAGCCTGCATCTTCGCGCCACTGCTGAGGATGCACGAGTTTTTGTACTCAAAAAAGCGGGTAACGATGTTGCTCTCGAAGCCGTGGTATTGCGTGATGGCGAGACCAAAGAATTTGCTCATGCGAACGGCGACATTACGGTAGTGGTTCCACAGAGCGCGGGACGCGCAGGCGATTTTATTCGCCTTTCGATGGGCTTTCGTTTTCGGGTGCAACTCTCGCAGGGTGCGGTAAGCGTGAAACTCATTCAACCAAGCGGTGCCGAGCGAGTATTAGCAAACCTATCGCCTGCCGATATGCGCAAATACGACGTGCGTCTGAACGTTACGGCAAAAACACTCCGCCGTGCTTTTGTGATTCGTGCTGCAGAAAGCATCGTGCAAGACAGCATTGCTCCGGTGACGGATATGTTTCGTGGGCAAATTCCTTTCATGGGAGAAGATTACGCTTTAACGATTGAGACCTTGCAGCGTCCGTCTGCAACAATGTTGGTGGGCGAAACTGCTATCACTATTCTACCGATTCCGGGTGCAGAAAGTGCTCGGTATCTGATGCTGCGTGGCTCTATCGGTGGCGGAAAAGAAGGTGATTGGGTGCTTGACCTTGCGGCGGCTTCTACGCTTGTTGCGCGAACTGCGCTCCCGAACAATGCTACGGTCGAAAAGGCATTGATGACCGAAATTTCTGGTCGCGGTCAGCGTTCTGTGCCGATGAGCATTGGTGGTGCAGGCGGCTCAGTGGAAGGGCTTGGCGCGATAAAATTGCCGGAAATACGCTTTGGAACGCTCACGGTCACGAATGAAGAGGTGTTTGTTGCCGATTCGCTGCCGCGCATTGCCGGACGAGCGATTGCGGGAATTTTGGGGATGGATATTTTACGTAGAGCCGACGGAATAACGATGGAGTTTTTGTCCGAAACGCAAGGCGTACTGCGCTGCGCGGCGGTAATGCCGACTGAGAAATTTCTTGCGGGAAGTTCTCCCGTGCCTATTTCTTTTGCCAATGGGCATTTGTTTGCGCGTGGCGAAGCCACGAGTGCTGTGGGAGTAAGCATAGCCATTGCGTGTTTGTTTGATTCGGGTTCGCCGTATTCGTTTGTAGGACAAAATCTGGAACAGTGCGTTGCCCCAAATTCCGCACAAAGCGCATCGGCACGAGGACTGGACGGCAAACCAATCACGACGAGGGAGGGAGTGTTGCAGCAATTTCGGGTGCGTGGTGCGGCGGCGGCAGATGGTCAAGAATATCTGAGGCAGTCTGTCAAAATAGCGACCTTGCCAGTGATAACAAATATGGGTGCAAATATGCCGATTCTGCTTTTAGGCAATGATTTCCTTTTGCGACACAAAGTCATTGCAATAGATTTTGTGCGCTCTGTGGCGTACTTGAGAACTTCAACGTTGAAAATTCCAACTGGTTCTGAAAAATAATTCCATAATTCTATTTCATCATCCAAAACGAGATACACCATGAAAACCCTGACCGTAACAGCTGTTCTTATGCTGCTTCTGGTATTTGTTTCTTGCAAAACAAATCAGAGCAGCGAACTATCCAAAACGCAAGAAGACAATATCAGCATTGCCAAACAAGTGTACACATATTTTAATAAGCATGATTGGCAAGGAATGGCGGGGTTGTATAAAGAACCCGCCGAGTTCAAAGACCCTTCGTTTGGACAAGAAGCCGTTATGCAAACGCGGAAGCAAATCGTGGAAAAATACAAGGGCTTGGAAAGTATGTTTCCAGATGTCAAAGACGAGATTGTCAATGTGTATCCATCTGGTGAAAAAAACGTTATTGTTGAGTTTATTTCAACAGGGTCAAACAACGACGGAACACGATGGAAACTGCCGATTTGTACAATCTTTACGATTGAGAGTGGAAAAATAGTGAAAGATTATAATTACTATGATGAAAATCCTGCAAAGAAATAGCTTTTGCATAGGGCAATTGATAAGAGCATTGCTCAAATTATCCTGAAATATAATGCAATAATCACAGAGTTTTTACCAACAGTCTTCCAAAAAAATATGCCTCGACATAGAGGCTGATAGCAATAGTATATCGCTGATGTATAGTTCCAAAACAACGGTAATTCTCATACCTCCAATTCTTTTCGCCATATTTAACAAATACCATGTCCATATTTTCAAACACTCGCCCAAGCCAACTCTATGGCTTTATTCTTGTATGCGTAGCATTTCTCCAGGCGTGTACCAACCCAAATACCAACGGAACGAACACAACAGGCACGGGAAATAATAATGGAAACACCACTACCGGAAACGTAATGACGGGATTATCGCCTTGGAATGGTGTTGATTTGTCGTATTCGAGAACTCTTTCCAACGGCATTATTATCTCTTCGCTGGCAGTTTCCGGCGGAAATATCGGGCGGATACTATTGCCCGATGCCGAAGGAATTGACGGTTCGGTTCATTTTCACCGAATGACGCAAAGTCCATCGGCGTACAACAATACGCAGGAAAATAACGAACTAGGTATTACCGCATTCGTCGCAGAGCGATTGAAGACAACAATTCCTAAAATCGAAATTAACGTCGCCGAGCGCACATTTCCTGTTACGCCGCACTTTTTTCAAGGTCCGAATGCAAACGATATTACAGGCATTAACGGCGAGTTTTCTTCGTTATTTCCGGGTGCACGATTGCCGCAAGGGCGCTTAACTGCTAACGTTTATATGGATGCCGTGCGCCTTGCCGATAATATTGTTGACATCCCGGCGGCAATTACCGTCACCTCGCCAAGCGATGCGGCAACTATTCAGCGTTCAACGACCTTAACCATTGAACTTTCGCAGCCCTTGAACTTTGTTGCCGGCTCGGCGCATTGCGAGATTACGTTGTTTTCGTCGTTTGGTCTAGGCAGTGGATTGGCATTTGATTTACCGCCGGCTTTGCGTGCGATGGCAGGTGGCAGAGTAGCGGTTACGCCACCCGGCAATGTTGGCGGACTAATTAGCGTAGGGGCAGGAAATGGTGGTAGAGTTCTCAATAAAATTCTTCTTCCCGGTACGCAACGTATTTCTTTTTCGCCGGATGAATTGAAAATTCTTCCTGAGGGCAGATGCCTTGTGTGCATCGTCATTACCGATGCGAAGCGTATTGTGGCGCAACGGTTTATTCTTGCTTCCACCGTGATGAATGAATTCACCATCAATCTCCGATGAATCAACGTTTCCACTATTCAAGTCGCCGTGCGGTTCAAGGCGTTTCTGGGCATTTGCTCTTGCAATTTATTTCACTGCTGCTAGCTGTGTTACCAACCTCTCTGTGGTCGCAGATAGGAAATACTGCTTTCAAAACGCCACGAACGCATATCGGAACAGACTTTTGGTTTGCGATTCCACCAAACTTTCACACCGCACAACTTGATGGTGATGACAAAATTTCCCTTGTTATCAGCGCAGACCGCCCTACGCAAGGCGAAATTCGTTTTGCCGATAGCGCAGGACGCGCAACAGTTCTACGGTTAAGCATCCAAAACCCTGCGCAACCTTTTACGGTGGAGATTCCGGCAAAAGATGTGGAATTGCAAGTGAATGAACAAGTGTCGAGGCGCTCGTTTCATATTCTGACGGAAAATCCCGTTAGTGTTTATGCGCTGAACACTGCACATCAATCTGCCGATGGAATGCTCGTTTTTCCTGCCCACGCCTCCGGAAAGCGCTTTATTACGCTCGGTTATCCGAGTGACGATGGTGCGGGGCTTGTTCCCAAAACGCCATCGCAACTTGGTGTTGTCGCAACCGAAAATGCCACGCGCGTTCGCATTACACCGTCCGCACCGACAAAGCTGCACGGCACAACGCCCCACGAAATCACCTTGCAGCAAGGAGAAACATATTTGTTGCAGGCAGATGCTACAATTTCCACTGCCGCCGACCTTACAGGAACGGTCTTGGAAGCATCCAAGCCGATTGTAGTGATAAGCAGCCACGAGCGGGCAAACGTACCGATTTCCTCCCTTGAGCAAATTCGCACACGCAGTATTTCCCGCGATTATATGCTGGAGCAACTCCTGCCGTTGGAGTATTGGGGACGAAGCGTTATCGTTCCTCCTTTGCCCATTCCTCAAACCTCTGTGCCTGATGTGACTAGCCATATCGTACGAGTGTTGGCAAGTGGTAATGCAACGCAGATTCGCATCAACGGGCGCTTGGCGGCAACGCTTCAAGCAGGGCAGTTCTACGAAACCACTCTCGCATCTGCACCCAATGCTGCCGTGCGCGGGTTAGTGATTGAAGGTTCCGAGCCGATTGCTGTGGCGGTGTATGCGAGTTCTAACGGTAGCGGCTCCGGCATTAGTGACCCATTTATGCTCTCTGTGCCTCCGCAAGAGCAGTATTTGAAAGGCTTCCGAAGCGTGAGTGTCAGAAGCATCCAGCGTATTAGCCGAACTATTACCGAAGAGGCATTCCGCGAGCATTACCTAACGATTATCGCGCCTTTGAGCGCTCTAGCAAGTATCCGTTTGGATAACCAAGCACTGGCAAACGGTATATTCGAGCGGTTTTCCGCGCCGTCGGGTAGTGCTGCGGTTGCGGAGTACGTCTTTGCGCACGTGCGAGTAAATGCAGGGGTGCATACCATAAGCGCCGATGCTCCTCTTGGCGTTTTGGCGTTTGGCTATGGCAATGCAACATCGTACGGTTTTCCTGCAGGGCAGCGTTTGGAATTGGATAATCTTGCTCCTCGCATCCTTACGCAGGCAACGTGCGGAATGGTGCGCGGTGTGGTCTATGACAGCGCAATGGTTGATTCCAAGCTGTTTCGGGTGAGTGCGCCCGATTCGTCGCGGAGAAATATCGTTGTGGACGGTCTGGGACGTTTGATTTCATCGGATTCGTTAGTCTTTACCGCACGATTGGTCAATCCATACCAAGACGGCAGAACGACGATTATGGCGTGGGATTCTCTCGGGCAAGTTTCACTTCGGCATTTGGAGATTTCAGGTCTAACGGTTCATGCTGATACGGCTTTCCAAGCTACGCAAATACTCACAAGTTCGGCGACGCTTATCACGGGGCGCACCGCTTGTTTTCAGTTGTCGCTGGTCAATTATGGAAAATTCCCTAAACAGATAGATTCTCTCGGCTTTTTGAGCGGGCGAATACGTGTGAATGCGATGCTCCCGCTAGTTCTGCAACCCAATGAACGGCGGACGATTGAGTATTGTGTCCTCACATCCCAAAGCGGCGAGTTTATTGATACTTTGGCGATTGGTGACGGCTGTCGGCTGCGCCCCATTTTGGCAGTGAATGTAGAGATATTTGCCGATACGACAGGACCCTTGCTGCGAGAAAAGGTGAGCGAATGTGAGCGAAAAATTGAGTACATAGCCAGCGACAATGGGCGCTTTCGTACTGGCGTAAGTGCAGAACTTATTGCAGCAACTCATTGCACAGTTCAGATAGAGAGACTTCCCAATGCGAACTTGCGCATAGTGGTTACGCTTCTAAACAGAAAAAGTGATGCCTATTACAAAATTATTGTCAGTGATTCCGCAGGTAATACTCGCACTATTGAGCGTAGGATTCCCGGCTTGTTTTTACGCTACACCTTTGCAGGAATGGAAGTTGGTCGAAACGTTCCCTTGCAGTTTACGGCTGTCAATGCCGCAGCAGTGACGTGCGCAACGCTGTTTGTTGAGAATATGAGTGCTTTTCCGATTCAACTGGATACTCTCCGGCTACATCGCAATCTTACTTTTTCGATTCCGCCGTCAGAACTGCCTTTGCGACTTGCTGCTGGTGAAGCAAAACCTCTCCGTATCTGCTTTGCGCCAACCTTTGCAGGCACATTCCACGACACACTTTTTATCGAAAAATTCTGCGAACGTGAAACTCTTTCCATCGTCGGCGTTGGTGTTGATAGTCAGCTAGAAGCAATTTCTCGATGTAACGCACTTTTGCGCCTTCACACCAGAACAAAAAACACTCTTGAAATTAGCATTCTACCGCAACCAGCATCGGACGAACTGACGGTAACACTTGCCTCTACGGTCAATACAGGGCAGTTTGACGGCGCGTCACTGCGTATGAACGTCTTCGACACAAAAGGAATACCTTCCGCAGTAAATCAAGAATATCTATCCTTTGCTGCACCGATAATACATCTTGATACGCGGCAATTACCTATTGGATTGTATTTTTATCAACTTTCAAATACGATAACCGGAGAAATTGTCGCAACGGGAAGCATCCTGATATTGCGCTAACGATTAAGGTAAAATTACATTGAAGACGTATCGTATCTCAAATCAAAAAAAATAAACCATGAAACTAATACCATTCTTTGCTGTTTGCCTTCTGTGGTGTTGCTTTGCTTGCACATCGCAATCAACTCATCAAGCAAAAAAATTGAGCGATACACTCGCCGTCATCACTGAAAAAGACCTCATTCCGGAAGGTACCGCCTACGACCCCTTGACAAAACAGGTATTTGTCAGTAGTACCTACAAACGAAAAATCGTTGCCATCCGTGAGGACGGAACGTACTATGATTTTGTGAAAGAAGCGGAGAACGACCTTTGGAGCACGATTGGTATGGAAGTGGACACAGTGAGGAAAAAATTATGGGTGATAAGCGCAAAATCAAAATATGTACTCGTGAGCAGAATCCCTACGCCCCCGCCTGAATGGCAATCCAAACTGATCTGTTACAGTCTGCCGTCGGGCACTCTGGAAGCCTCGTATTTGCTGCCGCCTGACTTCGGCAAGGCATTTTTGAATGATCTGACCGTCGCACATGATGGTTCGGTGTATGCCACAGAATCCGTAGGTAATGTGGTATATGTATTGCCGAATGGGGCTAGTGAAATCAAAAAATTTCTCTCGCCCGTAGTCGGATACACTTTTCTGAACGGACTAACGTTTTCGCCTGATAACAGCACGCTTTTCGTGGCAAGTACCGAAGGCATCCTTGCGGTGGATATGAAAACACGCGCCTACAAGCCACTGCGGGCGGATTCGCTCATTCGCACAGGTACTTGCGATGGGCTTGCTTTTTATCGCAACAGTCTTATTGGGCATCAAAGCAAAATTGTCACGCGGTTTTACTTAAATGAGCGCATGGATTCTATCATTCGCGCCGAAGTCCTAGATGACAATAATTTGAACAGTTCCACCACTGGCGAAATCGGGGGCGAATGGTATTACTACATCGCCAATTCCCAAATTCGGTCAGGCATTGATTATTCTACCATGCGCATCAAACCTCTGGACAGCCTTCAAAACATCATTATCAAAAGGAAAAAACTATGAGAAGTATTTCGGCAATATTGGCGCTATCTGGTTGTGTAGCGTGTATGCTGTTCGCCGTATCAGCCTGCCAACAAAGCACCCGCCAAAAAGATAAAGAGATACTTGCTGCCTATCAAAAACAAGAGCAGGCTGCACATCTGACGAACAATGCCTCGTTGCTGTTGGAAATGATGAGCGATACCGTGACGCAAGTAAAAGGGGGCGTGGTCAAGAAATTCGTGAAGGCACAAATGCTGGAACGCTTCACGCAGTATTTCGGCATGGTGGAATTTATCAAATGGGAAGACAGTGCGCCGCCTGTGTACTACCTTTCCGATGATGGCTCAATGGCAAGCGTTATCGTGCAACGCCGCGTGGAACTGCGTGTGAAAAATGATACCTCAAAAACTATTGAAAAAACAGATTTTGCATGGACGGAGCTATGGAGGAAAGAACACGGGCAGTGGCGAATGCACACAAATATTTCCACCGACCGAAAGGGTGAGTAAGAAAATTTCCGCTATGTTTATGCTGCTTGCGAATAACCTTGATGACTAATTTTACTTTGGCAAGTTGGTTTTCAGGCGGCATATCGTCATATGCCAAGATGTCTGCGGCTCTGCGTTTATAGCACTCTTGAATCATTGCTAGAATGACTCCTTCTTCAGTGATTTTCAACGGTAAGATCATGACAAAGGATATCGCGAATATCGGCGCAGAAAAGCAGTGGGTGATGGTGTTTATCAGCAATACGCTTTTTGAGAAAAACACTAATGCCATCAAGGAAAATGCGCTTTTTAACATTTGGAGCGGGGTTTTGTGGGAAAGATTACCCGACAAAAACGCACCACTTTTCAAGCCTGGACAACCAACCGTGAGCTGTCTGGGGGCGTACAAACAAAGCTACTCACACCCGCGCCATTGTTCCTAAAACTCCTGCACTGGGTCTTCCTTGATTTCCACGCCCAAGATTTCATGCACGTTCAGATAGATTGTCCGTGCCATCGCATCAAGTGGAAGGTCGTTGCTGTCCAGTCCGAAGGGTTCTTCAATTTCTCCGGCAATCATCTCAATGCCCATCAGCGCGTAGGCGGCAAACATAATCGAAGGAATGGTGTAATAACCATATTTGTCCATAAGCAAAAACGGAAGCACACAGACATAAATGGTGATGAAGAGTTTGATATAAAAACCATATGAAAACGGGATGGGAGTACGCTTTATGCGCTCGCACACGCCGGCAATGTCAATGAATGCGTCGTGATGCGGCTTGACCGAGCGCAAGTGCGGGTCGGCAATGAGTTTCTGCTTGCGAAGCTGCTCAATACGGGCGAAAAGTTCAGCACCGATGATATTGGGAATGTGCATCGCATTTTGTAAACGCTCAAGTACCTTGCCCTCTAGCCCTTCAAGCTCCTCAAAGTGGATGTTATCGCGTAAGTGTCCTTTGAGCGAGTGTGCGTAGGCGGAGATATATTTGGCAAAGAAGGTGCGGTTTTCGATGTCGTCCTTTTCCAAAATACCATGCATAATCATTGCAAAACTGCGGCTGTTATTCACAAGCGAACCCCATGCTTTGCGTCCTTCCCAAAAGCGGTCGTAGGCAGTGTTTGTGCGAAAGACCAGCAAAAGACTGAGCAGTGTTCCCAAAAGCGATAGCAAGATGGTGTCAATGCGTACCGAAATCGGAAAAAAGTTTCCGACCACAAACACAAGTATGCCTGTGTAAATACCAAAAAACACAACGCGGCGCAAAAGGATTTTTATTGCCTCGCTCGTGTGAAATTCCTTGAACGACCGCAATACATGAAGCATATTTTCCCACATACTTTTTCCCTGATAGAAATGACACAAACTACATTTTTTCGGGTGCCTTGATTCCAAGCACCGCCAGCCCATTGTTCAGAACAGTTTTTGTCGCTCTCAAAAGCGCAAACCGTGCTTGCATGAGGCTCTCTTCCTCACCTAATATACGACAATCATGGTAAAATTTATGAAATGCTGCAGCCACTTCGCGTAAATATTCTGCGATTACTTGCGGCTCCAGTGTATCTGCTGCCCGCAGAATAACTTCAGGAAAACGCAGAACAAACTTGATAAGTTCAATTTCTGACGGGTGCAGAAGTAAAGTCGTGTCGGCTGTTGTGGCAATTTGTACACCGCGCTCTTCTGCCGTGCGCATTATAGATGCAATGCGGGCATGAGCATACTGAAGATAAAATACCGGGTTTTTCTCGGACTGTTCCTCTGCCAAATTCAGGTCAAATTCCAAATGCGTCGAAACACCACGCATGAGAAAGAAAAAGCGTGTTACGTCTTCGCCAAATTCTTCCAAGAGGTCGTCCAGCGTGTAACTGCGCCCTGTTCGCTTGGACATTTTCACCTGTTCGCCATCTTTCATCAGCGTTACAAATTGGTGAATCACCACGCGTACTTTTGATTTTTCTTCGCCCAGCGCCTCCACAGCCGCCATCACATCAGGAATCGTTGCAATATGGTCAGCGCCAAAAATATCAACCACGAGGTCGAATTTACGACGCGCCAGTTTGTCGTGATGATACGCAATATCCGGTAACCGATAGGTCGGCTCACCGGATGATTTGATAATCACGCGGTCATCCGTCATGCCCATCTGTGAGAGTGCAAGCCATGTTGCACCATCTTTTTCATAGACGAATCCTTTTTCGCGCAGGCGGTCAATCGTGTCCTTCACTTTGCCGTCGGTGTAGAGCGAATCCTCGTTGAAATATACGTCGTGGTGAATGTTCATACGGTTCATGGTGGCACGAATCGTGGCGAAGCACCATTCTTCGGCTGCTTTGCGACAGATAGTCAAATTATCATCATTTGCTTCCACGAGCGCCTTGCCGTGCTCGGAGGCAAGTGTTTGTGCGATTTCTTTGATGTACTCACCGTGATACAAACCTTTATCGTCCTGCGAAAAATCTACCGTACTATCGAATATCTGCAAATAGCGCGTGTGCACTGACCGCGCGAGGTTATTCATCTGATTGCCGGCGTTGTTGAAATAGTATTCGCGTGTAACATCGTAACCGTTCCATGTGAGGATATTCGCCAGCGTGTCGCCAATGGCAGCATTACGACCGTGCCCGACGTGAAGCAGTCCTGTGGGGTTCGCGCTCACATACTCAACATTTGCCTTGATACCGCGCCCGCGCTCATTGCGCCCAATATTCTCGCCCTCAAGCAATAAATCTTGCAAACGCATTCCATAAAAACTCGGCGCAAACGTGAAATTGATAAATCCTGCTCCGGCGATGGAAATATCGGTTATCACGGTGTTGTTGGTGCTGCTTTTGAGAATTTCAACAAGGTTGACGGCAAGTTCGCGCGGATTTTTTTTGAGTGCTTTCGAGAGTGTCATAGCGACATTCGTTGAAAGGTCACCGTGTTCCACATTGCGCGGTACTTCGAGCGTGATTTCCGTAGGTGCATCAATGCCGTACGTAAGAGAAAGTGTTTTCAGAGCGTCGTGTAAAATAGGCGTAAGATATGATTTCATAGTACTTAGAGCGTGTAAAATGTCGGTGAGAATAGAAAAGAAAATTTGTAATGATGCGAAAAAAACGTACAAAAAAAGCGTATAGCCCGCTAGGGAAGCAGGCTATACGCAAAAGAAAACTACTTATTGATTCAAATAAAAGCGTTCACTGCCGAGCAGAAGCATCGTTTCTTCGATTTCTTGGGTCAGTTTTAATCCATCGGTGAAGCCGCTTCCTTTGAATTGAATCCGCCCGTTTTTGTCGAGATAAAAGCGCATTGGTAAGCCCGTTACGCCATATTTCTGCGCCATGACGTTATTGTCATCCACTAAAATCTGAAAATAGAGCGCAGAATTCCTCGCCATATAGTCCTTAACGAGAGTAAACTGGTCTTTACCTTTATCTTCCCACGCATCGATGACAACGATATTAAAATCTCCCGCTTTGGCGTATTTGTTATACAGTACATTCACGAAAGGCATAGCTTTCAGGCAAGGCTCAGCCCATGACGACCAAAACATAATCATCGTTGGCTTACCTTTGAAGGAAGATAGTGTCATTGGTGTTCGGTCAGTGGTGAAAACCGTACCGTCAATCAATTCACGGTCGAGACGCTGCTTAATTTGTTTGTATGCTTGCAGTGCAGAAGCGGAGTCTTTCAAACGCTGGAGTTCTGAGACGTAGAGAATCGAATCAACTCTTTTCCCACGTACCGAATCCATTGCTGTTTTGTGCCATTGTAGCAGTACATTGTCGCCGCCAGTCGTGATAATGCCTTGTGCAGCAATCGCCAGCGACTCGGCAAAGCGTTTTTTCTCAAACAAAATACCGGCTGCTTGCGAAAAAGCAGGTGCAGGAAGTTCGCCCTTCGTGGTTTCTAATGCGCTTGTGAAGGTGGAAAGCGCATCATCAGGGCGTTTTAATTCCACATAGATTGCACTCAGCGTGTTATAGACATCGCCAAGCGTGGCTGTGGTATTCAAATTCCATTCAATTTCGGCAATATGTGAAGGACGCTGATAGAGAGGCTGGCGCTTTGCGAGTTCAAGTGCTTTCTGTGCATAGCGCAAGCCGCGTTCCTGGCTCGTGTCAGTACGGCACCAGTATTTTGCAAGTTCATTGTATGCTAAGGGCGAAACATTTGGAAGCGTGTCCAGCCACTTCGCGGCATCGGCGAGGCGTCGTACTTGTGCAAACGTAGCGACAGCAGCACCTTGCATCATTGGAGCCATCGGTGATTCTTGGAATTTCGATGCAAATTCCACCGCACGCACCAAAAACCAATCCGGCACGACTTGAACTTGAAGTATCTGCATTGCGTTGTCTTCTGCAATTTTGCTTTTAGGGAAACGCTTGATATATGCGTCTTCCAGTGCTTTTGCTTGATTTGCCATACCAAGAGCGTTCAAGCCACGAATCACGGCGCGGGTGTCGTTTTCGCGCGTGGTGTCGAAAGGCTGGGAAACGTAGCTTTGCAAACTGCGACGATACGTCTCCTCCGGTATGTCCTTCACATCATATGCCAATGCTACCTCAGCGACCTTTGCCGAAAGATTATTCGGGTAAAAGCGTAGTTCCTCCCGCATAAGCTGGAGTGCTTTTGGAAAATCCGACAAGCGACTGCACTCGGTTGGTAAACTTCCTAAAAAAGTGATTGCGTTTCTGAGCAACGAACCTTGCACAGGTTTTGAGCCATCGCCGGTAATGCGTGTGTCCCAGTAGTTGCCATTATTGTCGTCGTATCGTGTGCCGTTGAACAATTTCATCATCCAAAATACATCGGTTTGTTTTACAGCTACCTCGCCACCAAAACTCCCATCCACGCGACGGGTGAGTTTGACGTAGTCTGCCACAGGCTCACCGGAAATTTCTCTAAAACGATAGACAAGAAGGTAGATATTCTCAGCATTACGCCAAGCGGAATCCGGTTTATACGTGAACGACGCACGCTCGCCAAGACGCGGCATTGCAGGACTGATGCTGAGTTCGCCACCCAGTGCTGTCAGCGAAAAAAGCATCGGCAAGAGCATCACAAGCCATACAAGAAAAAACAGTCGTGCAGAGCGTGACGAAAGAGAAGTCTGATTTTGTGCGGTGTTTACGCCACAGATGTTCATAGTACAACTGCCAGATAGTGAAACGAATGGATTAGAGAAAGTACAAAGGTACGGATTTTTCAGAATATTTCCCGAAGGAACGAAAAAGTTGTAAATTTGGAAGCGTTAAAGCCTTGTATCATCACCACAAAAACAAACAACGAGCGTGTATGCGTTGGCGAACCTCTCTTTTCACCAAACATCTGACGAGTTTTGGGCTTGTCCTCATGCTTATCGCCGTGCTGGCGGCTGTTGCCTACCGAAGTTTTTCACAGTTTAGTGCGTTGACAGATGAGATTGTAAGTGGTCCGATAGCAACAAAAAATCACGCCCTCCTCGCCGAGTCCGAACTCCGCCGCGCCACAGCTCTGGAGCAACGCTTCCTTATCCATTTAGACACCAAAGACGTACAAATGTTTAAGGCGGCTATTGATACAGCAAAATCTCACGTCTGGATCATTTTAACATCAGACAGCCTCAGTTTAGACACAAACACCATACGGATTAAACGCAAAGCAGCAGAACTTGAACGCAGTATAGACCAGTATTTTCAGGGGTTTAGTGATATCGTGTGGGAAATATCTCTTCGGACTCAAAAGCACGAGATGAGTTTCGTTGACATTGTGCAAACAGACACCACTATTCAGCAAACGTTCAAGAGCTATTCTGCTAAAGCCGAGCGTTGCGGGGTCTTAGCCAAGGAAATTTGCGAAATTTCCGACCGCAAACTTTCTGCTGTTTCCCTCCAAATGCACCATACACGAGATCACGCAATCAAGATATTTTTGCTCATTACTGCATTCACGCTGCTTGCGGGGCTGCTGATTTCATTCTTGTTTTCGCGGATGCTCACGCGCACAATCTTACTTCTGCACGACGCAGCAGGTCAGGTTGCCGGAGGACTGCGGACGGTGCGCCTTGATATTCGTACCGGAGACGAGTTGGAGGATTTAGCAGCGTCCTTCAATACGATGGTAGAGAATCTCGATGTGATGTTCAAAGAAATTGAAGTAATGTTTGTAGAGTTGGAGGACAAAAGTCTTGAACTCGCAACAGCCGGCGAGCAAAATAAAGCCCTCCTCCTAAACGTTCTTCCGGCAAGCATTGCAGAACGCCTCAAATCAGGCGAGACACTGATAGCTGATGAACACCGCGCAGCGACTATTCTCTTTGCCGATATTATCGGCTTCACTGAGCTTGCCGCCGTTCACTCCGCCGTCGAAATTGTGCAAATGCTCAATATGCTTTTTTCCATATTTGATATGCTGTCGGAAGATTGTGGTGTGGAAAAAATCAAGACCATCGGCGACAATTACATGGCTGCGTGCGGTATTCCCACTGCCCGGGAGAACCACATAGAAGCTGTTGCTGATATGGCGCTGGCGATGATACCGGAAATCAAAGGTTTTGCAGCGCTCTCCGGTGTGCCTCTCGAACTTCGTATTGGCGTTCACACCGGAAACGTCGTGGCGGGAGTTATCGGGCAGAAAAAATTTATTTACGACCTCTGGGGCGATACCGTAAACACAGCCAGTCGCATGGAATCAAGCGGAGAAGCGGGTCGTATTCACGTGAGCGAAGAAGTCTATCTGGCGCTCCGCCACTCCCACACATTCGAGGAGCGTGGCGAAATGGAAATTAAAGGTAAAGGGCTCATGCGTACCTATTTTCTGACGGGCAAACGATGAATATTGCTCACTACCCGATAAGCCTCATTCTCCTTGCCTCCGGCGCATCCAGCCGTATGAAAGCAAGTCTTGGCAAAGACAAAATGCAGTTGACACTCCCCGATGACGAGAGAACACTGCTCCAAACGACGCTTGAAATCTATCGTTCTTGCCCTTTTGCAGAAATTCTCGTTATTGTGCGCCAGTATGGACGTGAAGAGCCGACAGGCAAAACTCGATTTATTGTGAATGATAAAGCAGAACAGGGTATGGCTTCGTCGTTGGCGCTGGGTGTGAAGAGCGCCTCGCCGAATGTAAGCGGATATTTGATTGCACTTGCTGATATGCCACTTGTCCAAATAGCAAGCATAGAAGCGCTCTGCAACGAATTTCTTTTGTGCAGGAGTAATGAAGCAATTTGCGTTCCCACTTTTCGTGGACAACGCGGTAATCCGGTGCTTTTTGGCAGCGCCTACAAAAACGAGTTACTGAGCCTTTTCGGTGATGTCGGCGCAAAGTCATTGCTGCGGCAGTATGCAGAACGGGTGTGCGAGGTAGAGACCGATGATGAAGGAATTTTGCTTGATATTGATACGGCGCAAGATTGGCAGCATTTTTTGCAAAAAAAAGCCGCCTGACAGCATAAAAAAATAGTCGGCGGCTTTTTTCGAGGATAGATGAAATTCTTACCACTGAATTTGAATTGGTCGTTCTATGCCGGAGGTTCCTGCAAAGATACCAATTCCATCACCTGAAACATTCCAGACAGGATTTGTACCACCAGCAGAAAATGGCGTTGTTCCAGCACCAAAGCGTGCTGACGACGAGCTGTTCAACCAATCAAAGTAGGATGTTTCAGTTATTACCAATGCGTAGTACCACTTTGCACGGCGGAACTGTTCCCGTATTTCTTCAAGTGAGCCTCGATATGTTACGACAATCTGACCACCGATAAAGTTAGTATTAAATTCGAGCCTTCGTTCAACAGCTACACGCATAGTAGCTGTTCGCTCGCTCACTCCTTGCGGTACAATAATAGACGATTGAGCATTATTTCCGCCACTAGATCTGCCGATTGCAGTGACGAAAGTATCTATTCTCCCTGTCGTTCGATTTGTAACAGTGTCACGAGCATACATTATGAGATCATGTGCCAGACCTGGGCGTAAGCGAATAGGTGCTTCCAGATTGATGAGAATACGCGGAGTATTGGCAGTGAGAGGAATAAATTCGCCATTCGGTCCTCTCGTCCCGCCAAATTGGAACGAAACCGTATCAATCGTTACCTTCGTCTTATACTCTCCTAGAAACGATGATTCTACAGTCGGTATAGTAGCTGTTGCCTGAGCAGTCTTGCCTTGCCAGCGCACTGTAATTTGATATGTTTTTCCTGCCTGTACGCGCAGTCCGGGAACGGAATAAATCGGAAGAAACTTTGCCGGAGGTGGAGTGCCATTCCCTACGACTGGAGCGCCATAATAACTTTGACGTAGCGTATCGAAGCGAACTTCCGGCGTATAGATTTGGTTATCAACCTTGATACGAACTTCCGCATCTTGCAAATACGCTTTTTCTGGTGTGGTTTCCTCCAACGGCGGCTGTGTGCGTGTAATGAAAATATTGTCAATTGGCTTTCCTGCTTCCAGCAGACCTTCAATAACAATCCGTTCCTCGTGTGGCAATGTGATATTGGTAACAACCTGCTCGCAACTTGTAATTACTGTACCAGCAGCTAATAACAAAGCTAGGGCAGCGGAACATAAATATCGTGATGTGATTTTGAGAGAATAATACATGATAGTATCAGAGAAAAGTGGTTGAAATTCGGTACGGGAAGTTAGAATTTGAAACCGATACTCACGTTCGGAATAATTGGAAATATTGTCGTCTGTACAATTTCGGGGGTACCCGTGCGATAGTTTTGCCGAAGAGACCACGTAAAAGGATTCCATCGGTTGTAAGCATTATAGACATTCAACGAAAGATTAAACGGCAAGCCAAACCACGAGAAATAGTGCGTAAAGTTTACATCCAATCGATGATACGCCGGCAAACGTCCACCATTCCGCTCGGTAAAGAGAGTGTATGGTGTAGAATAGAGATTTCTTGTCGTATTGGGTAGAACAAATTGTGATGCCGGAGCGCTATTGCCCAGCACAGAAAAATAGCGTCCACTGGGCATCGTAAAGGCTTGACCGGACTGGAAAACCCATGATGCACCCAATTCCCATGCGTCGCTCAGTTTGTAATTCAACGTTACCGAAACATCGTGGCGCGAATCATAGCGCGGGAAGTAGGTTTTGCCGTTGTTGAGTTCGTCAAATTGACGTGTTGTCCATGAAAGCGTATAGCCAATCCACCCCGTAAAAGAACCAATTTGCTTGTTGATAAAAACCTCCACACCGTAGGATTCACCTTTACCGACGGTTAAGTCTTGTTCTCGAGTCGAGAAAATGCTGTTGAATCCTGCATTTTCCTTGAATTCCAGCAAATTGTTCATAGATTTGTAATAACCTTCTACACTAACCAATACTTCGTTATCAAAGATAGTCGTTTCTGCTCCCAAGACGTACTGAGTAGAATTAGAAGGCTTAATTGTTTCTGTGGCAGGAAACCATGTGTCTGTAGGCAAGGTAATGTCGTTTCGCACAACCAAATGCAAAAATTGATTGGCAATAGCAAACGCGCCTTTGATCTTGAAATTATTACCCAAGAAGGTATTGCTTAGATTATACACCGCCGAAAGTCGCGGCTCCGGCAGCAGACGAGAGCCAAGTTGAAAATACGCCAGCCGGAGACCTGCATTGATAGATAATCCTTCCACATCGAAAGCATCTTGCCATTCGTCTTGCGCATACACGCTTGCTTCCACTGATGGGATGGAGGCATTCGCATTGTCCACGCCAAGGGACTGCAGTAATTGCTCTCCCATCAGGGTTGATGAAATAAGGGTCGTGAAGTTATGATAGGTTATATCAACTCCGGTTTTTATCGTGTGTTGCTTATCGGGAAACCACTGTGCGTCGCCACGAAGGGTAAAATCTCGAATCCGTGAAAGCGTTGAAAATCCAAATGTAGTATCAGGAATGCCAAGTGAGAATTGGTAATCAGTGTAAATTGCCGAGAAATTGGTAAAAAGCGACGGCGAAACAATGTGCATCCACCGAAGATTTGCTGTCGCATTACCCCAATCCGTTTTGAATGCATTCGATATGGGAGCATCGGCAACATCACGCCCGAAATATCCGCTCAGAAAGAGACGATCATTTTCAGAAATATTCCAATTAAGTTTTGTATTCAAGTCGTAGAAATAGTAGGTTCCGTCAACCCTCTGTGGCAAGAGTGCTAAAATTGCGTCGAAATACGTCCGTCGCCCCGACACCATAAACGAAACATCCGGCGTAATCGGACCTTCGAGCGTGAGTCGAGAAGCAATCAGCCCGAGATTTCCCACACCGGAAAACTTTTCCTTAGAACCCTCCTTCATGGTTAGGTCTATTACGCTTGAAAGGCGCCCACCGTATTCTGCAGGAAATGCACCCTTGATAACGCGAACATCTCGAATAGCATCGCTATTGAATGTACTTAGAAAACCAGCTAAGTGGGATGGATTATAGACAACCACGCCATCCAGTAAAATCAGATTTTGGTCAGGCGAACCACCACGAATATATAAACCGCTTGAAACTTCGCTTGCGGCCTTGATGCCCGGCATAAGCTGAAGGACACGGAAAATATCAGACTCACCGCCCAAGACAGGCATTTTTTTCGCAAACTCTACATTTAATTCGACTGTACTGATACTCCGCGTCGGAGATGCTTCGCGCTCCGCCTGCACGGTTACTTCCTGCGAGCGAACACTTTGCGCACCAAGCGCAATGTTTTCCCGCACGGGCGCAGCACCGACAATTATACGCTTGGCAAACTGCTTATACCCAACACCGCGCACCACGAGGAAATACGTGCCTTCGGGGACATCTGGCAATGAATAGAACCCAAATTTATTCGTGCGCGTTCCCCGAATAATTGACGAAGAACGTGCAACAACACTATCGGTGGCAAGTATCACGTTAATACCAATAACAGATTCTCCTGATGCTGCTTCGCTCACGAGACCGGAGACGGTAGCACGTTGCTGAGGAGACGGGGAGACCGATGGCGGGGGTGTACCCGGAACAGGAGAATTATCGACCTTTTGAGCCATGATGCGGCTCCCACACGTTAGAGTGCAGACAAGCAAAAGCGCGGCTAAACGGCAATGCTTCATACAAAGCAACCTTTGATAAAAGTGAAACAAATGAATTGTAAAAAGAGACAACCTCAACGAAGCAGCCCTAAAAAAAACTGACTTCCTTGAAAAAGAACCGAACAAAGTAAAGGTTACAAAATAGGCAGAGTTCCTATGAAGAAAAGAGATTGCTTACAAGGCAGACTACAACAAATCAGACCATGAAAAATTTGTTTGTGAAAGTCGCACTCTAAGATGAGCAGGAGAGTTATTTGACCAGACACAAATATACTTAAATTTCCGTATATCATGCAAACGACGATAGAATTTTTCTTTTTCTCATCTTTTTCCAACTGTTTGTTTGCCTGTAAACAAGTTTTTGACGATATTAGAACAAACGTTCTAAGAAATAGTACATTTATGAAAAAACAACCACGCCCCACCAAAACAAGCACTGTCGGAAGAAATACCGCCGGAAAAAGCGCAACTGAAAAAAGTAACGTTAGAAAAAGTACCGCCAGCACGACGAAAGACAAAATATTGAACGCTGCCCGCGACCTTTTCAACCAACATGGCGTAGAAACTATCACCGTGCGGCATGTTGCACAGCATCTCGGCATTAGTCACGGTAATTTATGCTACCACTTTCCACGTCGAGAAGACATTATTTTTGCCTTATACGAGCGTGTGGTGCAGGGCATGAGCGCACAAGTATCGCTCTGGACGCCTGACGCTATCAGCCTTGGGATGGTGCTTGGGGCATTGAGGGCAAGTTTCGAGCTTCAGTACGAATATCGGTTTTTGATGATAGATTTTGTGAACATCATGCGCCGATTACCGGAGGTGCGCGAACACTTTCGCATGATGTTTGAGGTTCGTAAGCACCAATTCCGCACCGCATTGGAATCACTTCGTACTCAAGGTATTCTGCTACAATCTATTCCCGATGCGCAATACGAACGATTGTTGCTCCATAGCTATCTCATGGGTGATTTTTGGATGTCGGAAGCGGAAATACTTTTTACTGGCAGCGAAAAGGAGAAAGTGCCGTTTTATGCGGAATTGGTGTGTTCGCTCTTTGTTCCTTACTTAACAGCAAAGGGACAAAAAGAATATGACGCTTTCGTGCGGTCTGCGTTCTCCTGAATTCATTCATCTGAAGCCATGGGCACTTTCAGGCAGCCTCTCCCAATCCCAGTTCCTGCAAAGCCTCAACTCTGGCGCTCGGCAGTTCCACATAAAATGTTGCGCCTTTGCCGAGTTCGGCTTCGCACCACACGCGCCCGTTCATTGCCTCCATCATCCGCTTGACGATAGACAATCCCAAGCCAGTGGAATGCTCGTTACCCGTTGGCTGCGCCGAGAGGCGTACAAATTTTCCGAACAGTTTTTTCTTGTCCTCCTCGGTTAAGCCCGGTCCTTCGTCCTGTACGGCTATGCGAACAACATCTCGCTCCTCCGTCAATCGAACCCAGATTTTCCGACCGGAAGGAGAGTATTTCACGGCATTGGAAATGAGATTGTCCAGCACCTGACGCGTGGCGATGCTGTCTCCAAGCGCTGGGGCAGATTCCGCCTCGGTCATAAAGTGGAGCGTGATTCCTTTCTCTTCAGCGCGAAGGATATAGTCTTTGACAGTATCGGCAGCAATATCGGTCAGGTTGAGCGGTTTCACATTCAGTCTCATATTGCCGGTCTCAATAGCATTGATGTCGAGCAGGTTATTCACAATCGTTACCATACGTTCCACCGAGCGTTGCAGGATTTGCGCGGTTTCCTGAACATCAGTTGTGGTGAGTTCGTCCGATGCAAGGTCTAATAGTGAAATTAGACCACGCATTCCCATAAGCGGATTTTTAAGGTCGTGTGCGGCAATTCCCAAAAACTCATTTTTCTCTTGATTCGCCCGCTCAAGGTCGTTGTTGACACGTTTCAGTTTTATGTTTGCGGAGGAAAGCTCAAGATTGGCGCGTTGTGTAGCAATAGTCTGTTCTTCCAGCAAATCTTTCTGATGTTTGATGAGTGCATTTGCTTTATTCATTTCTTCATTCGTGCGCTCCAATTCATTGGTGCGCTGCCGCACATTTGCGACCATAACGTTGAATGCCTGCGCCAGATTGCCAACTTCATCACGACTGCGGACAGGTACAGTAATATCGTGAATGCCGCTTGCCACCTTCTGTGCGGCGCGTTCAAGTGATAGAATCGGTGAAGAGATGCGGTATGCAAACCAAAACGCCAGCACAACACTACTGAAAAGACAAAACAGCATTACGCCCAATACAACATTTTCCACAACCGCTGAACGTTCCTGCCGCACAGCCACAATATTCCCAATCAGCGGCTCAATGCGCTCCATATCGGTATTTAGTTGGTCGTCCAGCATCTTGATAGCTCGCACAAGCACTGTTGCTTTCTCGAAGGCTTCGATATACGTCGCTAGGTGGTACGCGATTTGGGTGCGCTCCTCCAGTGCCAGCGTTGACGAGGCATTGACTGCAATAGCGTTCCGAATGAGCTGGCGGACTTCGCCAATGTATGCTTCATCACCCCGCATAAAAAAATCCTTTTCGCGACGACGAGCTTGCAGAAGGATAATTTCGAGAGATTTTTGATTTTGCTTTGCAGCTATATTTTGTGCGCCGTGAATAGCATTCCGAAACGTACCTTCTTCGCCCGAGTTTTCGTTCATCCCTCGCTCGTGGACTTTGGTGGCAAGGTCTTGAAAGACCGCTTGGTAATGCCGAGCCTTGCCCAGAAGTTCCTTGGCATTACCGTCATGTTCAAAGTGCTCTAAGAGCGTACATGCTTTTGCAAAGTGCGATTCTACATCATCTGCGTCCGCCTTTGAACGTCGAAAGACAAATTTACTTTTGCTGTCGTGCGCTTTCAATAGCTCTGCTTGAAGTTCACCCGCTTGCACCGAAGCCGTAAGCACTGCTCGCTGAATAAATGCAAAGGTGGCAATAATGAGCGCAAAAACAACGATAAAGAGCGCAAAAGCAAGTATTTGTACCCGAAGAGGGACGCGCAGTCGGCGGAATGGCGAGAAAAAAGAATTATTGGCAGTCGGGTGTGGAGATGTACGTACAGAAAGAGGTTCCATGCGGTGTTTGGGTCTTGTAGCAGAATATAAAAGGCTGATGTGGTTACAGATTCAAATTTACATAGAAGGCTGTAACGACGCGATTACACGGCACATCAAATTGTGATAACACGCGGGAAGCGGTACTCTTGATGTGCATCCCGAAAGAATTCACGTTGGATTTGTGGATTTTTTTTGCCAACTTCGCGCACAATGGACATAAGTTCCCATTGGTAGCGCCTCACGCTTGGGGTAGTACCTTTTTTATTATCATCAAGGTTGTGCAAACTCCATTGCCATTTGAGTACAAAGGAAATCACAGCCTCTGCCCAATTATGCAGATCATGATGCAGAAATATTTTCACTTTCCTACGTGGCTTCTCAGTTGCATAGTTCTCTTTGCGCTGTTCTCATCCAACTGCGCCATTCGTGCTGTGGCGGACTGCCCAACCGTGATTTTGACGGCAAAAGATGGTGTGTTTTCAAGCCCCGCGTCTTCGCAAGGCGACATTCATTACGATACGCAGCTTCGTTGCAAATGGATACTTAAGCCAACCGATGCCCAGCAAATCCGCCTGTGGTTCAGTGATTTTGCAACGGAAGAAAACCGTGATGTGGTGCGCATTTACGATGGAGCGGAGAGCACCGCACCGCTTCTCGCCGAACTGAGCGGCTCCACCATTGACGAAGCAACCTCCGTCGTTTCTTCCGGCGGCGAAATGCTGGTGGAATTTTTAACGGATAATCTTCGCAATATTGACACCGATTTCGGCTGGCGGGCGCACTATGTATCGTCTTCAGTGCGGAGCATTTTGAGTGCAGTGCCGAGCAATCTGGATTTTGGCGTGGTTGTGCTTGGGAAAATTTCTGCTCTCAAGTCATGCGTTGTTACGGGATTTCGCCTCACCGACGATATCCGCATTGCTGCACCACGCGGGTACTTGCTCGCTCTTTCGCCATCAGGTGCGTTTAGCGATACACTTTTTGTGCCGGGCAACCGCGATAGTGCCACTTTTACGCTTTACATTCAATTTACCCCACCCACCGTCGGCGACTTCGACAAACGAATTTCTATCACGAGCCGCACTGCTTTTGCAGTTGTGAATGTAGAAGGTATTGCGCCACCGGCAATTTATTGGGAACCGATGACGGGTCCCTATACTGCATCAATACTAAGTATGGCTGCCGATAAAGATGATGATGTCTATGCCGGAACGCATAACGGGGTTTATCGCTCCAACACCAACGGGCACGCGTGGATACAAAGCAATGACGGGCTGAGCAATAATGCGGCTCTGTCCGTTCGGAGTATCGTAGTCTTAGGCGATGAAGTATTTATCGGCACCGAAGACGGTGTGTACAAGTCAAGCAATGGCGGAAAGTCGTGGCAATCGCGCAGCGTGGGCTGCCCGAAATTTGTTCATACTATCGTCGTCAAAGGAGACACGTTGCTTGCGGGAACAGACCAAGGGATTTTTCGCTCTACCGATGACGGTGAATTGTGGAAACCGCTTAATAACGGACTCAAGAACCATGCGGACGTAACGGCAATTTTCATTTCAGAAAATGTCACTTTTGCTGCAACGGGAGATTCGATACTCTATCGCTCTACCAATCACGGCGAAACGTGGACGCAAGACAATACCTTCGGGAAGCATCGTATTGACTGCTTTGGGCAGCACAAGGACGTAATTCTCGCCGGAACACAAGGCGGTTGGATATATCGCAGCGAGAACGGCGGCGCATGGAAAAAACTTGATGATCTCACCTTGCCGGAAGATGGCTGGCAATATGTCCTTTCGCTTGCTACCGACAAAGATGGGGTGTTTTATGCGGGCACCGAAGAAGGTGTCTTACGTTCCGGGGACGATGGCAAAACATGGGAATTGCGCGACAAAGGATTGACTGAGCCTATTGTAACAGCACTTGTTGTGGAAGGCACTGATGTCTATGCCGGAACAGATGCAGGCATTTTTGTCTCCGAGGACAAAGCAGCAACATGGCGCGAGGCAAATCAAGGTTTGACCGGAGCAATCGTAACCGATATGCAAGAGCACAGAGGACTTATACTGGCAGCAACGGCGGGCGACGGCGCATACCGAACATCCGACAACGGTGCGACGTGGCTTCCTTCCAATGCGGGTCTGCAAGCACGCTATCTACGCGGTTTTGCCTCCAGAGGAAAAGATTTGTATGTCGCTGCTTACGATGAATATGACCCCTCCAATCCACACATCACTATTCCGGGTGTGTATCGCTCCAACAATAACGGAACATCGTGGACACCGGTGCTGATAGATACTGTGCGGGATGCCGCAGGAAAAATCAAAACATTGCATCCATTCCATTCGATTGTCGCAACGGGCTTCGGTACGCTCATTGCGGTTGGCGACGAAGGCGTGATATGCCGCTCAACCAATGGCGGCGTTTCATGGACAAAATCAACCATTATACGTCTTGCTTCCGTTGACCTGCCATCGGTAACAACACTCATCATTGGTCTTGAGGATGCCATTTTTGCCGGAACTGTCGGCGGCGGAATTTTTCGTTCAGACGATGACGGACTGACATGGCGGCGCACTTTTGGAGACGAACGAGGTCTTCCGGACAAAGCCCGCCGTGTCAATCACATCATTCGAGAGCAAACAGCGCTTTTCGCTGCAACAGATGCAGGAATTTACCGCAGTCTGAGCAATGGTCTTTCGTGGCTGCGTTTGAATTTCCCCGATTCCTCCGGCAGCGTCAAAGACACTATTCTACCGCAAGCTATCATTTCTGTCGGTGGGGCGCTGTATGCAGGAACAGATGCACACGGTGTGTGGAGATCGCTCAATGACGGTATATCGTGGGAGCGCGTCAATGAGGGATTGAACGACGATGCCGATATAACCTCGCTTGCTGCTGCGGGGACTACCGATTTATACATTGGTTTGCACGGTGGCGTGGTGTATCGCACATCGCTTCAAAGTTCGATAAACTCTGCCCGCGCCGTGCTCGAAATCCCGGAAAACCTCACGGCAAAACCCGGCGACGAAGTAGATATACCCATTATCCTCAAAAGTATTCAGTCGCCACCGGCAAATATCCGGTCTATCAAGGGACGATGTATTTTGCGCTTCAATGCCTCTATGCTCGACCCGGGTGCAGCTTTGAGCCAAGAAGCTGTCGTCAATGGCGACCGTCTTATTCCTCTAACGTTTGATTTGCGCCCGAATGCTGGAACAGCGCTTGCTACCTTGCGCTTCCGTGCTCGGCTTGGCGATGCGATTGCTACGCCGCTCATTTTGACCAGTCTTAGCGCGGATGGCGTGATTTTGCTTGCCCCGAAGCCCGGTATTCTTACGCTGACAGGGCTTTCATACGCAGGCGGTGCACGGCTTTTTAGCTCTGAACGCGCTCCGTTACTGGCAGCAACAGCACCTAATCCCGTCAATGACAACGCAAAAATCAGCTACACACTCCAAGCAATGGCTGATGTGAATGTATCGGTCGTCAATATCTTTGGTATGACCGTTAAAACATTGGTCGCACAACGCCTGCTGCCGGGAGACTACGAAGTCAATATGTCAACAGATAATGTGCCGCCGGGCGCATATTTCCTTGTGCTGCAAACAAACGCTCATCGCATTTCCCAACCAATCCGTATCGTGAGATAATCCATGAAGAAAGCAACTATACCCTTCCTCTGTACGACGCTCACGCTGCTGTTCGTTGTTGTTTCTTGTCCTTTGTTCGCTCAAACACAAGCAATTGTGCAGACAGCACCGCAAGCGACAACACAAGCATCGGACAACGATGGTATTCGATACGGCATAATGGGATTGTTCAACTACAACAGGCATAGCGCTCGTTTCTTACAGCTTCCCCGCGCGGAGCGGGAAAATTTGACTGACTACTATTTTCAAGACGGCATTGGAATGGGCTTTTCGGCAGGTGCATTTGTGGGAATACCGATTTTTCGCTGGCTCAATCTCGACCTTCGCGCCAGCTACGTTCAGCGCAATGGGACGCTCTACTCGCGGCTTGACTCGGAAATCGTCGGACGGCGCGACGGCACAGGCGATGTGGGAATTTTCCGCCGCACATTTAATGCTAATTTGGCAACGATTGGTTCGGAAGTGTTGTTGAACTTTAATCCAGCGCTTGGCTTGAATGTTTATTTGGGCGGACGTGCAGAATGGGCAATCGCAAAAACGTACCGCCAAGAAGAAACGATAGTTGCACCGTCTGATGGTGTGTTCCATGATACCGGTGAGCGCACAAGGAATGTGCAAGGTGGTACGCTCCCCGATGTACGCAATCTTGGCGTGGCAAATATGAACATTGAAGTTCTCGGCGGTATCGGTTACGAAATTCCGATTCATCCATCGGGCGCATGGACAATAGAGCCAACACTGTTTTATGGTGCTCAGCTATACTCCGTCTTGCAAAATTTGGACAAGGACGAATACTGGAAAATCGCTTCGGTGCGTGGCGGAGTGGCGCTCAGGTATTATCCCGTGCGGGAGGCGCAGTTTGATAGCCAGTTGTACAAGGTAAAGCAGTTGGCATCCATGGAAAAACAGCTTTCGGAAGAGCGAAAAAAGATTCAATCCGAACTCAAAGAACTTCGCCAGTCAGGTGTTTTTGTCAAAATCGGTCTGCCGGACGGCTTGCTTGCTGATGGTTCGGAAGTGCAGAACCCGACCGTTCGTGTCGAACAGTTCCGCTCATCGGCGACCGTTCAGCTTTTGCCGCATATTTTCTTTAACGAAAACTCATCTGTTATTCCGGCACGCTATCGCCGCATTGCTTCCTCTGAGCGCACAAGCTATTCCTTCAATCGCTTGACCAAACTGCGACCGCTTGAACTCTATTACCATATTTTGAACATCATCGGAAAGCGACTTCAAGAGCGCACCGAAGCTCGTCTCACGCTCACAGGATACTCGTTCACTTCAGGTACAGAAAGTGGTAATAAGAAACTTGCACAGCAACGAGCCGAATCGGTGAATGATTATTTGCAAGATGTATGGAAAATTACGGCAAACCGCTTGACCGTGACCATACAAGACGTGCCTGCTCTTCAGGCGGGAAGCGATGTTGAGGCTGATTACCGCCGTGTGGATATTTCTTCGACCGACCCCACGATTCTACAAGCAGTTACCTTTGAAAGTATGTATCAGACTGTTTCACCGCAAGCACTGCGTTTTTCTCTCGACATCAATGCCGGAGCGGGCTTGAAGCAATGGAGTCTCGAGGTGTCGCAGTTCGAGGGGAATGAAATCAAAACGCTCTTCAATGTGGAGGGCACAAACACGTACTCCAAAGAATACATCTGGCGCATTGATGAGCGCCCATCATCGGTGCCGAGCTTCAGCGGAACGCTTGATTCAAAATTGGAAGTAACCGATGTGAACAATCGCAATAGCGATGCGCCTATTCAGACCACGCCTGTGGAGGTAATCATGCTTGCCGACAAAATTACGAAAAAAGTCCCCGACACTCGCGTTGATGTTCTGACGCTAGTTCCGGCGCTGGGAAAAGAAATTACGGAAGGCGAAACCTTTGCTGCTTTCAAATCCAGCCTATCGCAGAATGTAGCACTTACGGTGGAAGGATGGGCAGAAGGCAAGGACGATGCAAGTCTGAATACCGATGCCGCCGATGCAAGGGCACGACAGGTTATACAAGCCTCCGGCGTTCCGGCAAAAGTAGTAAGCAGCAAAAAGAATGTAGCGTGGATGAAAGCATTACACAACGACGCAAGCGTACCCGAAGAACGGCTCTACAACAAGGCTGTGCGTGTGGAGGTTCGGACGCAGGTTCAGTAAACGCTTGCATTTTTCGCTTACTCTTGCTGCCACCACCGAAACGCAGGAAGAGCAGAGAGTAACGCCGCTCCAAGCAGCAGTGCCGCGTAAATGTGTGCCGTGCTGTAATCAAGCCCCTGCACGGCATCGTACAGCGCAATGGAGGCAGTACGTGTCTCTCCGGCAATGTTGCCGCCAATCATCATCACCACACCGAATTCGCCCAGCGAATGGACAAATGCAAGCGCACTGCCCGTGAGCAGACTTCTCCGCGCAATCGGTACTGCCACACGCAAAAACACTTGGCTTCGCGTCGCACCATCCAGTATGGCATTTTCCAACACCTCCAGGGGAATTGATTCAAACCCGTTTTTGACAGGCTGCACCATAAACGGTAAACCATAGACAACCGAACCCAGCACCAGTCCTGTAAAGCTAAAGACGAACTGTATGTCCAGAGTGTTCGCCAGCCAAGCACCAACAGCGTTTCCCCGTCCGAACACATACAAAAAATAAAAGCCCAGAACCGTCGGTGGAAGTGCTATGGGCAAACTCACAAGACTTTCAATAATCGGTTTGAGACGATGCTTTGACAATGCCAAACCATAGGCAAACGGCACAGCAACGACAAGCAAGACAAGCACAGTCGTAGCAGCAAGGCGCAAAGAAACAAGTAATGGCGATAGGTCTGGCATGAGTCGAAATAGTGGCAAAAAAGATATTGCATGAACTAATAATGAAAAGTCTTGTACAAAACCAAAAATCTGAATAAGTTTTCGGTTTCTACACGTGCCAATCAAAATACGCAATAAACGAGTATTCATCAATAATTCCACAATGTATGGACATTTTTCCCAATGATGATTTCCCGACGCTTGAGCGCAATGGAAAAACATTTGTCCAAGTCTGCCACAGCAGCGAGGTTCTGCGCCGTAAGGGTACGCGCGTGGAATTTGACGAAGAACTTCAAATCGCCATCTTTCGGGTAGGCGAAAGGCTTCATGCGGTCTCCAACATCTGCCCGCACAATCACTCGCCCTTGCTCCACGAAGGCGAAATCAACACGGACGATTGCACTATCAGTTGCCCCATGCACGGCTGGACGTATTCGCTGCACACGGGGCGGCATACCTCTTCAAGCCATTCCCACGTGAAAGTTTATGATGTTTTTGAGGAGAATGATTTAGTGTATCTCGAAAAACCGCAGCCCGTGGAAGTGGAATGGAAGTGGTGAGCGCAACCCCTACACACAGTATGAACACAGCTGAGCAATCATTTCAATTACTTCACAACAGTACTCAGCACATCAAGCAGTTCGCTCTCTCCTGTGGCTTCTCGCTTGTTGGTATTGCCGAGGCAGTGCCTATGGAGCGTGAAACAGAAAACTTCTCCGAATGGCTCCGGCAGGGCTTCCACGCTGGTATGGTCTATATGGAGCGAAACCAAGAAAAGCGATATGATGTTTGCAATATTCTCCCCGGTACGCGCTCCGTCATTGTGGTGGCGCAAAATTACTATACCTCGCACCAACACTGCTTGGGCGAGAACAAAGGGAAAATCTCCCGTTACGGCTGGGGCGATGATTATCACGACGTAATTCCCGAAAAACTGGAGCGTATTGCTGCCGAGATCAAGCGTCTTCAACCGAAAGCAGAAACGAAAGTCTATACCGACACAGGGGCAATTTTGGAAAAGCAATGGGCTGTTCGCGCGGGTATTGGCTGGCAGGGAAAGCACAGCAACATTATCTCGCGTGAGATTGGCTCGTGGTTTTTTATTGGTGTTATTCTCACCACGGCAGAATTTTGCTATGATTCGCCAATGCAGGATTTCTGCGGCTCTTGTACTGCTTGTCTCCAATCCTGTCCCACGCAAGCCATTGTCCAGCCATACCTTGTGGATGCTCGTAAGTGTATTCCGTACTGGACGATTGAGACCAAGCCGGATGTAGATTTTCCCCACGAAATGGCTGATAATTTGGACGGCTGGCTTTTCGGTTGCGATACGTGTCAGGACGTCTGCCCTTGGAATCGCTTCCAAAAGCCCACGAACGAAGACCGCTTCCAGCCTCGCTTCGGAGAAACAACGCTCAATCTCAACGTCGTTCAGCAAATGACGCAGGAAGAATTTTCGACCCGCTTCCGTAAAAGCCCCGTCAAGCGTAGCAAAATTGCGGGTTTGAAGCGTAATGCTCTTGCGCTCCGGCGACAAAAAAAAGCGGATTCAGGCGATGGCGATGTATGCTCATCTTCCTGAAATCCGCTTGGTTTACTGCAAAGAGAAATTCTCTTGGGCTATGGCTGTTGCTTTTCGATACTCCACACAAAATTTGCAAAAAGGTCAACAACTTCAGGCAATATCGGCAGTTTTTTCTTTTCCATGGGTGCCATAGCAAGGTCTTGATTGCCGTCTTTGAGGTTAAAACTCATATTTTTCACGGAGAAATATTGTGCCCGTGGGTTTGCAGCAACCATATTTCGCGTGTGTTCGTCGCCAATGGAAAAATCTAACGTGCCATGAACGCCAATAATCGGGATGGTCAATTTGGCAATTTCCGCAAGCGGCTCGTATTTATTGAGTGAGAGAATGTATTTTTGAAGCGACGGACGCATCAAATCATACAAAATACCATCTTTGGGTGTCAATTGCGGACGACGACCATTTTCCAGCATTGAGGCAAGCGAGTCAATTTCCCGCGCAGTGCCTTCGGGGAAGGTTGCGGCAGCCTGACTACGCATATAACGCAGCCAACGACGCGAATCGGGCGCTACCATAATCAAACCGTCCACTTGCTGCCGATACGCCGTGATAATACCTGCCAATGCGCCTTCGCGCCCAAAATCATTTGGACGACTCAAGCCTAAAATGGTAATTGCACCAAGCCGCTTGTCTTTGCGTAGGGAATCTACCCATCCGCAGGCGTCCAGAATCGTACGCTCGAAATCGTGAAAATCGTCATCAATGTAGGCATCACGGCTTTTTCCCGAACCGCGCGTGTCATAGCGAAAAGTAGCGATTCCCTCACCAGCAAGTGCTTCGGCGAGATACTGACCATAATTGCTTGAATCGCGGTTGTGCCGAGAAATACCATCGCGGTCATAAACCGTATTCGTATTCAAAATGAGCAGTACCGGCACAGATGCTGTCGTTGTGGCAGTCGTGGGAAGCAGAAGTGTTCCCCAGAGTGTGCCGGTTGTGGTGGAGAGTCGGCGTTCTTCGCTCGTAAATTTGAGCGGTTGCTTAGGGCGCTTGGGCGAACGCGCCAGTGGTGGAGAGGCAACAACACTTCCGCCGGCAGTAGGAAGTTCTACGGCGGGCTTGGAAACAGGCTCTTGTGGTGCAGGGGTAGGGGTGCTTGGAGAGGCAGGCTTTGTTTCCTGTGTCTGTTTGTCTTTCTTGCCCGTAGCCTTTTTGGACTGCTTTGGTGCAGTTTTTTTCGACGAACCGGGTTGGGATGTTGTTTGCGAAAAGGCAGGACAGGTCATCCCAAACAGCACAAAAACAAATGCTACCAAACAAAGTGCAATCGGCTGTTCGGAGAAGAATTTCAAACCACGAGAATTTGTCATAAAGCGCAAAAAGTTAGTTCAACAAAATAGAAAAAGAATGTCGCACTCCCGTGATAGCTTGAGCAAGTTGCAGAAGCTACTTGCTCAAGCTATTTGCTCACGGAGTATGTGTATTTTTGCGACAATCGTGGTAATGTAGTATACGATAGAATATGAATCGTTCTGAAAATTTTCACACGCGCTTAAACGCTTGCAGTGGCAGATTCTTGCTCATGCATCAGACGCAGCCACTGGCGATAACCAAGCCATGCTAAGACCGTGAAGACGACATAGAGCGCTGAGGTGAGCCACAATGATTTGGAAATAAACATTCCGACATAGAGCACATCAGCAGCCAGCCACACAAGCCAACTTTCACAGTATTTCTGCGCCTGCATCCAAACGGCGCAAAGGCTCATGCTTGTCAACAACGCATCCATTTCCGGCAGTGCGGCATCGGTGTAGAGCCGAAGAATGAATGCCACTCCAAATGCAAAAACGAGCGTAGCGATAGCGGCAAAAGGCAGTAGTATTGTTGGCAGACGCGAGATACGGCGCTCTGTGTGGGATTCGCCACCATGAAGCCACTCATACCATCCGTAAGCGTTCATGCCGCAGAACACGAGTTGCAAAGCCATGTCCGCGTAGAGTTTCTCACGAAAAAACACCGCCCCATACAGCAAAACACTCGCAATGCCCCACGCCCAGCACCACACATTATTGCGTACGGTCAGCCACACCGAAATAATACCGGTAACGGCACCAAGCGCTTCAATCCATGTGATGTGAGGCATACTGAATCTTTGACTACAAAAGAGCGACAAGACGTTTAACTCAATTTTCTTTGCAAGACAGCTACAAAATTACGAAAAACGTGATGATTTTTGTTGGAAAACTGCGATTTTTCCGCTATCCTTAACATCTTTTAACCAAGCGTATTAACCGCTACAAGCTCAAAAGTACCTATTTATGAGGCTTCCAGCACTCTTCTTTCTTGGACTATTCCCCACATTTCGTTCCCAGCGCTAGTTTCGTTCTCAGCGCTAAGAGAACCAACCCCTACTTCACGTTCACTTGCCGTTATCATGCTCATCACCCGCATCAAAGCTGACCATTTTAAGACGTATCATGCACTTGACCTCGACCTGAGTGTGAGCGAGGGGAAACCGCTTGTTCTTATCGGCGGCGCGAATGGCGGCGGCAAAACCACCCTTTTTCAAGCGGTCTGCGGTGCACTGTACGGGTTGAAAATCACCACCGAGCAGCAATTTCACGAACTGTACAACACGGGTGATAATGCCCGTGCAGGCTCCGGTATGGCATCGGAACAAGGTATTCGGCACATCACGCTTGAAATTAACTTTGTCGGACATCTTTTGGGCGAAGAGAAGCCGCACTTGCTCTCGCGGCGCTATGAAGTTTCTGCAAACGGCAAAAAATCTGAGGTAGTGGAGTATGTCAATGCAAACTTTGGCGGAATGAAATATGCTTTCAATAGTGCCATGCCGCAACGCGAGCGCATGAAACATCAAACCGAAATAGCGAAAATTATCAAGGCGAATCTGCCCGAAGAACTCAGCCGCTACTTTCTTTTTGATGCGATGGAGTCCGGTGCACTCGTGCGTGAGGACGAGATAAACCGCGTTATTCGAGAAAATATCGAAAGCGTGATGGGCTTTGGGAAATATATTCAGCTTGGGCGTGTTGCCGAAACGCTTGCCAAGCGCACCAATGCTGAAAGGCTCAAACTTGAAAATGAAAAGCATGAATACATGAGGCTTCTGGGCGAAAAACGGCAATTAGAAGCTCGTGCCGCCACGCTGGAAATAGAACTTGCGGAGTCATTTGCTTTTCGTCGCAAGAACAAAACACTTTACGAAGCCCTCCAACACGACCTCGAAGCCGGGTTCGCTCTTACTAGGACGATAGAGCAAACGAAAAAAGAAATTGAAACAATTCTGAGCCGTGAACGCGGCTACCACAGCGCCGTGCAAGGTTTTGCTCAGAACTTTGAGCAGCACGTTATTTTGCCGAATCTTGCCCACGCGCTTCGCAGCGAACTTGTGCTTATTATTTCCACCAAAAACGCCGTTGAAAAGCAAGGTGAGGAAACTATCAAACGCGAAACCGTTGAGCGAATTGTCCGCGAGGCGCTGCGGTACTTGCGGGATAAAACGTTGATAGAGGAGAATGTTGCTCAATCGCTGGAGGCTTCCTTAGTGGAGTATCTCGTTTCGGCACGAATGTCGGCGGCACAAGCGGATTTCTACGAATTTTTGAATCAGCAGGAAGTTCGCGCTTTGGAGAACCTTTTGCACGGCGCACACACGAACCCTTTTGCACAGATTCTTGAACAAAAAAGCCAGCTTTTGAGCCAATTAGAAAGACTTCCGGGGTTGGAACGAAGTCTCGAAGAGTGGCGTAGCCATGCGGCAAGTAAGGATTTTTCGCTTATTCGTGTTTTTGAGCGGAACGAAAACACGATTGAACTGCACGAAGAAGAGCAAAAGCGCATCACGGCTGACCTTGCGGCAATCGAAACACGCCTTCATGCGTTTGATATTCAAATGGACAATGCCGCCGACCCGAAATATGACCTTCTCCAAAAACTCAAACCTTTTTTCCTCGAAACCGGTGCGACGCTTTTGCAAGCAAAGAAGCGGCAAATCGAAATGACGATGATGCAAGACCTGAACATCAATCTTGTGCCTTACCGCAGTGTGATTGACCGCGTGGAGCTTTCGGATTCTCTCGCAGACCTGAGTTTTCGGATGTATCACACAAGCGGCAATGAAATTGCACTTAATCAGCTCAACACCGCATCAAAGCAGATTGTTGTGCAATGCCTCCTGAAAGCGCTGCATCAATTTGGCGAATACGACCCGCCGGTGATGATAGATACGGTAATGGGTGCGCTTGATGAAGAAAGTCGCCAGACGGTACTTGAAAACTACTTCCCTGAGCTTTCGCATCAGACAATTCTTCTCAGTTCCGACAGCGAAATTCGCCCCAATGGAGATTTCGATACTCTCGTTCCGTTTATTTCTCGTGCCTACACGCTCAAACGCGACAAGGAGCGCCAATGTACGGAGATTGAGGAGGGGTATTTTGGAAAAAGTCTCAGCATTATTCGGACACAATAAAACGAACTTTTGTACACCACTTTTATCTTGCTTTCAGATACTACACTACATATTCTGCTTTTATGTCCCCTCATAGCCTTGAATTTACTGCGCTTCGTCAAGCAGAGTCTCTCCCTACGCTCCTTGCAAAGCTCAAAGACCGCATTGAATCACTGCTCAACCTCAGCGATTATCACGGCGAACTAAAGCCCGTGCTCGTTAGTACGAATCTCGTGCAGCGCTTGTGCCTCGCTACGGGCTTGGGGTGTGAAGAAAAGCGTAACCGTGCGGAACTTGATGCAATCAACCTTTCGGACACAACGTATATTCACGATACGGTTTTTACGCGGATGAATCTTTTGGCGATGTGGTCGGCGCTGGTGAAGATGCGATATAATGCGCTCCCGCTTGATTGGGCAAGTACCACCACCCTCAGCGCTATCGTCAATGCCGAGATGCTGCGCGGTGCGGAGCTTCTTTTAGAAGATGATGCTTTGTTATCAGCGCTTGCTTCTACGGCTCTTGAAACAAGCAACCGTGTATCAGAACAGCTGCCGATTTTGAACCTGCATATCGGAACCTTTGCGGACGGCAATGCTCAAGCAGCCTCATTAAACCTGAACGGGCGCGATATTCCGAACACCCAAATCCTCATCGCCGGCACGACTGGTTCCGGAAAGACCAATCTTCTGGCTGTCCTGCTTCAGCAAATTCGTAGCGCGTCGGTCGAAACGCCTTTTCCTGTCAATTTTTTGTTGTTCGATTACAAAGGTGAATTTTCCGACCCCGCCAATGCCGCATGGTTGCAGCACTTCGAGGTGCAGCGCCGTTGCATCATTGACCCGCTCCACGAGGCGTTGCCCTTTAATCCGTTCAAAGATTTTTCCCAAAAGCAAAATGCTCGCAGCGAAATCAATCTTTACGCAACCGAACTCGCCGAAGCACTATTGGCGCTAGACCGTGCCACCATTAGTGCCAATATGGCAAACAGACTCACCGAAGCAGTGATTCAGGCATATGGACGCACCAACAATGCTCCCGTCAGCTTTGAGCGCATTTACGACGAGTACACCGCGCTCCAAGACCCGCGCGAACAAAGCAAATCGGATTCGATAAAATCTATGCTTTCGCAGCTCATTCGGTCGAACCTCTTTGCGGCAAGCGATAGTGCCGATTTGGTGCGGTCGAGCTTTATCATCAAAATGGATACGTTCCCCAAAGACGGCATCATTGCAAAAGCGATGGTTTATTTCACGATTGCCAAGCTCAATGCGCTCTACGAAACGCTGCCTGTGCAAACAATGAACGACAAACACGTGGAATTACGCCACTTTACTATCATTGACGAAGCGCACTATATGCTGGACTTTGACAACAAACCGCTTCGCAATCTCATTGCCACCGGACGCAACAAGGGATTGAGCATTATTCTGGCAACGCAAAGTATGGAGAGTTTTCGGTCGGATTATTTTGATTTTTACGCCAACGCCCAATATCCACTTATCATGCGTCAGCAAACCATGAACGACCGCGTTTTGCGAGATTTATTTGGTCTGTCGGGGCAGGAATTTACAAAGCTGAAAGAGGCAATCAGCAATTTGAAAAAAGGCGAAGTGATTTTGCGCACAGGCTCTTCCACTCTCGCTTCGTCGCGAAAATTCAGGAAAATTGCGGTAACGCATTTGGTATAGAGAGTAACAATAAGGCGGCTTTCGTTTCCCTCGCCGATGGCTATCGGTGAGGGAAGGGGTTGAAACCTCTTGGCGCAAAGAGCGCTTCAGCATTTGTGTTTACGATAGTCGCATTTATGCTTCCAACTGAATTCACATAGAATCGTATTTTCTAATCATTGTCTTTCAATTTTTCCATGAACCTCCGCTCAAAACTCCCGAATGTCGGGACAACAATTTTTACCGTCATGTCCCAGATGGCGCATGATTACAAAGCAATCAATCTTGCACAGGGCTTCCCCAATTTTCCGCCTTCCGCCGAACTCTTAGATGCCGCCACAAACGCCATGCAGCGCGGCTTGAATCAATACGCACCGATGGCGGGCTATGCACCGCTTCGGGAGCGGATTGCAGAAAAAATTGAGCATTGCTACCAAAGGCGCGTCAATCCTGACACGGAACTTACCGTTACGCCCGGCGGGACGGCAGCGCTTTTTGCAGCAATGATGGCTATTGTCCATGCGGGCGATGAGGTGATTGTGCTAGAGCCTTGTTACGACTCGTATTTGCCGACTCTCGAACTCTGCGGAGCATCTGTGAAGCGTGTGCCGATGAGCTTTCCTGATTATTCGATTGATTGGGATGCTGTGCAGCAAGCTGTCTCTCCCAAAACCAGAATGCTCGTGCTGAATACGCCACATAATCCCACAGGGAGTATACTACGCAAAATAGATATGGAGCGGCTTGCGACGATTGTCAGCAATACCGACATCATCATTCTGAGCGACGAGGTCTATGAGCACATCACCTTCGACGGTGAGCGGCATGAGAGCGTTTTGCGGTATCCTGAGCTTGCCGAACGCTCATTTGTGGTGTCGTCCTTTGGTAAAACCTTCCACGTTACGGGCTGGAAAACTGGCTACTGCGTGGCTCCGGCGGCTCTCACAAGCGAATTTCGCAAGGTGTATCAATTTATGAATTTCGCTTCCTTCACCCCAGCGCAAGTAGCATTTGCAGAGATTCTCGCCAATAAATCGCACTACGAAACGCTTTCTCGGTTCTATCAATCAAAGCGGGACTACTTCCGTAAACAAATGGAAGGTTCGCGCTTTGAAATGCTGCCTTCCCATGGCTCGTACTTCCAACTTGCTCGCTATTCCGCCATTTCCGACATGAAGGACAGCGATTTTGCGGTGTGGCTCACAAAAACGCACGGCGTGGCGGTGATTCCTGTTTCGGCGTTTTATGCAGACGGAACGGACAATCATGTTATCCGCTTTTGCTTTGCGAAGACCGAAGAAACACTGGAGCTTGCTGCGGCGGCACTTAGGAAAGTGTAAAACGAATCTGAGGAACACCAAGCGGTTCTTTCTGCTCATTAGCAAGAAGAGTCAGCAATGTGCCTGCATATACTAGGTCGTGTTTACAGAATCCAGCAATGCCGAAAATCATGGATAAACGCTGCAATCGTGCGTGGTGAGCGTCCCAAAAGGTTTTCCAAATCGGAAGAGTAAACATCAGCGGCTCCGCTAATGGTCTGGTGGTAAAGATAAATCATAATGAGCGTAAAGGTCAGCGATGTTCCTTCACGCCATTTCCGAAGAAAAAAATGCACCTTTGAGGGATTGGCATAGCGAATCGTGCGACCAAGTTCGTTGGTCAGAAGTGCGGCAATTTCATTGTACGTGTAGGAAGCGTTGCCCGTCAAATCAAATGCTTTCCCTACGTGCTGCTGAGGGTTCGCCAAAATGTGCGCCGCTGCCTCGCCAATATCTCGCACATCCACAAAATTTGTTTTTCCCATGCCCGCAGGAACAAAAATTTCGCTCCGTGTGCGTATCTCCTCCAAATGTGTGGTGGACAAATTTTGCATAAAAAAGCTGGGACGTAAAAACGTCCACTGAACGCCACTTGCGCGGAGATATTGCTCGATAGCATAATGCGGGGTGCGTGTTTGCCGCTCCACACCTTGCAGGGAAAGAAAAACAATATGCCGCACACCAGCCTCTTTTGCAGCCTCAATGGCAGGGGCAATATAGCGCGGCACGTCGGAAATTGGCGGCGGACGCAAGAGGAAGAGCGTATCAATACCACGCAGCGCCGATTTTACCGTTGGAAGCCGCATAAAATCAAATTCTACTGTCTCCACACCAGAGTTGTTCTGTCCGATGCTGCTTGGTGAAGTAGCAGCAAGGACAATTTCAACCGTGTCAGTATGAAAGCGCTGCAAGGCGCTGACAACCTCGCATCCAACATTGCCGCTGGCACCGGTAACTAAAATTCGTGGTTTCTTCATGTGGTTTGCGCCTTGCTCGTGAAAAAATTACATTTGCTGTTAATAACTGACAAATGGCATAGAATGGATGTGCTGCGGATCCACTAGCTCTTTGGCAATAAACGCCGCCAAATCTTGATAGGCAATTGTCGTACTGGCGTTCACGCCCACCAAGCCAACTCTGTACTCTCCCTTAGCAGGTGCATCCAAAATTCGTGGGGCACGGACAACTGTCCAATCGGTTGCAGAAGCAGCAAGTACATTTGCATGAGCAACAGCATCGGCTACAACATCCTTTGCTACGAATCCCATTACTACTTTGAACGCTTTATCAATAAATTTTGGCTGATCGTGTTTGTAGGGCACTGCACCACCGGTCAGACTGATAATGCGCTTCACACCGTATTTCTGCATAGCAGCGAGAATGTGCTTCGTTGCCACGGTCTGCATATCCTTGTTCTGATTATCGCCGCGGACATGACCAAGTACGCTTACCGCAGCTTCCGTACCTTCGATAGTACGCTCAATATCACTTTTATTGAGCACATTTCCTTCAATAATCGTCAAATGGGGGTGTTTTATTTCTACCTTTTGTGCATTGCGAGCCAGAGCATGGATAGCAAACCCTTGTTTCAAGAGCATTTCAGCAAGTGGCTTTCCTGTCCGTCCCGTTATTCCAAAAAGAGCAATTGTTTTCATAGATTCGGTGATAAAGGTGAGAATGAAATATTTCTTTGCAAATCTACAATAATCACTGTACTTTAAGCAAGTACCTACCAAAAAGTAGGGTACATACCTAATTGTAAACAATGTGCAATTATCAGCTGTCTGCCATGAAAAGAAATATATCAACTCTGCCTTCTGCATCTGTACACCATGCCGGAGATAATTCTCACTCGCCTGGCTGCCCTGTGCGCAAGGCAATGGAAATCGTCGGTGGGAAATGGAAATTATTCATTATCCAGCAGCTAGGTACTGGAATGATGCGCTATGGTGATCTAAAACGTGCAATACCCGACATTAGCGAAAAAATGCTTATACAAGAACTGAAAAGCCTTGTAGATTTGGGCATTCTGGAGAAGAAATCATTTGGAGAAATACCACCCCGAGTGGAATACAGACTTACACAACAAGGCAAAAAAGCGCTTCCGCTCTTGGAACACATAAAAGCGTTTGGCGAAGCCATGATGGACTAAGAACTCAAAACCGCACATCTACTTGCACCATCAGCTGTGCATCGGTGTTGCTGTTAATTTGCGTGGCTCCGCTTCCGAGCGTGGAAACGTCGAAGCGCCGCGTGAGCGAACCCCGTGCATAGAGCGTGATTGCTGGAAGCGGCTGCATTTCCAGCATACAATACGCCCTCACGCCCTGTCCATACAATGGTGGATTGGAAAGCGTACCCGGGAGCGCCGTTTCATACTGCCACACCGCCGAATCAAAACTCTCCGTACGAAAAGCAACCATGCGCCCTGTGAGACTAAGCCAAGGCGCAGGCGACCACGATGCGCCCACAAATCCCAGCATCCCAAATTCCGGCGTTTGATTACCTTCATAGCTCACGAATGCTGCTTCATAGCGGGCTTGAAAGCGCAGTACGTCGGAAACAGTGTACGAACCGTGCAGCCGCAAGCTCGTTTTGCCACGCCCATAGACCACACGGCGGCTGTTTCGCCCTGTGCCCATCGTCAGCACATCCGTCTTGGTTTCGTGGCGAAGGCGCATTACGCCTTGCAGGTTGGGTGCAGCATCCCATGTTGTTTCGGTAAAAATATCCACACCGCGCACTTGCAAGGGCACAGTTGCCGTGCTGGTAAGCGTCGTGTAGGCATCCAGATACGCATTCACACGAAGCCTCGGAAGCTCCTTCCAGACTACTCCGATGTAGAATCCCGCTTCATTGGTTGGTTTTGGGTTCTCACCAAAATTCATTCCGAATGGTGAACGAAAATCCGTCGGGAACACGCGGGCAGATACTGCCAACTCCCACGATTTCAAGCGCCACTCCGCCGCCATGCGCCCGCCGACGTTTCCTGCTCCGTCGCGTGCCATTTCTCCCATCACCACCACGTTGCCAAGCGAGTATGTGCCAAAGAGTGTCGCAAGTGCGCCATTTTGCTGCGGGAAAACCATCACCGAGCGTGATGTAATAGGTTTTTCGTATTCCAACGAAAGGACACTTGCACCAAACGACCAATGCTCAATACCGCGCTCTGTTTTTTGCTCTGTTTTTTCTGCTTGTGCGTCCATTCGTGAAGAAACTTCCGCGCTCACGCCGAAGAGTCGTTCCGGCAGGGTGTTTTTCGTGGAAAGTTCGGAGCGAGTACGAAAAAGCCCGTCGAAATCCAGCGACGTAGCCACATTGCTCACTGTGTCTATGCGAGCCGAGCGCTGCTGCCATGAACCCCAGCCAATAAAACGTGCCGAAAGTTTTTCATTCAGAAGCAGATTTTGCTGCACCGCCGCGCCGCGAAAGAACTGCTGCTCCGTGGAAGAGCGATAGGGAATGAGGTTCTGCGAGGTTTCGGTGACGGGGGAAATTACGTCTGCGCCTTTACGATTTGCGTAGATACTCCACAGAGTTGTGCCCAAGCCACTTTCCACCAAATAATCGCCCACAACGACGCTGGTGTTGGATACCGGCGAGCCAACTTCAGCACGGACGTAGCCGCTCAGAAAATCCGTCACGCTCAGTTCACCCGCGTCTTTTGCAACGGTTAGATTTGCTTCAAAAAAGCCAACAGAATCTTTGCGAAATGAGGCAGTAAGGCGCTGGTAGAGTTCTAGAGGCGAGCCTTGAAATTGCTGACTCGCCGTAGCATCTGCCGTAAATCCTCGCTGTGGTGTCGCCCAAAATCGTGTGCGGGCGCGGTACCAGAGCGCAAAATTTGATTGTGGAGAGGCATTTTTTTGAGCAACAATAGGGCTGCCGGACGTTATTTCATGCGGTTTGTCTTGCAGTGTTTCCAATGTGGTACAAAATTTCAACAAATACACCTGTGCAAAAGAAAGCGCAAGGGAGTCTTCAAGCAACGTGTAATCAGCGTCAGGATATTTTCGCACGAATCGTTTTATCGCCAGTGCCGTTTCGAGCGAAACGCCCGGAATGGTCTGCAAATCCCGCACAGAGGCTGTTTTCAGATGGAGTGGATGCTGGCGATAATACTCCAGCAAGTCCACGCTGGGCGATATGCCTGTTGACTGAGCAAGAAATTCCAGAACCTGCTCCAGTTCTTGCGTCGCGGGTAGTCGGGATGGTGATTGAGCAAACAAGCTCAAGGATGATGACACCGAAAGCAAAAGCAGATAAGACACCGTCAGTCGGAATACTGTCAATCGGAGTACCGCATCAATAAACATTTTGAGGAAGAAATTTGTCGAAACAAGTGGAATGAACTTGGTCATATCGGCACAAGAGACTATTTTGTGATGGAAAGTGTCTTTATCATTACCCCAAAAAGATAGCAAAATCATTGCTTTTTCCCAATATCAATTCTTCATTATGCAGAAAATTCGCTTGAGCGCTTTGGTATGCGCGGTTTGTGTACTTATGGTGCCCACAATGACGCTTCGCGGGCAAGAACTTCGCGCAACGGTAACGGTTGATTTTGCACCCGGTTTTGATCTTAATGAGCGGGATAATTTTGCGTCGTTTCGCCAAGAACTTCAGGCATATCTGAACACACAATCCTTCACGGGCAAAGAGATGAAGAGCGAAGTGGATAAAATTATGTGGAAAGACGAGCCAGTGAATCTGAACGTGAGTTTTACGTTGCTTAGCGGTACACAAACAACTCGTTATAATGCAACCATGCTCATCAGCGCCAAACGGACACTCTACGGCACAAAAAAGCAGTCTTCGACGGTGATTTTTCTTGACACCAAGGTCATGTTTCCGTATCAGCGTGGGTCGTCGTTTTCGTATCAGCCCTTGCGCTTCGATGACTTGCTGAGTGTTCTGGATTTTTACGCCTTGATGTGTATTGGTTTTGATTTGGATTCGTTCTATCCGCTTGGCGGAACCCCGTATTTTCAACGCGCACAGCAGACGTTGCAAATTGCAGGCACGACACAAAGCCAGTATGTGAGCATGAACGAGGACAATGGCTGGAATCTGCGCGGAGACGAACCTGGAAAAATCTCGCGGGCAAGTGTGGTCAGCGAACTTTTAGACGCACGATACAGTGAGTTTCGCACGCTCACTTCGGCATACTACCTCAATGGATTGGATTTTTTAGGTGATAAACCCGATGAGGCGAAAGCTACGATTGACGACCTGCTAACAAAATTCGCTGACTTCAAAGATAAATTACCCAATCGCAGTGCGCTTTTTCAGCTTTTTTTCGACTCAAAATTCCGTGAACTTGCCGAACTCTTTCGTGGCTATCCATCCGAAAAAGTATGGGCAAAACTCAAATACAATGACCCCTCGCGGACAATTATTTACGAGGATACGCGGACAGGCAGGAAGTAATTCAACGTTTGCAGTAAAAGCCTAATGTATGCAGTACCGATACATATTTGCTCACTACTTTTCTTGCAGAATCAACCGCCAACCGTCACGAAATCTTGTGGTCGGACGATTGTTGGTTCTTATTGCGCTTTTTTCGTTGTTTGCTTGTGCTTCCGAAGTGCCATCAAGCCTCTTTGCTCAAGAACGCTCTCCTCTACCTCGCATCAAATCACCCATTGCCGATAGTTTAGAAAAATTGCTGACGACAAATTTATCGGACTCTGCGCGGGTGGATATTCTTGTTGAACTTGCACGGGCGCTCTGGGCAAACAAACTTGAGGATTCGCGCAGAATCGCTTTTGAGGCGCTGACTCTTGCCGAGCGCTTGGGATATCAAAAAGGCATCGCTAATTCGTTCAACACGATTGGCGTAACCTACTATTATCAAGGCTGGTACGACATTGCGCTAGGGTATCACCAAAAATCGCTTGCCATCAGAAAAAGCCTGAATGATACTGCCGGAATCGGTCATTCGACCAATAACATCGGGCTTATTTACATGGGGCAACGCAAGCATGAAGAATCGCTCACGTATCTGCTGGAAGCCCTCCACATCTACAAGACTCTTAATCGCACACCAAGCATTGCTGCCGCCTACAATAATATCGGCACCATTTACCGACGACAAAAGAGGCTCGATTCTGCTGCCAAAATGCACGAAGAGGCAATTAAAACGCTTGAGGGGAAAAATAATCGTGCCGGCATGGCGCTTAGTTACAACAGTCTGGGCGGTGTTTTGGAAGACGCAGGTTCGTTTTCGGAGGCTCTTCGGTTACAAGAGCAAGCACTCAAACTCTACGAGGAAATTCCAAACCACAAAGGCATCGTTAATTCGCTTTATGCTTCGGCAAGCGTTCTTGCGAAAATGAAGCGGTTCCCGGAGGCGCTCACAAACTTACGCCGTGCTATTGACATCGCAACAGCAATGGATTCTCGCCCTGAGCTGCGCGACTGCCTGGAATTACTTTCCCAAATTGAAGAATCTATCGGCAACATTCAAGGAGCACTTTTTAACTTCAAACGCTTTGAGGCGCTCAAAGATTCCCTCATTTCCGAAGAAGCAGCCGCACGGTCGGCTGAGTTCAATGCCAAGTACGATACTGAGCGAAAGGCAAAGCAGATTGAACTTCTGACGGCGCAACGCCAGCGTCAGTCCGTAGAGCGCAATTTATTACTCGCGCTTGTGACAGCGAGTTTGATGGCTGTTGGGCTATTTTATACGCGCTATCGTATCAAACGCAAGTCTGAAACTGCTCTCCAGAATGCGAACGCCCAATTACAAGAGAAAAATGACCTCTTGAGCCAAGCCCGTTCTATCGCCGAAACACTGCTCTTGAATGTTCTGCCAAAACCCATTGCAAGACGGATGCAAGCTGGGGAGCTTCGGATAGCGGAACATTTTTCGGATGTTACTGTTCTTTTTGCAGACATTGTTGATTTCACGCAGTTGGCATCAGATCTGCATCCCGAAGAATTGGTATCTCTCTTGGATGCTATTTTTACCGATTTCGATGCTCTGGCAGAGCGCTACAACCTTGAAAAAATCAAAACCATTGGTGATGCCTACATGGCAGTCTGCGGTATCCCCGAACCAAACCCTCAACATTGCCTCAACGTTGTACGGTTTGGATTGGATATGCTGCGGGTGATTGAGAAATATAGCATCCACGGCGCTCCTCAGCTACCGACGTCTGACAACCATTTACGTCTTCGCATAGGTATTCACACTGGCGCTGTGGTGGCAGGAGTTATCGGCAAAAAGAAGTTTAGCTACGACCTCTGGGGCGACACGGTGAACATCGCTTCACGTCTGGAATCGCACGGAGTGGCAGGCGAAATCCATTGTTCGCAAGAAGTTTATGAAATGCTCCAAGAATCGTGTATTTTTGAGATGCGTGGCGAAACTGAGCTAAAAGGCAGTATTACTATGACAACGTATTTTCTTCGTGGTTTTAAGCCGTTGTAAAAGCTGAAGCAACCATTTGGTCAGCATTTCGCCCAATGATTTCTTTCCCTAAAAACGTACGTTCAAACATTCATGCAAAACGCACCGCTTCAGAGCACTGCACGATATTATTCGTCGGCAACACAGTCCACCGTTCTTGTTTCCGCGTGTATTTTGATTGCCACACTGCTCAATATAGCCATTGCCACGTGGCAGCAAGAAAAGAACAGCCGTGAATGGATATTGAACCAAGCCCGTTCTGTCGGGCTTCTGGCAGCATCGGGTAGTGTCAATGGTGTTATTTTCACGGATGACCGAAGTCTCTTGGAGCGTGCCGCCGCAGGTGTGGAAAGTCTCACTAATTTTGAATGGATTATTATTCGGAATGTAAACGGCGACACACTCTACACCAAGAATTTTCATCTCGCGCCCGACGCAATACGGCAAGGCGCAACATTCATGCCGCAAGGCGCAGTACGCACGATGGAGCAGAGCAATGGCGACATTATCGTCGCAGCGCCCGTGCAAGCCGTCGTTGACACAGAACGCCGTGGCGAGGTCTTGCTGGAGCTAAACACGGCGGATATGCAAGCAGCGATGAATCGGAGTCGTGTGGCAATGTCCTTGGGAAGCCTCTTGGCGGGTTTGGTACTGAGCGGACTTAGCTTCTTTGCGATTCGGCTCATCTCCAAAACAACCGAAAAAAATGTTTTCGTGGCGCAGCGAGTTACGCAAGGTGATTTGACCCTGCGCTTGGGAAATGTGTTCTCGCGCTTCACCCCGCGTGAAACGGTGATTGTCAATCAAGCATTCGATAAAATGTTGGACAGTTTGGAGCAGTCGCAGGAAGAAATGCTCATCAAAAATGAGCGTTTGCAGGAAGCAACCGAAGAGCTACTTCAGCTTAACCAAGCCGCAAACAACCACGCCAAGGAAATGGAGCTTCGCAATATCGAACTGGCGGCGCTGAACACCGAACTGGATGCACGCACGAAAGAATTAGAAGAAAAAAACCGCCAGATTGAGAAGCAAAACGATGAATTGCAAATGATGAACGTTGAGAAAAACGAGTTTTTGGGCATTGTTGCGCATGATCTTAAAAACCCACTTAGCGGCATACAAGGTCTTGCCTCAATCTTGGAAGATAGTGCTCATTCGCCAGAAACGGTCAAGCAAATTGCGGAAGTGATTATGCGTGGTTCCGAAAAAATGTTTGACTTAGTAAAGAACCTTTTGGACGTGAACCAACTGGAACGCGGCGGTCGCAAGTACGAGTTGCAACCTCTCAATACCGCATGGCTGCTTATGCCGGTGGTAGAGTCTTACATGGGACGGGCAGAAGAAAAAGGTATCACCATACACTTTGCTCCTCCCGAACAAACGGTTGTTTGTTTTGCCGACTCGATGGCATTGTCGCAAGTGCTAGACAATCTCGTTTCTAATGCTGTGAAGTATTCGCCGCCGAATAAAAATATATGGGTTGATATTCAGGAAACGACCGAAAACGTGCGTATTGCCATCCGCGACGAAGGTCCGGGTCTTTCGGATGACGACAAATCAAAACTATTCGGCAAATTTGCCCGCCTTTCGGCACAGCCCACAGGTGGCGAACACAGCACGGGCTTGGGCTTGAGCATTGTTAAAAAAATGATAGAAGCCATGAACGGTAAGGTTTGGTGCGAGTCCGAACTTGGGCACGGCGCGACCTTTTTTGTGGAAATTTCTCGTACCCCTTCAGACGTCAAATAAAATCAGGAATGCCTTATGCGCCCAATACCCTCAATAACCGCACTATATCTATTGTTTGCACACTGCAATAACATTATGGGCAGCAATGCAAAGGTATTTGGCAAGCTATTTTCGGCAACAGTTAGCCTGTTTATTTTTATTATACTTCTCGCTTTGCCGTTCTATGGTTTGCAAAAGCCGCTCTATGCACAGTCAGCCACTATCACCGACAGCCTCCAACGTGCTCTGATGCAAAATCCGCCGGACAGTGTAAAAGTTCGACTCTTGAATGCGTTGGCGTGGGAATATCGCGGTGTGCAGATGCTTCGTGCGCTCGAATACGGCAAACAGGCGTTGGAACTGGCAACAGCACTGGAGTTGGAAGACGATATGATAAACAGTTACAACTTTATTGGTGTTAGCTACCGCAATATGGGCAGCTACGCGCAAGCAATGTCCTCCTATCTCAAAGCATTGGAACTGGCGGAAAAAACACGCAACGACAAGCAAATTGCGTATTGCTACAACAACATCAGCAATTTGTACCAGAAGCAAAAACTCTACCGTCCGGCATTAGAAAATGCCATGAAAGCGCTGGCAGCATTTGAGCGGCTTTCAGACAAGCGTGGCACAGCCTACTCGCATTTGCGCATCGGCGAGGTCTATGAAAAGCAGCAGCTCAACGAACAGGCTGTGGAGCATTATCAAGAATCGCTGCGCCTCCGCAAAGAAATTGGCGATCAGGAGGGTTTGATTACTCCGCTTATCAATCTTGCAACGGTCTATCGGCAAATGGGGCAGGATGACCGCGCCTTCGAGACCTACAAACAATCGCTTGTGATTGAGAATGAGTTGCACCATGACAAGGGCTTGGCGGGCAGTTTGGTCGGTCTTGGCTCTCTGCATTTGAAGCGTGGAGACTACCAAAAAGCAATTATTGCGGCAGAAGAAAGCCTGACGCACTCTCGCAAATCGTCGGCTATTCAAGAAGAAATAGCGGCACTGAAACTGCTGACCGAAGCACACAGCAAGAAAAAAGATTTTGCACAAGCCTTCTACTGGCAGGAAGCATTTATCTACCTTCGTGATTCTTTGCAAAATGACGAAACCTCCAGCCAGATTGCTTCATTGCGCTCAGAATACGAAGCAGAAAAACGTGCTGCGGAAATCATGCTTCTCAATAAAAACCGCCAAATGCAAAACTGGCTTCTGAGTGGCGCAATGGCAGCAATTGTCGCTTTTGCAATTTTGACCATCAGTCTTTTTCGCCTGAATAAGCAGCGTCGCAAGGCAAACCGTGAACTGCGCTGGCAAAATGAGCGTACCGAAGAAGAGCGCCGACGCTCTGAATCGCTATTGCTCAATATCCTTCCGGCTGCTATTGCCGAGCGTATGAAATCAGGGGAAACAACCATCGCGGAATACTTCGACGGCGCGACGGTTCTCTTTGCCGATATTGTGGGCTTTACCACGCTCGCGTCCTACCTTCCACCACGAGAACTGGTCGGTATGCTCGACAGCGTGTTTTCTGATTTTGATACTCTTGCCGAAAAATATGGGCTGGAAAAAATCAAAACGATTGGCGACTCATATATGGTCGTCAGTGGCGTGCCGCAGCCCCGCACAGACCACGTGCAGCGCGTCGCACTTTTTGCACTGGAAGCAATGCTCACGATGCAAAAATATACCCGCATACAAAATACAACCTTGACCAATGCTGACGTGGCAGATACAGGCGGAATATCGGCACAAACTCCGTCAGAGACACAAACTACTGCACCCTTACAATTACGCATCGGTATCCACACCGGTAGTGTCATCGCGGGTGTTATTGGCAAAAAGAAATTCGCGTATGACCTTTGGGGTGATGCTGTTAATGTAGCCTCACGCATGGAAGCACACGGTATGAGCGGGCAAATACAGGTCTCGGAAGATGTACGAAAAAAACTAACCGACGACGGAATCCAGATTCATGGAGTTGGTCAATCGCAGTCGCGGTTTCGTTTTGAAGAGCGTGGTGAAATTGAGGTGAAGGGCAAAGGCATGATGAAAACATATTTTCTTCATGCGGCGTAAATTGTGCTTGCCGGGCGTTTTGACGTGTGGGCGAAAGCATGATTCCGTACTTTGTTCTTGTTTTTCCCCAAAAACCTCCCTATTTTCCTTTCTTTTGGAAATTTTGAGCAGATTATTGAGAGAATGTCTGCATTGGTTATCACGCACGACTTTGTAGAAAACCCTATTGTTTCACCATGCTTCATAAACATCACGATGAAGTACGTTGTTTTATTGCCATTCTGCTTGATAAAGCTCATCTTTACTGATGTGCCTAGAATGGTTTGCCAACATACTTCTGCTACTACGTGGTCTGGTTTGTTCGCTGCCGGGTTTGCAGCATTACTTCTTGCTTCTTTTTCTTCTCGGCTTCAGGCACAATCACAGGAATATCGCTTCGAGCGCCTGAGCGTTGCCGATGGTTTATCGCAGAATAGCGCATTGGCGCTTTTGTACGACCGCCAAGGCTTCCTCTGGATGGGAACATACGACGGACTGAACCGTTACGACGGTACGGGGTTTCGTGTTTTTCGCAGTAGTCGTAATGATTCAACAAGCCTTGCCAAAAACTGGGTTACGGCACTTGCAGAAGACACCCACGGCATGATGTGGGTAGGCACAAATGGAGCGGGCTTGTCCCGTTACGACCCGCGCACAGAGCGCTTTCGCACTATCACAAGCAATCCACGCAATTCCTCCTCTCTGCCAAGCAACGCAATTACCGCACTATTATCTGATAGTGCATTGGGGATTCTCTGGATTGGCACAGATAACGGCTTGGCTTCGCTGCACCTCGCTAGCGGTGCAATCACTCGTTTCTCATCTGACCCGCAGAATCCGGCTTCTCTGCCCGGCATTGCCATTACTGCCCTTTACAAGGATTATTCGACGGGTCGTCTCTGGATTGGTACTCGTTCAGGAATAGCAGTATGGAATCCTGCTCAAAAGCAAACTGCTCAAAAACAATCTGTTCAAGGGCAATTTGTTCAATACAATCTGCCCGATAGCATTGCACAAATTCCGGGGGTAAAGAATATTTACACTTTTTGCCTTGATAGACAAGGAACGATGTGGGTTGGCACAAAAAGCGGGCTGGTACGTCTTGACAATGCAAAAACTCCACCGTCGCCAGCGGGTGTGATTGCTAGAGAAGTTCGGTATTACAATAATTTTATCGAAGCACCCGCAACATCGTCCGTTAATTCGGTCTTTGAAGATAGTAAGGGGCGTTTGTGGGTCGGTACAAAATTTGGACTATGCCTTTTCGACCGTGCTGCCGGACGCGCCGTTAGATTTCGCCACAATGACAATGAAGCGACCAGCCTCAGCGATGATTTTATCGGGAGTATTTGCGAAGATTCTGCGGGTATTCTGTGGGTGGGGACTTCTAACGGATTGAACAAACTGGACGCGCTTTCGCAGCGTTTTCCCGTTTATTATCGTTCGCCCCAAAGCCTTCCGGAGTTAGCAAATAACAGCATTTCCGCATTCTGCGAGGCTAGTGATGGCGCGCTCTGGATTGGCTCGGACGAGGGCATCAACGTTTGGCAGCGCCGCACCGGAGCAATGACGCTTATTTCTCAACAAACAGCCCCCGTTCTCCCTACAGACCGCATCAAATCAATCTGCCGCGACAGCACAGGAACGCTCTGGATAGGTACAGACAAAGGTCTTGCTTCCTACAATTCCTCCTCGAAACGATGGAATTCTTTCGCCAAAGAGCTGTCGGATAAAACTATTGCTTGCCTCACTGCTGACAATTTTGGTCGGGTATGGGTAGGAACGACCGAAGGACTGAGCGAGTACAACGTTCAGAAAGCTACATGGCGGCATTATGCGCACAATCCGGCAAATCCGCTTTCGCTCTCCAATAATCTCATTTTTGGCGTTGTGGTCAATAGTGATGGTACGGTTTGGGTTGGCACTGACGGTGGGGGATTGAACCTTCTCGACCCGCGCACAGGCAGAGTGCAGGCTTTTCTGCGCCACAAAGCAGAGGATTCGAATAGTCTGGCAAGTGATTACATTTTATTTTTGGGAGAAGACAGGCAGCACGGTAATTTGCTTATCGGTACCGATGGCGGCGTAAGCATTATGAACAAAGCCACAGGGCGCATCCGCTCTTACACGTTGCTTGATGGTTTGCCCAATGAAATTATCAACGCAATACTCGCAGACGACAAAGGACGGTATTGGATAAGCACGAACAGAGGCATTACGTGTTTGGATGTTGCTTCGGGGCAAGTTCGCAATTACAGTGCTGATGACGGCTTGCAAAGCGATGAATTTACAACGAATGCGGCGCTTGTCGGAAGCGACAAAACGTTGTATTTTGGCGGTGTTTACGGGTTTAATGCGTTTTATCCCGATAGCATTCAGCGCAATAACTACGCTCCACGTGTCGTGATAACGGGTTTGAAGAAATTTAACAAGCCGATTGTTCTTGATTCATCGCTAGTTTTTGCTCAAACCCTCACGCTACCTTACTCCGACAACACGATTACCCTTGAATTTGCCGCGCTTGGTTTTAGTTTTCCCGAGCGCAACCGCTATGCCTATAAATTGGAAGGCTTTGATGAAGACTGGATTGATGCAGGCACAAAGCACGAAGCCACATATACCAATCTCGACGGCGGCGATTACGTCTTTACCGTGAAAGCTGCCAATAGTGATGGCGTGTGGAGCAGTCATAGAGCCATTCTCAGGCTGGTGGTTGTGCCGCCGTGGTGGCGGAGTTTGTGGTTTCGTGTCATCAGTTCTGTTTGCCTTTTGGGCATAACAATCTATCTTCTTCGGCGACGATTGATAAGTGATAAAGTGCAGAATATCGAACTGGAGCGTCTCGTGCGCAAACGTACGAGAGAGCTGGAGCGCGTCACGGACAACCTTTCGGCAGCAAACGAGGAAATTAAATGCCAACTGGAGATACGCGAGCAGCAGAACGTGGAGATTGAAAGTGCAAATATGGTGCTGCAAGAAACAAATGCTCAGTTGGAGCGTTCCTACGACACCGTGCAGAAGCTCAGCGAACTGGGGCAGAAAATCACAGCCGCCCTCAACACAGAGCGCATCGCATCATTGGCATTTGTGAGCTTTTACGAACTTTTAGATACCACCTCGTTTATCATTCAGACCCTCAGCAGCAAGGATACAAACACGCTGGAAACCATATTTTGTGTGGAGAGCGGCTTTCGGCATCAAACCATAACTCCGGCACTGGAGCGCTCCATGCACTATATCAGCGAGTCCGGCAAACAGAGACGTGAAATAATCATTCACGACCTTGACGAAGAAACGTTGCTTCAGCAGCCCAATAGCTCTGACAATTCTTCGTTACCCATTGACCGAATGCGCTCGCTGGTGGCTATTCCGCTTATGTTAGAGGGAAATTTGGTAGGAGTGGTATCGGTGCAAAGTGTTCGGGCAAATACGTACTCGAAGTACGATTTGGACGTGATTCGTGTGCTTTCGTCGTATTTGGCGATTGCCCTAGAAAACGCACGCGCCTTCAAAGCGGTCGAAGAGCTAAATTCCGATAAAAATATGCTTTTGGGTGTGGTGGCGCACGACCTCAAAACGCCACTTGCGGGCATAATGATTGCCGCTTCGACTATACATTCTTACTTTGAGCGCTATACCAAAGAGCAGATACAGCACAAAATCAGCCAAATCATTAGCGTTGCGGACAATATGACGCGGCTTATCACGGATTTGCTGGACGTAAGCGCGATTGAATCCGGGCAAATCAGTCTGGAAAACGAGAACATTGACGTACAAGCGCTCGTGCAGCGCTGCGTGGAGCAGCAACGTTCGCAAGCAGACAAAAAGCATATTCGCTTTGTAGTGCAGGCTTTGGGTGAGAACCTTCGTGTAACTGCCGATGCAAACCGCTTCGAGCAGGTTCTTGGCAACTTAATTTCTAATGCCTTGAAGTTTTCCCCAATGGGTACAAGCATCACGATTAGCATCGGTAGCCAAGCGCTGCTTGAGCAAAATTCAGAACAGCAGGTGCAGAGCGACGCGTTGACGCTACCCAGCACGGCAGCGCGTGGCATCAACGACCAAACACGTTTGCGCCGCAATGATATTTTCATCGCTATCGGCGATGAAGGTCCGGGTCTGAGCGACGAGGACAAAACCAAACTGTTCGGAAAATTCGCCCGGCTCTCTGCTCGCCCTACCGGCGGCGAACACTCATCGGGTCTGGGGCTGGCGATCGTCAAAAAGCTGGTAGAAGCCATGAACGGACAGGTCTGGTGTGAGTCCGAAATCGGCGAGGGCGCGCTGTTTGTGGTTGCATTGCCCGCTTCCTAATACCATTTATATTGTGAACTTATTATTTCCAATTCTTTGTCAATCAAGGAGTGTGCTGCCTTGGTGAAATCATGAGTAGAAAAATTCGATGCTAATGGTATAACATCATTAGGACTTTCGCAAAAGCCGGAAAAGTGAGTAGATTAGAGTTAATTTTACCAT
>JACVZY010000039.1 GCA_014654705.1 Ignavibacteria bacterium
GAAATCTTGTCGGTATTCAAAACGGTACGAATCCTCAGCGCGGTGTGCGCTACCGCTTGAACAATGCACAAAGCCGTATTGAAGGCATTGAGATTTTGGAAGCAAATCATCCCGATTTTGAAGAGCCGACGCTTGGAGTCATTGTTGGCGAGGAATTGTATTATGTTGCGAACAGCCAATGGGAAAAAGTAAACGAAAAAAGCGCGGCAGCGCCCGAAGCAGACTGGAAGCCGCACGTAATCCTGAAGCGGAAATTGTAACTAAAAAGTATTTTTCTTGCCGTCGAAAATTGAGCGACTACGCACCAGAACAACTGCAATAATCAACGATGTATCCCCTTCACTTTCGTACAGCACTATGTGGAAAAATTACCTTCTGACCGCATGGCGGAATATGAAAAAGTATCGCTTTTACACATTTATCAACATCATCGGCTTGGCACTCGGTATTGCCTCGTGTATCGTTATTGCGCTCTTTATACAAGATGAACTCAGCTATGACCGCTATATCGCAAAAGCAGATCGTATCTATCGCATTCTTTGGAAAACGAACTGGAACGAAGGGCAACTGTACACGCCGAATATTCTTGCGCCGACCTTCCGCCGCGAAATGCTCGAAGTGGAAACGGCAGTTCGGCTTCATCCGCCATTTGGAGGGGCGAGTATTGTTGCTGTGAGCGGTCGTGCGCCCGGTGCAAGCGATGATAGGAGATTTTTAGAGAAAGGATTCTATCTTGCCGACTCAACAATATTTGATGTTTTTTCCATTCCGCTCATTGCGGGAGAGGCAAAAAGCGCATTAAACCGTCCTTTTACGGTGGTTTTGACGGAATCAACGGCAAAAAAATATTTTGGCTTGGAAAACCCCATTGGAAAGTCCATTACCATCAATAACCGTTGGGAATATCAGATTACGGGCATTGTGCGGGATATGCCGAAAAATTCCCATTTTCATGCAGATTTTTTTGGTTCCTTGACTTCTCACGTGTCATACTGGGGAGAGTTCTACAAGAATAGACATGAACTCTGGGGGGAATCAAACTTTTTTACCTATATTTTGCTGCGTGAAGGAGCAAATCTTGAGAGTGTGAAAAATCGCGTGCCGAGCATGATGAAACGTCAGAACGACAGCCGTGTTCATACATCATCGTTTGTTTTTGAGCCTCTTCCCGATATTCATTTGCACTCGCCGCGCAGCATTGAGGGTGAATACAAGGGAGACATATTTTACGTGTATATTTTCTCTTGTATGGCGGTCTTGGTGTTCGTGATAGCCTGCTTCAATTACATGAACCTTACCACAGCACGTGCCATACGGCGCTCACGCGAGGTTGGAGTTCGCAAAAGTATTGGTGCGACGTTCCAGCATTTGGCTACGCAGTTTTACATCGAATCGGCTCTCGTAACAACGGCTGCTTTTCTTATTGCACTTTTTGTCATAGAACTTCTCTTACCCTTTGCTACTTCTCTGTTAGGGAAAGAACTGAGTTTGCGATTGTTGATGAATCCTATCGGTTTAGGGAGTTTAGCGGTGGCATGGATTCTCACGGTTATTCTTGCCGGAAGCTATCCAGCATTATTTCTCTCTGCAATCAAACCGACAGAAGTCTTAGTGACTGCCCGCAAAGCGCGTGGTGGTGCGGCTTTTATTCGCCGCGTTCTGGTTGTGGCGCAATTTGCCGTAACAGTCTTTTTGCTTATTGCAGCATTTGTTGTTCGGAATCAATTAGACTTTATCAGCACCTACAACATGGGGTTTGCGAAAAAGCATACGCTTATATTACCTATTGGCGACCGCACAACGATACAAAACTTGGGTACATTAAAAGCAGAATTTGCTCAGATTACAGGGGTAAAGAGTATGAGCGCCGTTACCGAGCCACCGGGCAACGTCAGTGGAGGGTATTCATTTACCACCCCCACAAAGCCCAATCAAGAGTTTGTGATGACGGCGATCTCTACGGATGAAGCATTTACGCGTCTTTTGGAAATAAAAATGCTCGCCGGAACAACACTGCCCGTAAGAAACGAACAAGACTCAACGGTTTCATATTTTGTGATGAATGCAGCAGGTGTGCGCTCCATCGGTTGGACAATCGAAGAAGCACTCCAAAAGGAAATCAATCTCAATGGCAGAAAAGGTCGCATTGTCGGTGTGATGGATGATATTCACATCGGCTCATTGCACAGCACCATCGAGCCGCTTATTCTTTTTAGCGAACCTCGAAAAAATTTGAATGAATTATTAGTCAAAATTGATGGTGCAAACGTTGCTGCAAGTATTAGTGCCATGAAAACAGTCTGGAATCGAGTCGTACCACACCGTCCCTTCGATGTGCGTTTTTTGGATGACGATATTGATGCTCTCTACCGCTCTGAACAGCGCATGGGAACACTCTTTACCGTCGCAACGGGCATGGCACTCGTTGTGGCGTGTTTGGGTTTGCTAGGTCTGGTAGCATTTGCTGCGGAGGCACGGGCAAAAGAAATTGGTGTGCGAAAAGTGCTGGGCGCAACGCCCCAAAGCATCGTTATGCTTCTGGCGAAAGATTTTCTGCGTCTTGTGGCGATTGCCTTTGTTATTGCTGCGCCAGTATCGTGGTATGCCGCGCATCGCTGGCTGGAAAGTTTTGCCTACCGCACGGGTATTAACGTGTGGTTGTTTGCGCTTGCGGGCGCACTAACGGCATTGGTTGCATTTGTAACGGTGGCATTGCAGGCGTACCAAGCAGCGTCGGTGAATCCGGTGGAAACGCTTAGAAGCGAGTAGATATGAACAAATACTTACAAACAATCTGTTTGCTCGTATTGTACCACATCGTAACTGTCTTTCTTTTAACAACTTCCGAAAAAAATATGAATTTTTCGCCTGCAATTTATTTCTGGACTTTTAAAAATAGGTGCATACTACTTTTTACTCTTTTTCTTTTCTCTACAGCGCAGGGACAGGCTCAGCCAAATTCTGAAGTAAAAATTGCACTTGATAGTATGTTGTTACTGGTTAAGGAAAAATCGTTGTATAGCGCCAAAGTAAACTGGAATAAAGTGCAACAAAAGTTATAATCTTGCCGAAGGAAAAGAGACCATTGAGCAGGCAATTGAAGCATTTCAATATGTATTCTCATCTGTTAAAGATTATCATGGTATGCTGCGGGTGAATAAACATGAGTTCCGTTTGACAAATCATCATATCCCCAAACAGGATTCATTAATTGTTACAGAATTATCAAAAGGTCCGCGCATTGTAATTCAACGGCATGGTGAAATAGGTTACGTTCGTATTCCGCATATGCCTTTTGTAGAGCAAACCCAGATTGACAAGTATGCTAATATGCTGAATGACTCAGTTTGCAAAGTAAGTTCAGTAGGTGTGAAAGCATGGATAGTAGATTTGCGCATGAATGCTGGTGGAAATTTTCGCCCTATGCTAGCTGGCATTGCCAGTCTGTTATGTGACGGAATATTGGGTGGTTTTGTTAATAGTGATGGTAAAACTTCAGAAGTATTTGAATTACGAAATGGTCAGTTATTTATTAACGACAATCAAGAGGTAACTGTCAGCAGAATCTTTAAGCAGAATTGTCAACTGCCTATGGCAGTATTGATTGGCTCAAGTACTGGAAGTTCTGGAGAGGTAACAGCTATTGTACTAACGGGCAGATCAACCACAAAATTTTTCGGGCAGCCTACATTCGGCATGGCCAATTCTACTCAAGGATTTTATCTTTCTAACAAGCAAATATATATCTTGCTGACTACCGCTCAATTGAAAAACAGTAAAGGAAAAAAGTTTAATAATCGAGTTTTGCCAGATCAAACATTTAAGCATTCGATTCAGCTTAATTTGGAGAATGACAAGCTAGTAGAGGTAGCCGAAAAATGGTTGAGTTCGCAGATGAAGTGAACGTTCACAATTTGCACATGGAAATTGTTTAGCATTTCTAAAGAGGCGAGGCGATAATTGACATTAATCTTTGAGAAACTGATATGACTGCAAAACAGGAACCACGCCGGATGTGGCGATTGATGCGGCGGTGTAGGATAAAATTGCATTTGTAATGGAATACCTTAACAACAATATACAACAGATGAAACACATTTTTTTCGTGATAACACTCGTTGTCTGCGCGGCAGCATCAACGCTTGCTCCGGCTCAAACTCCCACTGCTTGCGAGTGTGAGCAGAATTTCGATGCCATGATAACGAAATTGGAAGCAAATTATATCGGCTATCATCTCACCAAAGATGCTATTGCCAGTAATTATGCCGCTCGGAAGCAAAAATATAAAACAGTCGCTCAAGCTGCTCCCATAGCAGAATGTGCAAAAATTTTACAGGAATTTTTACAGTTTTTTGAGGATGGTCATTTATTTGTCTCTGAGTATCCGAAGTTTCCTGATGCAGATTTGCAAAAATACAAATTAGAAATTACAGCAAAAAAGATTGACCCTCAGACAGTCCAGCCCGGCACTTCCGCACCGATAGAAGGCTATTGGACGGACGGCACATCCGTTTTTGCTATTGTCAGAAACACGAGTATTTATGCACCCTACGAGTTTGTGGCTGTTATTATTAATGCGCCGGACAAAAATAAAATAGGCGAAATAAAATTTGCCGTTCGGCTTTCCTCTTCGCCCTCAAACGCATTATGGGAAGGTGTGTATTACACCAATGCCTACGCGCCGCGCTACGTCAGTGTTACGCCCTACAAGGACAATACGCTTCTCAGTATATGGGGCGGGATTTTGTGGGGAAGATTGCCTGACAAAAACGCGACGCTTTTCAAGCCCGAACAGCCGACCGTGCGCCGTCTGGACGCACAAACAATGCTGCTCACCGTGTCGTCATTTCTCATTGACAAAGCAGATTTTGACAAAGTGCTGTTTGGTAATGTGGCAGAACTTACCTCGGCGAAGCACCTCGTTATTGATATTCGCGGCAACGTCGGTGGCAATGGTATTTATTTAGACCTCCTCAGGGCATATTACGAAAAACCTGCCGAAAGCAAGCGCGGATGGGCGGTTTCGTCCGAAGATAATATTGCTTATTTTGCAAAGTTTACAAACCTTTTGGGAACTGACCCGTATTCTCCGGTGGTGGCAGATATGAAATCGGCAAAAGGTGCTGTGGTCAAAGGTCCGGCGTTCAAAAATCTGGAGCTTGAGCCAATGAAAACGAGCATCGAAAAAGTAGTCATTCTCACCGACCGAGGGAATAAAAGTGCTGCCGAGACGTTCGTTCTTCATTCCAAAGCGGTCAGTACCAAAGTGCTGACGATGGGCGAAAACACAGGTGGAGTGGTGGATTACAACAGTATCAATATGGTGAAATTGTTGTGCGACAAACACGGTATCCAGTTCGGGTATCCTACTTCTACTTTACATGACAAAATCCCCCAAGAGGGCTACAACAAAACAGGTATTGCGCCAGATGTGAGAATTGATGAGGCGGTGAAAGATAAAATTGCATTTGTAATGCCAATTAAAAGTTAAAACTGGATTGCCCAGATAATCGTGATAGAAGA
>JACVZY010000040.1 GCA_014654705.1 Ignavibacteria bacterium
TCTTCTATCACGATTATCTGGGCAATCCAGTTTTAACTTTTAATTGGCATCAATACTCGAAATTCAAAAGTTGGAAATGGAAATTCGACAGCTTGAAGCGGGGAGCGACAGCAAGGAATAAGCTGTTCATACGATTGGGCAAGTCTCAGGGATGCCGACAGGGGTAGTGCGCGGAGTACCAACGGAAAGTTTGCCCATATTCAAAAATTCTGTTAACAGGTTAAGTTGTTTGATTACCAGTAAGTTGTGAGAATTATTTGGAGTTATCTTTGTGATTGATTATTTTTGAATGAATAGTCATTCAAAAAATAAATTAAAATAAAATTTTCTATGCCGCGTACGCAGAAACAATTTGAAGCCATGCAAGATGAAAGTCGCGCTGCCATTGTACAAGCCGCATCGGAGCTTTTTGCAGAGCAGGGATTCGCTCATACAGCTGTGAGTGCTATCGCGAAACGGGCTGGGATTTCGCAGGGACTCATGTACAATTATTTTGCGAGCAAAGATGATCTTTTAGTGGCAATTTTTGAAAAGGGGTGGAAAGAGGTTCAAGATTCGTTTCTCGTTCCTACGCGGATGGGGGCTGAGAAGCCTAGCCTGTTTGACTTTATTGAAAATGCCTGCATACTAACCCTGAAACACCAGTCTTTTTGGCGTTTGGTGCATAGTCTTCGCGCGCAGCCTGCGACGCTGGAGCGATTGGGCGGCAGGGTACAAGAGTTTGAGCAGTTGATTTTATCGCAGTTAGAAGTCTTCTGCGCTGCTTCAGAGCCAGTATTGCCTCACGCAGTGGCAAATATAAAGCGCAATCCCCAAGCAGAAGCGCGATTACTTTTTGCGCTGATAGATGGTATTTGTATGCATTTGGTTCAGCAGCCAGACACCTATCCGTTGAGCGAAGTACTAGAATGTCTTAGACCTCAATACCAATCACGTTTGTTGTGAATTTACCACATTTTATTTTGGAGAAACAATCATGGAAAGCATTAGGAAGCAGGACGTTCAACAAGAAAGTGTTATTGCAAATAATAACATAATAAAACACGAATGGTTAAATACAAAAGAATATCCTTTTGTATCCAAATACATTACTATTGATAAACATTCCATACATTATGTGGACGAAGGTGAAGGGGATGTGTTGCTGATGGTGCACGGAACGCCTGTATGGTCTTTTTTGTACAGGCATTGCATTCGGCAGCTTTCGGGAAAATATCGCTGTGTGGCGCTTGACCATTTGGGCTTTGGGCTTTCAGACAAGCCCGACAATGCCGATTACACAGCGCAAGCTCACGCTGAAAGGCTTGGCGCGTTTATTAAGGCACTAGACTTGCGAAATATCACTGTTATTACGCAAGACTATGGCGGTCCAATTGCCCTAGATTATGCGGTTAATCATGCAGAAAATGTGTCCCGTCTTGTTGTTGCAAACTCGTGGATGTGGTCACTACCACAAATGGAGCAAGGGGGAAGGCTTTTTAATAATGCGCTTGGAAAGTGGCTTTATCTGAGGTATGGTTTCTCGCCGAAGGTTCTGATTCCACAGGCTTTTGGAGATAAAAGCAAATTATTGCCGGAAATTCATGCGCATTACCTCAAGCCACTTGATACCGCGGAGAATCGTATAGCAACATTTGCATTGGTTCAGGCGCTCACGGGCAATAAAAAATGGTATGACATGCTCAGCGAAAAAAGTAAGTCCATAGCAGACAAGCCCGTTCTCATGCTCTGGGGAATGCGAGATCGTTTTGTGCCTGCTGCACAACTGCTGCCATTATGGAAAAAACTATGGACAAATGCTCAGTATGTAGAACTCGCTCATGCTGGACATTTTGTGGAAGAAGAAGATCCTGAGCGTGTTGTGAATGAAATAGGGCGTTTCTTGCGTGAAACAAAGATATAACAATAGTCTTAGCTTTAATGAAGTATTGAGTAAAAAAAACAGTGATTGTTTGTTGTATTACAGCTGAATTTACTATTACTGCTTGTTACTGTGATTATGCATGAACCACTGTGCAAAGGCATCGTAGAGAACCCCGTATCGCAAGCCCTTGGTGCTGGCTTTGCAGGATGCAGCTCCAAAGAAAAGAAGGGTTTCTTCGAGAATGAGCGCTCCAGCAGGAAGAATGTCCGCTCTCTGTGGATGAATCGCCGGGTTCTCAAGAAGCTTCGAAAGGGGAGTAGTGAGAAGATAGTTTGTGATGTGAGAGACGGTCTCCAATGTCATTGTATGATTGTGAACGCGTGCGGAATCATACTCGGCGAGGTGTAAATCAATTGCTGCCAACGTAGTAAAGGTTCCGCCAACGCCGATAATATCGCCTGGGGCGAAAGTGGCAGCGCTCGGTGCCTGCGCTTGAGGCAAGAGTGCTAATTGGCGACGAATCTCTTCTCGAGCAGCGATGATTGACTTAGGGGAAGGCGGAAGCGAAAGGAGAAAGCGTTCATGTAGTCGAACAGCGCCGATTTGCAAGCTCATTCGGTGAGATATTGCATTGTTTTCACCTGTTACATATTCCGTGCTGCCACCACCAATGTCAACAACTGTACATAGATTACCTGTTTCATTTGTACCAATAAAAGAAAAACGAGCTTCTTCGTCTCCGGAAATACAGTGAATTTCGCAATTTAGGATTGCACCTAGTCGCTCGCAAACCGAGTGACCGTTTTGAGCATCTCTTACGGCGCTTGTTGCTACTGCCGTAATGTGGGCTACATTGTGAGCATCGCACAAATATTTGTAGTGATGCAGAATATCTGCAGCTCTTGCAAATGCTTCGTCCGAAATTACTCCTGTTCTGCCAACACCCTCGCCTAATCGTGCGATGGAATGGACGTCGTTCAATATAACTATATCTGTCGTTTGAAAATCTGATTTAGTAGTGCGATTATATTCACCTAAAAGTAAAAGCAATGTATTTGTACCAATATCAGCTGATGCAATTTTCATGTGAATAACTTAATTTTATGAAACAGTGAATTTAATTGCAATCCATTCGCCTTCACTGTCTGTGTGTATATGTGATAATTTATTCTCCTCTGCTGTCGCTATGACATTCTCGCGGTCATACTTAAGTAACCCTGATACAATAAGCGTACCATTGCTACTTTTAAGTGCGTCGTAGAATTTACCCATGTTGTTCAAAAGTAAGTTTTTATGCAAATTTGCTGTGATTCCATTGCATGGTGGGAAACTCATCGCGTTAATATCATTTTGTTCAATGGTTATTTCAGAAATGGCAGTTCTAATACCGTTCCGCTCAAAGTTTTCCTGCGTATTAAGTACCGACCATTCATCATTGTCGAAAGCATATACTTGTTTAGCCCCACAGCGCAGCGCTAATATAGCAAGCACTCCCGTTCCTGTGCCCGCATCTATCCAAAAATCACCGTGTTGTACGCTTTCCTCAAGAAGATTTGCCACCATCCGCGTTGTTTCGTGGTGTCCGGTGCCAAAAGACATCTGTGGGTTAATAACGATTTTTAACGGTGCAGAGACCGTATCTTCTTTCCATGAAGGGGTTATGACGATACGTTCATTGACATGGACAGGTTCGATACTTTCTTCCCACACCCGATTCCAATTTTCTTCTTTGATAATGAGAGATTCGGTGAGCGTTGCCGGGACGTTGAATTGTGCAAATAGGTCTTGAATGTGCTTTTCGTTGCGAGGCTGGTAATCTTCGCTTCCGTCGTGCAGGAGGCAAATAGTGATCTCGTCGTGCGTTTCTGCAATGCCAAGATGTTTTAGACTGGCAAGAGCGGTGTAAGCGTCTTCAAATCGCTCTTCCGGTACGGCATAGCGCAGGGAAAGGTAGAGTTTGGTCATGGTGGAAAGAATTTGTAATTTTGTTGCTGGTTATTCGTGTCCTTTATTACTGGATACAATGTACAATTTTCATACTATTCTTTCCAAATGCTTGACCATCTTCCTGCCGATTTTGTCCGCCGTTGTGTATCAATTCGTATCGTTGTTTCAGATGTGGACGGAACTCTTACCGATGGCGGCATGTACTACAATGCCGAGAAAGAAGTAATGAAGCGCTTTTCAGCACGTGATGGCATGGGAGTAACGCTTCTCCAGCGTTCTGGCATAGAAGTTGTACTAATGACAAGTGACAAAACGGGAATTGCCGAAGCGCGAGCGTGCAAACTCGGCATTCAACGTGTACTTGAAGGAGTTAAAGACAAAGCATTGGCGTTAAAAGAATTAGCTGACTCAATGAATGTGTCTTTTGCCGATATCGCGTATATTGGAGACGACGTAAACGATGAAGCACCTTTGAAGCATTGCGGCGTAAGTGCTTGCCCGCACGATGCTGCACACGAAGTCCGGCAATGGGTACATTACATATGCAAGCAAGGAGGCGGCAACGGCGCATTTCGAGAGCTGGCGGAAATCATTCTTTTGGCGCAAGGAAAATCACTTGTTTTAGGTGAAAATATTTAGTGATTCACTGTTTTCGTTTGTCTTTAAAAGTTGTAATTTATTCACTGTTTCATTTATTTTTATTATCAGTTAATATGGCTAATTCCAATGAAAGCTCGTATTCAAAAGGTCTCGCTGTCGGTATTATTATTGGCGGGGCTGTGGGTGCTGTTGTCGCGTTACTACTTGCTCCCAAAAGCGGCAAAGAGCTTCGCCAAGACCTTACAGAGCGCTCTGGCGAAATCTATGAAAAGGCAAGTGACTTTGCTGCCGAGCAGTCACGCAAAATGGGCGAATACGTGAATGAAGGCAAGGTTCGTGCAGACGAACTTGTGCGCACCGCGCGTCAGCAAGCCGGTTCGCTTTTGAGCGAAGCGGAGCATCTTATGAACGATGCTCGTTCCCGTGTTGGTACGGCACAATCGGGCATCAAAGACAACGTAGGGCGCATCCAAGATGCTGCTCGTGCGGGTGCTGATGCTTTTCAAAGCGAGATGTCGCGTATGAAAAGCAGCGAAACGATGTAATTATAGGTATTAGATTGTGGCTCTTGCCACAAGAAATTGTAAGGACTTATCCACGAATCACGCATGGGTTCACGAATCTTCTTTTGTATTCGTGAGGATTTGTGCAGATTCGTGGATAATTTTTTTTGTTCTGTCTCAAAAGTACATCATTATGGAATTGTGGGTTCAGGTAGCAACAGTTATAGCACTGCTGTCGTTTGCAGCGCTGTGTTTATATGGCATTTTTACGCTCAAAGACATTCGAGGTAGTCTGGCTCTCGTGCAGAACATAGGGAAGTCCTTAGAGCAGCTTCCTGCTGAAATGAAAGAAATACGTTTGAGATTATTGGGAACACTTAAAAACCTCGAAGAAACCTCGAAGAATGCGGCGATGATAACGCACAAGATTCACAACGACTTAGACTCTACGGATGGGATTTTTGCAGAAATTGAAGCGCTCACGCGGCAAATTCGTAAGGTTCGTGAGTATATTCAGACAGGAGTTTTGCAGCCGCTTGGTAGTATTGCCATCACGCTGAGCGCGCTTGGCAAAGGGTCGGAAGCGTTCGTGGAGACGCTTAGAAAGCCGAAAAGAGGACAAGAGTAACACTTGCTCACCTGCAATTCGCCCCAAATACGTGTCGTTTCACCCCAAAAGACTTGAATCTTTTCGTAGAAAACCAAATCTTTGCACCCAGACAGCTTAAATTCAAGTTGTAATAGTTTTGCCTACTATTTTGGTGCAATTATATGGTTTCTTTGTTTTATTTATCTCGTTTTCGCCGCTTGAACCCAGGTAATTATTTACAAGTGGTTTTTCGAGCACTCTCGTTTCTTGCCGGAGTTCTGTTTCTGATACTTTCCTCTGTGCGTCTGATGGCTCAAGGGACTACTTCAAGGTCTTCCTCCATTGCGCTGCCAGTGCATACAACCTATCTACCGGAAGCCATCTCAAATCGGCGGATGGATTATCTGTCTGATGCTACAGCTGTTGGTTGGAACCCATCGTTATTGGGGATGCGCTCGCATTTTGATATGACTATTGCAGGGGCATTTTCGTCAAACGGGATTCAAACCACGACTAAATACGGGGCTTTTGCAAAAGCCTACGGTTTGGGAATTGGCTATACAACAAATCCCTCCTTCAAGCCCTCGTCAGGAGAACTGTATCTCGGGTTTGGTTTTCAAGCGCTGGACGATATCCTTTGGGGTGGTGTAAGTGTACGCCAAAGCTTCTTTTCTTTGTCAGCAACCGATTTCAATATTTCCCTCACTGCAAAGCCCCTTGCAGGTTTGTTTCTTAGTGCTTCGGCTACAACAATGGGCATGGAGAGCTACCAAGAATATGCTGCTGTGTCCCCAACAGGAAGATTGCCCGTTGTGTCATATAACATTGCCGCAGCATATTCACTTGCTTCCGACTTGACATTTCTTGCTTCTTTTCGCTCACGTTCTCTTGAACAGCCTGAGAGTGTCGGTGTCGATGCTGGCGTGAGTTATGCTTTTCTTAACGCGGCGGTTGTTCTTAGCGGTAATGTGCGTTTGACGCAGCCAATGTTTCGCTTTGGCGTTGAAGTCAATAGCTCCATTTTTGATTTAGGGTATATGGGGCGCGTAGCAGAAGGCGCTGCGTTTGAAAACACGATTTACCTTCGATTTTCTGATGACAAGGCTCATGCTGCTGGGCAGTTGCTTGGCAAGCGTGTTGATTCTGATTTGTGCGTAGGCATGCTTAACCCAGCACTGGAGAGTCCCGCGGGGCTTCTTTCTGCTTTGCCGCGTCTGAATCCTCTGCTTGCAGAAACTTTTGCCGACAATGGTTTGGCTAGTGATTCGCTGGCTTTATACGCCACACTTCGACGGCAATTTTATGCACGGGGGCAGGGCGAAGGCACTTTACATCGAGATGCTTTCGTTGTTGCAAAAAAAGACACTTACCGTATTGAGTTCAAAAAGAATAGCTATGCTCGTTTTCCGCTTGTGTCCACGATTGTCCGCGTTTCGGATTCGTTGGGTCGCTCGGTGGAGGGTCTTACTGCTGCCGATTTTACTCTGAAAGAAACTGGTTTGAGTGCCGCGCCGCGCCACATCGTTTCTGTTCAAAGACTGGATACAACAGTTTCTGTGCCGGTGGATGTGGTAATGCTTATAGATTGCTCCGGTAGTATGCGGGATAAAATTCAAGAAACCCGTGAGAAAGCAGAGCAATTTATGACTGAATTGGGCAAAAGTGGTATTGATGCCCGTATAGGCGGGATTCTGTACGGAACGGATATCATCGACGTGCTGCAGCCAACTTCAGACTACGGGCGTTTTGACGAGTTTCTTGCACGTGTAAGTGCCTCACAGTCCGATGAGTACACGCCCAATGCGCTTGATGAACTTATCGGGATGAAATTTCGTCCCGACGCGGAACGCATCGGCATTGTTATTTCTGATGAGGTTATGTATAGCAACCGCAATCCTGCTTTGCGCGAGGCGCTTACAATTAGAGCGCTCTGGGAGAAGCGTCTTTCAATTATCAAAATAGTTAAACCCTGCGAAAATAATGGTGCTGCAACTGCATATCTGACTCTTGGGCGCGAATACGATATTGCGCAGCCTTTTAGCGATATTTTGTCTCGCATCGGCAAGGAATCTGCGGCGTTGTATGTCATTACAACTGAGCCTACAAGCCCTACCAACACAGTATTCGCGGCAAATGTTCGTGATGAGCGCGGTAATCCTGTTATGGCGACGATAACGCTGACCGATGCCGACAACACCGTTATAGGACCGTTTCGTACAAATGAGCTGGGGGTTGCAGAGCAGGCTATTATTGAGGGGAAGAAATATCAAATGTTTGTGCAGCCGACGACGACGACGACGACGGTAAATGGTGTCTCGCCTGACCGCACTTTAACCGGAATTATTGTGCGGACGCTTGATGCTTCAAGGCTCTCAAAGGGCGGAACGCTCCGGCAAGATATTGTGTTGCTTCCCAGAACGGTTTTGCGCGGCGTGGTGCGCAATGAGTTTGGTAAGCCGCTCGCAGCAGATATTTTTTTGAGAGATAACCTTGGCTATGAATTGCCGGTAAGTAGTACCCGCCGTGTCGCCGACGGTCAGTCAAGTGGAGACTTTGAAGCAGCGATTGTGGCGGGGCGAAAATACGTGGTAACGGTTGTGCCGGTTGCTTCTGTGCTCTACGAGCCGCTTGAGCGCGTTGTTGATGCCAGAGTATTGCGAGCGGGCGATACGCTGGAGCAAACGTTCACGCTGCAAAGAATTACGCCTTTTGTGCAAATTGAAGGCGTTGTGCATTATGATAGCGCCAGTAGTGACTCGCCAAGAGGAGGGGTGCGGATTACGGTCAAAAATCAAGCAAATCAAGAAGTCATAACTCGCGCTGAATCTCGGAGCGATGGCGCATACTCGTTTCGTTTGCCCAAAGGAACAAGTGCGGAGGTCGTCTTGGAAGGCGGCGGCTATACGCCAGAACGCTGGCGAGCATTTTTTCGTAAAACCGATACAGCAGTTGTGGCAAAGATTGTTACTGTTTTACATCGCAAACGCAAAGATGCAGACGAAGAAGAGCAACAGGCGCGCAGCGGATTAGTTCTTGCGCTTAGAGGCTCGGCTGCGGATCTGACGAAGCCAGCATGGGTAACGAGCAGCGATACGGCAAGCGTGGTAATTGAAGCCCCCATACCTGCTGTACGTGAGCTTCTTCGGATGCCGGAGAGTAGGGTTCTTTCGCTCAGTTTTGCTGATGCAAAAGAGGTGAAGCCGATAACGATGGATACAAATGGCGCTTTGGTAAACCGCTCGTGGAAAGAAGAACTAGACCGAGTTGCCGCAGAAATTGTTGCGGATTCAGCCAAATTGACAAAAATTGTTGTGATTGGTCATGCGGACGAAACAGCATCAGTGGATGCCAATAGAGCCGAAGGCTGGCAGCGAGCGGATTTTGTCGTAAAAGAGCTTGTAAGGCGTGGTATTCCTGAATCGCTTGTTACTGCAACGTCGCAAGGAAATAGTCAGTTACTCCAGCGTCGCCCAAAGGAGTCTGCGCTTGCGTTTCGCGCACGCTGTCGGCGCGTCGAATTAATGAAAATTTGGAGGTGAAAAGTATATGTCTGTTGAAGCAGAATCAATCTTATGTAAAGTGTGAGGTTTTTCAAAAAAGCTACGTAATTGAAATGCTTTGATTTGCGCTATTGACTTCATCCCCTTGTATTCCGGTCGCAATATTTTTCAAGAGTTCTTCAAATTTATAGCGCTGCAAAACTCTATCTATTCGATAGAGTTTTGTTTTTTGAATAATCGACGGATCAATTCCAAGCGACGCGGCGACGATGAGCACTTCTGCTGCACGTTCTTTAATCTCTCGTGCTAACTCATAGGCGTTAAATTCTTTTGCATCAAGATCAATAAAAACATACTCCATTTTTTTTTCTGACTCCGACGGCAACCGTGCACAATGCTGTAGAACTTCGTCCGCAGTTGTAACAAGGCGTATCGTTGTTGAGTTCTGCCCTGCGAAAAGACGCTCCGCTTTGTTCTGGAGCCTTTTATCGTCGGTGGCGAGGAGAATAATCATTGGTGTGGACTTTGAATATTTTGTGTGCGCTTCTTAGCCTTCTTCTTGGTTCATCGTCTCCAGAATTGCAGCGCTAATCTCCTGCAATGCCGCCACCTCCCAGTTGTTGTCGCTTTTGGAATATGCGAAAATGAGATTCCGAATCATTCTGAGCAAAATCGCAATATTCGACACGCGGTCAAGCATGGATGGCTCGTAGGTGAAGCCTGCTCCGTGAATAAAACGCTTGCAATCCTCACGCGACAAGAATGCACCTTTATTGAAGGTATCAATGAAAATATCCAATTCGGGGTGATAGACAACAAAATGTGCCGGCATTCCCACTCCGAAAAGGCTTACTCCAGCCCGCTCTGCAACGAGGAGATATAATGCGCAGAGCGAAATCGGGATGCCGCGCTTGCTTTTGAGCAGCGTGTGGGCGTAGGAGTTGTCTGGGTGGTGATACGCATCGTCTTCCGCACCTGCAAACTGCGCTTCTTCAAAAAATGCTTGGTTCACGCTCAAAAGTAAACCGAGTTCGTTGTGTTGCGGCGCTTTCATGAAGAGCGCATGAACTCTGAGCGCGATGGCGTCGAGCGCCTGCGCAATGGCTATGGGGTCAGTTTCGGGATAGCCGAACCGCGAAAGCAGCAATATAGCCGCTTCGAGATTAATATCGTTGGTGTCGGGGTCTGTTCCCTTCACCATGTCCACCAGCTCAAAAAGCGCATCTTGCTGAAAGCTTTGTACGACTAATTGCAGCGAATGGCATATATGCTCGTTTGTTTCTGTGCGCCAGATTGACCGTAGGCATGGTGCAATTGTTCCGCCGTAGCTTTTGAGTTTTTGCCGTACTGCAAGGCAAACACTCTCGTCGGTATCGTCCAACAAAGAATAGAGCGCCCTGAACTCTTTTTCAGCCACCGTGGGCGGCAAATGCTCTTGCATGATAGATTGCAGGCGGCTTTCGGGCGAGCGGCTCTCGTTGGCGGTTGCTTCAGGTGCTTGCATGGTGGTCATCCAGTTTGTAAATACGATGTAGCTGGCTGTGTACGTACTCAAATGCCTCGTCGGGGGTATCAGCAAAGTGGAAAAGCATGAGGTCTTCTTCACTTATCATTCCTGTTTCGACCAAATACTCAAAGTTGAATAACTTCCGCCAGAACTCCCGTCCATATAGGACTATAGGCATTTCTTTGGTGATTTTTTGCGTCTGTACAAGCGTTAGTAATTCAAACAATTCATCCATCGTTCCAAATCCACCCGGAAAGACAATCAGTGCCTTTGCCAGATTCATAAACCAGAACTTGCGGATAAAAAAGTAATGAAACTCAAAGTTCAATTCCGGTGAAATGTACGGATTCGGGTACTGCTCGAACGGCAAGCTAATGTTCAGTCCGATAGATTCCCCGCCCGCGTTGTGCGCGCCACGATTGGCAGCTTCCATAATGCCCGGACCGCCGCCGGAGCAAATCAACAGGCGTTTATGCTGCGGCAACGTCAATGACCATTCCGTGAGCTTGTGTGCCAGTTCGACCGCATGGTTGTAATAGTCTGTAAAATGGCGCTGCCGCTGCAAACGGTCGAGTTTTGATTGAATAATCTTCAGGTCGTCAGGCTTTGCTGCTTTTAATTCTTGATGCAACTGACTATCTGCGGCTTGAAATTCTTCTTCTGAGCGAATCCGAGCCGAGCCGAAAAAGGCGATTGTGCCAAGCATCGGAACGTTCCGCAAGGTATGTTCGGGATAGGTATATTCCGCCAAAATGCGGATGCTCCGTGCGTCTTTGCTATTCAGGAAGTCAAGATTTTTATATGCTTTGGGGGCGCGTTGAAGTAAGGATGGTTTTTTTTTCATGCAGTTTTGAGGGGTAAATCAAACAAGAATAGAGTAAGAAATTAGGAATGACTAAAAAAATAAGAAGCCAAAGTTCTAAGACTGTGGCACAGACATTCCTGTCTGTGAGGTTTGAAGCGGCTTTTAAGGACTACACAGGCAAGAATACCTGTACCACAACGGATTTGTGATTTCTAAATTATTGCCCCGACGATGCCAGCTTTTGGCATAAGCGAGAGAGTTCGCGAAATTCCTCCGGTGTGAGTGTTTCGCTCATCGCGCCCATCATGGCGTAAAAATGAGGATCAACGTCCTTCAGTGCCTGTATGCCCTTTTCGGTAATAGTCGTGATAGAAAGCCTGCGGTCTTCCGCCGGGCGCTCGCGCTCGACGTAACCGGCGTGGAGCAAGCCATCAATGGAACGTGTTACATCCACGCTCTTCTCAATAAGATGTTTCAATACCTCCGAACGCGATATTCCCTGCGGATAAGCACGTTTCAAAATGCGAAGAATATTGTACTGCACTCCCGTAATATTCAGAGGGGCAACGGCTTTATCCACCTGTGTTCGCAGGTGCTCTGCGGCAATGGAAACATTAATAATGGCATCCAGAGCCGGATGGCTGTGTTGGTGCGGTGTCGATTGTTGGTTCATGGTTGTAAAAGAGTATTAAAGACATTGAAATCACGCCGAGCGTTGCTTTGACGAACTTATACAGCAAAGATACACGATTTTCGCTTTGTTCACAATATCAAGCGCTCTTCAAACGGCGAATTACATAAATTTTCATTGCAAAAGTCACATTTTCCCCTAATATTGTGTGCCATACCACGCCTTGATTCGTCCCACGCACGAAAGAATTGTTATGCCTTTTGTATCACGCCTACATATTTGTCGGTTTTGCTGGTGCAATTCCTCGCTGGAGAGACGATGCTCAAGACCGCTTCGGTGCTCTGCCGCGGTCACCTTCGTTCGTGTGTTTTTGCTTATTGGCATAGTGTTCTGGGTGCCATCCGGCGAACTCCCTGCACAAGCACTCAAGCGAACGGTGGACAGCCTGAACGCTGCGTATAATCAAGCCGTAAGCAACCGCAACGATACCCTTGCTGTTTTGCTGCTTAATTCGATAACCAAAGCTCTTTGGGGAACCTACCCTGATTCGGCAATGGTTTTTGCTCAGAAGATGCTTGTAGATGCCGAGCGAATTCAATTTCGGCGCGGTATTGGGCTTGCCTACAATAACATCGGTTATATTCACCGCAAAAAAAGCCACTTCGATGATTGTCTTTTGTATAGCTACAAAGCGCTCACAATCTTCGAGGCTTTGGGTGATACATCCAACGCTGCGTGGTGTTATCACAACATTGCGAACGTCCATTACTCTCGTGGGCGCTTTGATTTGGCATTGGACAATCATTTTAAGGCATTACGCCTTCGCGAAGCAATCAATGAGAAACCCTCTGTGGCGTGGTCGCTCAGCAATATCAGCGATGTCTATCGAGATCAAGGTTCCAAGGCGCAAGCGATTGAATACACGCAAAAAGCAATTGCTCTTTTTCAGCAAATCAACGACGCGCATGGGGCGGCAGTGGCAATGAACGGAATCGGTGTTATGCTTCAGGAAGACGGGAAATACGACGAGGCGCTCGGATATTTTATGAAGGCGCTTGCACTGGATGAAGCCAGCGAACATGGTTTGGGGATTTTATGGTCATCGCGCTTTATCGGTGAACTTTCTATGCTTCAGCACAACTACGCTCGTGCGGAGAAGTATTTTTTGCGGTGTTTGACGCTCGCGCGCTCGCTGAAAGACCGAAAAAACGAAGGTATTGCCATGCTCAATCTTGGGCGACTTTACAACGCCGAGCGTAAGTTTCCACAAGCGTTCACCATGTCCCGCAGTGCCATTGCGCTTGCAGATTCCCTCCATGTAATGGATCTTCGGCAATCGTTGTATGAATTACTTGCCCAGCTCTATGCGGCATCAGGGCGATATGACTCCGCATACAGTTTTCATCAGCGTTTCTCTGCCCTGCGGGATTCGATATTTTCTGCGCAAAGTTCAAAAAAAATTGCTGAACTTGGTGCTCAGTACGAATCTGAAAAGCGCAAAATAGAAATCGAAGTTCTCACCAAAGACAACGCCTTGCAAGAAGCCGCCTTGAAGCGCGACGGTATGACGCGGAACGTCTTAATCGCAGGCGTGCTGGTTCTGCTCGTCATTGCCGGTTTGCTCGTGCAGCGCAACCGATTTGTGCGTAAGTCCGAAAGCGCATTGCAGCAAAAGAATGATGAAATTATGCGTCAACAGAAAATTTTGGAAGACCAAGCAGCTGAAATTGAAATCACCAATTCGCAGCTTCAAGAGCAAAATCTCCTCTTGCACCAAATGAACATCGAAAAAAATGAGTTCTTGGGAATTGCTGCACACGACCTCAAAAATCCGCTTGCTGCTATCACCATGAGTGCCTCAACCGTCCGTGATTACTACGACCGTATGCCCCCGGAGGCAAGACAAGAGCGGCTTGGGAGTATTGTCGTCTCGGCGCAGCGTATGGCAAGCATCATCTCGAACCTTCTCGACCTGAATGCTATTGAGACCGGAAATCTGAATGTAAATTGTCAGCAAACCGTTATGGAGCCGATTGTGCAGCGCTGCGTGTCGGATTATGAAGAGCGTGCCGCCGCAAAACAGATTGTTCTTCATTACACTGCCACCGACAAAAACGCACAGGTCAGCATTGATGCGGGCATGATGATGGAAGTCATGGACAATCTCCTTTCTAACGCGCTAAAATACTCCCCTCTGGGCAGTAATGTTTTTATTCGTCTCAGCGCAAGCAATGGCGCTCTTCGCGTCGAAGTTAGCGACGAAGGTCCGGGCTTGAGTGCGGAGGACAAAACGAAACTCTTTGGCAAATTTGCACGGCTTTCGGCACAGCCGACGGGCGGCGAACACAGTACCGGGCTGGGGCTTTCTATCGTGAAACGTCTCGTGGAAGCTATGAAGGGGCGCGTCTGGTGCGAATCCGAAGCAGGTAAAGGTGCTACCTTTATTGTGGAATTTCCCTGTACTACATAGTGAAAATTCAGTAAACAGCATAATCCTCCATGCGTGGTCTCCCTGCCTAAGCCGTGCGTACTTGTGCGTATTTGTCGGTAAATGCTCTCAACCCAATGTGAACCCAAAATTCAACTTGTGGCGGTTCATCCGATTAAAGGGACAGTTCATCGGATGCCTGTTGTGCAATAGGACGTAATGATATACTTTTGAGGGTGCGTACTCTAAGTTTTTAGCTAGGATGAAATCATCAAAAAAAAACCACAGCCATGCCGGCAGTCGGCAAACAGTAGGCATAGCCGCGGTCAGTAAACCACATTTTTCCTGCAGAGCAGGAAGGAAGTGCTATAAGCAAAGATACTCATTCCTGGCATTTTCGTTACAGATATTCTCACATTATGAAGCAATCACTTTCCAACGATACTGGTGATTGCTTCATTCTTTTTTGTGCCGCAACCGTAGGTGGAAGGATGTTTTCTACGCAGGGATATGACCTTTTGGCATAGAAAAAAATGACTTCTCGTCTAAAAATTAGTGCCTTATTGGTACAAGGTTTCATACTGCTCGGAGCGTACTTTTGTACTGTCATCATACCGCTTGTGGCGGTGTGGTACCGTCTCAGCAGATGCTTTCTTGGGCAGTCGGCACAACTTTTCGGGAAGTATCAAGAAAAAAGAGACACCGTAAACCATTTTTCACATTGTTTTCAGGAGGAACGCTATTATGCGACCACTTCAACCATCCGCCATTGCCGGAGCAGTGCTTGTGCTGTGTCTGGCTTTCTTGCTTCCCTTTCATAACCCACTTCAGCGATTGGGTTATACAACGCCTTCCCAAGCACCATCTCCTACGCTCAAGACAAACGGCAAAGAGAATGTTTCTGCGCTCTCAGGTATTCAGCAACCGTCTCAGACTGAGCTTCCTGCGACATCTATTAAAACTCCAAGCAAGCAAATTCCGGCACAAAAAGAACAGGTACGGCACTCCAAGAGAGGTGACAAGGAACGCCGAGCTGCATTGGATGAAGAAAATCAAGAGAACGAAGAAGATGAAGAAAAGGGTGAGCATCCCGGCTATCAAGAGCAGTTGCTCACCATGCTCCGCGATCCCAAGACAGGTGAGATTCCTGAAGGTATTGGCTACCGTGAGCGCGAATTTTTACGTAACCTGCCCTCGCGGAGCGGGAGCCTGCGCGAGCTAGGAAAAGAGAAAGGAACGGCAGAACTTCAGGCTTCCAGTCTTGTCTGGCAGGCACGCGGTCCGCTCAATATCGGCGGACGCACCCGAACAGTAACCATTGATATTTCCAACGAAAATATCATTCTGGCTGCCGGCGTAGGCGGTGGCGGAATTTGGCGCTCGACCAATAAAGGGCAATCATGGACACGGACAACTTCTAATCCACAGGCTCCCAACGCAACTTCCCTTGTACAGGACAAGAGACCGGGCAAACAAAATATCTGGTACTGCGGCACCGGGGAGTTTTTTTCTAGCGGTTTTCCTACAAAAATGCAAGGTATTCTCAAGTCGGTGAACGGTGGTCTGACGTGGCAGTCCTTGCCTTCCACCGCGGGACTCAGCACTCTACAAAATGTTTTTTCTGTCGTCACACAACCAGCAAATCTCCTCCAAGACGAGGTTCTGGCAGCAACAAATGGTGGTATCATACGCTCTGTGGATGGTGGCACGACATGGACAACGGTCATTCCTTCTTCGACAATAAATGCTCGAACAGATGTGGCAGTCAGCTCTACCGGTGTACTCTATGCAGTTGTTTCCGATGCGAATAGAAGAATTTATCGCTCCACCAACGGCATTACGTGGGTTGATATTTCTGCACCAAATTTTCAGAGCAGCACTCAATCCATGCAACGAGGTGTACTGGCTGTCGCGCCGTCGAATCCGAACGTTGTCTATATGGCTTTTTCAACTCCTTATGGTACAAGCGGCATTCATTTATGGAAATATAACTACCTTTCCGGCAATGGTTCCGGTTCAGGTGGAGTATGGGAAGATAGGACAAATAATGTCATTAATTCTCCCGTCGTCAATCTCCCGTACGGTACCCAAGGTGGTTATGATATGTTGCTCGGTGTCTATCCTCAAAATGAAAACGTAGTCTTTCTGGGTGGGGTCAGTATGTATCGCTCTATGGACGGCTTTCAAACACCTTCTCAAGTGACTGGCAATGCCGGAATCCACTCTGACCACCACGCAATCACTTTCTTTTCTGATGGACGTGCCCTAGGAGCAAATGACGGCGGGGTTTATATTTCTGCCGGAAGTGCTTTGCAGGCAGGTACTCTTCAGTGGTCTTCCCTCAACTCCGGCTATATCAACACCCAATTTTATCATGCTGCTATTGACGAGCAAACATCAGGCTCCAATGTGGTCATGGGCGGAATGCAGGACAACGGCACGTACTTAACAGCAACAAGCGGCTTGAGTGCTTGGCAGTACACGGGCGGTGGTGATGGAGTATATTCAGCCATTACCAAATGGGGAACCAATAGGATGGTCTATTCATCATACCAGAACGGAAATATCTATTCTCGTATGATATTGAACAGTGTCGGAAGTCTAAGCAATTATTCGACATCAAAGATTGATCCTATCAATGCGATACCCAGAATGTTTATTCACCCCTACTTCCTCGACCCAAACAGCGACAGTGTGATGTATTATCCATCGGGCAGAGACCTATGGCGGCACGACAACCTGCCCTCCATCCCTGCAACTGGCTACGACCGAATTACTGGTTGGAAACAATTTGCAAGTATTGCTCCCGGCACCATCACCACTATTGCTGCTGCGAAAGGTGCAACAACAAGGCTATATGTCGGTTCGTCCGGCTCGGTCATGCGTATTGATAATGCCCGACTTGCCAGCCCTACAGCCGTGAATGTGTCCATCGGCAAAAGATTTCCTTCCTTTGGTAATGTCCAATCAATCGCCATTGACCCCACCAATGCTGACCGGGCAATCGTCGTCTTTTCCAATTACAACGTCCAAAGCCTCTTCTACACCACCGATGCCGGAAATACATGGCAGCCCGTTGGTGGTAATCTTGAGCAGTTCCCCGACGGCACTGGTAATGGTCCGGCGTGTATTACGGCGGCGATTGTGAATTATCAAGGAAAAGCAACCTACTTCGTCGGTACAAGTGCCGGACTGTATTCGACGACCACGCTGAACGGCATGAGTACGACGTGGATGCTGGAAGACGGTGTTGCGCCGGGCACAGCAATTATGCACATCGCCAAGCGTGATATTGATGGAATGGTCGCTGTCGCCACGCACGGCACAGGTGTTTATTCAACGTTTCTTGGGGGCGTACCGCCTGTGAGTACCGTTTCCCTGACGGGTTTTGTGCGTGATAATGGCTCGCCCGCGCAACCGATACAAGGAGTAACCGTTAGCCTCAGCAATGGCTTGCAGGCTGTTACCGATGCCAGTGGCGCATACAGTTTTCCCAATCTTGCCAAAAATGTGTATTCCGTGAGCGTTACACTGCCAAACGGCTATTACACTGCCACCAAAACTGTCCTCAAAGACCTCACCCAACAAAGCAGCACACAAGATTTCACTCTCTTGCCAATGCAGATAACGGGCAAAATTACCTTGAACGCTGTTGGACTAGCGAATGTCAGTGTGAGTGCCGGAGCGGGCGGAACGGCTCTGACAAATGGTCTGGGCGTGTACACAATTAACAAAGTAAACGTAGGCTCCTACACCGTTACCCCGACTCTAGCGGGATACACCTTCACTCCGACAAGCCGCACGGTTTCTTTAACCAATGTCCAAAATCCAGTTTCGCCTACTGTGTACGGCATTGCGAGTAATATCAACTTTACCGCAACGCCAACTCCGCTCCTCACCGTAAGCCCACAAACGCTGACCATTGCGGCTGCTGGGCAAAGCAACATCAGCATTGCGATAACGGGCAATGTGGCGTGGACAGCCAGCAGCAATCAAGCATGGGCGACCATCACTCCACAAAGCGGCAGCAATAATGGAACGATAACCTTGAACGTGGCGCTCAACCCCACTGCCACGCAGCGCACAGCAAGTATTACGATTTCGGGTGGTGGCATTACCAGAACTGTCGCCATCACCCAAGGCGCGGGAACGGTAACTCTCGCAGCCCCTGTCGCCACTGCCGCCACGAACATTGCAGGCTCAGGAATGCTCATGAATTTCACGGCGAACTGGCTCGCCGTGGCAGGTGCAACGGGCTATCGGATTGATATTGCGACGGACAGCACATTTACGCTGCTTGTGGCAAATAATCTATCGGTATCCGGACTATCCTACACAGCGCTCGGTTGGGTCTTGAAGCCGTATTACTACCGTGTTCGTGCTGTGAATGCGACAACAACAAGCCCGAACTCAAACGTGATTGTCGTCACGCCTCCCGCGGCGGCGGCCCTGAATGTTAGCCTTCAAACGCTTTCCACAACAGCAAGCCAAAGCACAAGTTCAGCAACAATTACTTCCAACGTTGCATGGACGGCAAGTAGCAATCAAGCATGGGTAGCGCTTCAGCAAACGAGCGGTAGCGGGAACGGAACACTCAGCTTCACCATCAGCACCAATACGACCACGAGCGCACGAAGCGCAATCATTACTATTTCGGGCGGCGGCATTACCAGAACCATTTTGATAGTACAATCCGGCGCAGCAGCCTCGCTCACGGTGAGTCCGGTTGCCTTTGCTCCATCCTCAGCTGGAATAAGTAATTTTCCGGTAGCTGTTACCGCCAACGTCGCATGGACAGTGAGTAGCAATCAAGCATGGGCGACCGTTTCTCCCTCAAGCGGCACAAACAACGGCACATTCGCTCTCACCGTTGCTGCGAATGCTGCGACGACCCAACGAACAGCCACGCTCACTATTTCGGGCGGAGGAATTACGCAAACGATTACTATTACTCAAGCAGGAGAAAGCGTTACAAACACTCTCAACACAAACATCTTCCAAATCAATGCGGGTGCTGTGCCGGCTGTGAACGGCGCATATCCTGTCATTGTTACCGCCAACGTTGCATGGACGGCTTCAAGCAATCAGCCGTGGGCAACAGTTTCGCCTGCAAGTGGTACGGGAAATGCAAACGTAACGATTCAAGTACAAACTAATACGACGACTCAACAGCGCACAGCCGTTGTAACCTTTGTCGGTGGCGGTATTACCAAAACTGTTACCGTCATACAAGCCGGTGCAACCTCAGCACTTGCCGCACCGACGATTACGTTCATTACGGTTCTCGGCACGACCTCCTTCCGCATCAATTGGCAGGCAGTGGCGGGCGCTGTGTCGTATCAATCAACTGTTGCTCTCGACGCACAATTTACGCAGGGTGTTAGCAATGGAAACACGACCACAACCAGCTTCACAGCAACAGGTCTGACGAGCAACACGCTCTATTACTACCGCGTTCGTGCAGTTGCGGCAGACGGCACGTTTGGAGAATGGTCGGGCACATTGTCCTATAGAACTCCTCCTGTACCGCCAACAGCGCTTGCCGTAACGAATATCACCGCATCTTCGTTTACATTCAATTGGACAAGTGTACCCGGCGCGACACGTTATGATGGAGAAATTTCGGCAAACTCTACTTTTTCACCTATTCGGGCGGCTTTTGGTACAAGTGTTGGGAATCCTGTTGCTACCAGCTTCACAATGACGATTACCAATCCACCCCTTACACCGGGAGCTACCTATTACTACCGTGTGAAAGCATCCGTGGGCTTGAGCACAAGTTCATACTCCAATGTCGTTTCCTTTACCGTACCAGCACTTGCGCTCACGCTCAAGACCAGTCCTAATCCAAGTGCTGATATTCTGCGCGTGGAGATAGAAATTGCCGAAAGTGAGATGGTGCAAAATGCCGAAGCAAAAGAACCACTTGTGGTGCGGCTCATGGATGCACGAGGAGTTGTTCTGCAAGAGCGCACGCTGTCGTCGGGCACGCTCAGCACCACAAGCACAGAGTTTGACGTTCACACCTTGCATCCGGGCACATATTTCGTTGAAGTCCGCTCGGAGTCTGGCAAACTCAATCTTCGCCGCACCGAGAAGTTCATTAAGCAATAAACCTTGAATTCCACGTCTTTCGTGGAGTCACGCAAAGAACGCAAAGGAAGAACGCAAAGAGCGCAAAATCTTGATGCCTTCTTTCTTTGCGGGCTTTGTGTGAAGGATAACATCGAATTTTTAGACCCTATCTCAACCCCAAATTTCACTATGAAAACGCTTCACATCTTTTTCCTCATCTGTCTTTGTGTCCTTGGACTAGCGACCAGAGCAAAGGCGCAACAACTCAATTTTCAGCGTATTGATAATGGCTTGCCAACAAATGTACAAGCACTGGCAGCAAACGAAACGAGTTTTTTTGCTGCCGTCTCCGGTTACGGCATTTATCGTTCGACTGATAACGGCGCTTCGTGGCAGGAAAGTTGGGCGAAAGAAGACTTCAATCTTCAATTGCTGACAGCAACCTCATTCGGTGCAATTGCCCTCGGCTACGACAAAGATTTTCTCCAAATGCTCGTCTATCGCTTCGATGGGCAGCGGTGGAGTCCGATGTCCTCCTTCGGCGCGATTGGCACTACTATTCGCGGCATTGCCGAAAGGCGTGGTGGTACGCTCTATATCGCCACCGAAGAGGGTTTCGGAGTTTCTGCCGACCGCGGCGCAACATGGGAAATTGCTTCCCTGCCCGCACAATCCATACTCTCCACCCTCGTCGAGACCGCGTCGGGTGTGTTTGTCTCAGCAGGAAGCGACGGCGTTTATTCACTCCCCAACGGCACATCGTCAACGTGGACAAAACTTGCTCCCAGCGGACTTCCTGCGAATGCAAGTATTACGGCTCTCACTGCATTATCAAACAACCTCGTAGCACTCAGCAATGGAGCGGTCTTTCGCTCTCAAAATAACGGTAGTTCATGGGAAACACTCGCAACGGGTCTTCCTGCGGATGCACAGGTGCGCTCGCTCACGGCAGCCGGCACGGTACTTTATGCACAAGTAAATAGTGGTAACGCTTTGGATATTTATTTGTACACGAATGGCGCGTGGACAAGAACATCGCTCCGAGATATTCCGGCAGGAACGGTGCTTGCGGCAAATGCAACCACGTCCGCTTGTGCTGTTCCTTTCACGGGAGTTTTTCGCGCCGCCACGGGCACGGCAGAATGGCAAGAACGCAATACGGGTTTACCAAGAAATGTCGGCATTACAGCGTTTGCGACATCAGGTATCGTACCGTTAGGCGGGACAGGAATAGGTACAAGAACATATCTGGCAACACAGAACGGGAAAGTCTATCTGTCGTCCGACAACAGCGCATCGTGGCAGAGTTTCTCTGACGGGCTGCCATCTAACCAAGCCGTTGTTTCCTTAACGTATATGCCCTTGACGCAATTTCCGATTCCGGGGGCGCTGGCGGGTACTTCTACGGGTCGTTTATACCGTTTAGCGGATAACTCTTCTACGTGGCAAGCCATCACTAGCTTTCCCGCTATCTCAGGCAGTATTGATGTTCTGCTTTCTGCAGGTGCGACGCTGCTTGTGGGTGTTTCGACGGGTGAAGTTTTTATCTCACGTGATGTCGGCATTACATGGCAGCAGACACTTTCTCAAGCCGGAGCAGTCGTGGGAGCAACGATGCTTGGAGGCTCATTTTTTGTTGCCACAAACGGCAAAGGCGTGATGCGCTCCACGGACTTCGGCTCAACGTGGCGAGACTTCAATGCGGGATTGATTGCGCTGCCGGAATCATTCGGCATACAAGGCATCGGGAACATTGACGGAATGCTCTATGTGGGCGTGGAGCAATCCTCTCTCGGCTTTTCGGCGAGTTATCGTAGTGCGGGTAGTGCAGCGCAATGGCAGCAGGCGAATAACATACCTGTAAGCAAGATGGTAACAACTGTTCTTGGCTCAGAATCATCAACATTTGCGGCAACCCGTGCGGGCAATATTTTCCGTGTTGCCGGCGATGACTGGCAAGACGTTGGGCGTTTGGAGAATATTCAGACCTTCGGCGCTGGTGACGGCGTTATCGTGGCGGGAACAAAAGCAGGCTTGTTTCGCGCGTCGTTACTTTCCCCCTCGACCTCTGTTCGTACCGCAAATTCCACCTCAAAGCCCTTGTCCGCGACATTTTTGATTAGTCCTAACCCTTTTCGCACCGGAGAGCAAGTACTCCTGAGGTTCAGCCAGCCCAAAACAGGCTCGGTAACAGTGCGAATCCTTGATGCGCTTGGGCGAACTGTAGCAACGTTTCCACAAGGCACGATGCCAAGCGGCGAAAACAAAATAAACATCGCAGTACCGCACCAAATGGCACAAGGAGCATACTTTATTTCGATTGATGTTGATGGAGTTTCGAGCGGCACCACAGCCGTGATTATTCGTCCATAAATACGACACAACGACGATATTCAAAAAGCCCTTCCACGCACTCAAAACGTAGAAGGGCTTTTCTTGTGCCGTATTGTTACTTTGCTACGGCTTGCGTAATATTTTGTGGCTCAAGCACTATGGTTTCTACGCCAGCGCTGCTCAAAGATAGCAATGGTAAATGCGTACACGGCAACAATAGCAAACGGAATAACAACAAATCTTTGCTGAGGAAACGCATACCACAAAGCAAGAATAAGCACAGTTCGCACCACACTATGAAAAATACCAACCCAATGCTGAGTAATCCACGAGAACGGTAGCCACATTAGACCGGTCAGAATACCGACCGACAGTGGTAAGGAGGTATGGTCAACAAGGTAAAACGGTAATCCAATAGCATATACCAGCAACGACATTGCGACGGTGTAAAAGAACAGCGCATCAAAGGTGTTTTTGGGCTTGGTCTTATCCAAAAAATTTTCGCCTGTAAGCCGTGAGATAAACATACCAAGATATGCTATCATGCCCGTAGCAATGAAAAGAATGATGGCGACGGTGCGCGAAGGAAGAATCATGCCCGAAACTCCTACTACAATCCATGCAATAGAACCGGCAAGCGGCATTGCAAGGAATCGACGAGCAGAAAACTCGGAGCGTTGGATGTCGAGTGAACGATCGGTCGTAACGGTAGCTGATGGTGTCATTGTGCAGGTATGAAATTGTACAAAAAAACGGTTGTTGCCTTTGTACTCAAAACATACTGAAAAGTTACACCTTAGGTTTAGGTGGTAACGACTTCTTGCGAGGCTTTCGCGGTTTTGGTTGGAGCTTCTTTTGCACTGTTGGGAATATTCGGAAGTTCTATCGCAAAGACCGTCCCTTTACCGGGTGCGGTGTCCTTGATGACAATTTTTCCGCCGTGATAGTCCTCAATAATCCGCTTGCACAGGCTTAATCCCAAGCCCCAACCACGTTTTTTTGTGCTGAAGCCGGGCTTGAAAACCTCACGACGCACTTTAGGCGACATCCCTTTGCCGTTGTCGCAGACGAGAATTACGGTCTTCGTGCCACGCTGTTCCAAGAGAATATCAATAATACCACCGCCGGATTCCATCGCCTCGGCGGCGTTTTTGACCAGATTTTCAATCACCCATTCAAAAAGTTCGGCATTGATGCGGAGGTTGATATTGTCCTGAATACTTTTTTTGATCTTTACTCGCTTGCCCAAGTGTGGAAGCCGATGTTCAAAATAGAGAATCACATTTTGGATAATAGCAGAAATATCTTCTTCTTTCATCTCCGGGAGCGAACCAATCTTCGAGAAGCGGTGCGAAATCTTGCTCAGGCGGTCAACGTCTTGTTCCATCTGCCCAACGATTTCACGCACTTGTTCGGGATTCTCGGCATCAAGTTTTGCAATTTCCAACCATGCCAGAAGACTCGAAAGTGGCGTTCCAAGCTGATGCGCAGCCTCCTTTGCCAAGCCCACCCAGACATTGGATTGTTCAGCTGTACGCACATAGTTGAAGGCGATGTACCCCAGAAAAATAAACCCAGCGACAACCAAAATTTCAATGTAGGGAAAGAGCATCAAGTTCCGCACGAGAATGGAGTTTGCATAATACACTTTTTGAATAACCATCTGCCCCAGCTTGATTTCAAGCGGCGGATACACTTCACGCATTTCTTCAATGGTACGCTTGAGAAACTGATACTGCTGCTCCTCAGTCATTTGCAGTGCTACTGCTGAATCCAAGACATTGAGTGAGGATTGCAAATACGGCTTCGATGGTTCGTCGTCTGCTCCGGCAAGCACGACGGGAAAGTTAATCGTGGGTGTAATACCCTCCAAATAGTAGGTGTAATCTACTTTGTCGTCTTTTTCGCTTTCGCTGATACCTTTTTCTGCGTAGTGCTGAATCACATTCGCATAGAACTTCACCACGCTTTCTTCCTTTGCCCGCAGCTGCCCGACAAGATATTGCGTATAGAGCAGCACGGTTGCGCTGATGAGAATACCGGTCGCCAGAAGAAGAAATTTAATTTGATTTGCACCCAGCCCCGGCTTGCCGGGCTTACCCGGTCTCAGTGCGGCGAGTTTTAGCGTTGGTGTTTTCATTGAGATACCGTAGATTGGACGTTGAATGCCTGCATAAGAACAAACGCAAGCAATGAGTGCAAAAAGCGTAGCACGTAATCTACGCAGATGTATGCAATTCGCCAAGCACAGCCCCAACATCAAATGAATTTTTCTACCGACGACCTTCTTGCTCTCACCTCGCCCGATGGTGGCACTCGATTTCGCAAGGCTTCCATCGGTGAGAGTTTTGCTTTCTGCAAGCAGATTGCCACGGAGCACTACGAAAATTTCCCCGTTGGTTCCCTGCTCATTCCACGAGACCTGCAGCCGCATTTTTACAGTATTTATGCGTTCTCACGCTTGGCAGACGATATTGCCGATGAACTGCATAACGACGATGAGATAAGGAAATTTGCTGCATTGGACGCACTGGAGCAACTTTTGCTTCATCCTGACGATGTGCAGGGCAATCCCATACTGACCGCCCTTCACGAAACCATGCGCACAAAAGCAATCCCAGCGCTGCCGTTTCAAAAACTGCTCACGGCGTTCCGTATGGATAGTGCATTTCGGCAGGCTCAGACGTTTGAAGACCTAGAGCATTACTGCAAGTATTCGGCAAATCCTGTGGGTGAATTGGTGCTGCGGCTCTTCGGTTTGTACACGCCGGAGCGTGTACCATTATCCGATGCGGTCTGTACGGGATTACAACTTGCAAATTTCTGGCAAGATTTTTCGCGAGACCTACCTATCGGGCGCGTATTTATCCCACAGAATATTCTTGCGGAATGTGGGTTGGAAAGCGCAGAATTACTTGCTCTGTACGCGGGCGGCATACAAAAACCCGATGAGGAAGCGTTAAAATTGGTTAAGGAAGGATTTTTCCATGCGTTTACACTTCTTTTTCATAAAACAAAATTGTATTTTGCACTCGGCAAAGGCTTGTTGCCAAGCGTACCGCATACGCGGCTTCGTGCGGAACTTGCTCTTACTATCGCAGGCGGTGAGCGGGTTCTTGCAAAAGCATATCGCAAGCAGCATCACATCTTGGCTCACCGCGTCAGCATCTCCACGTTCGATGTACCGACGCTTCTTGCGCGGTCAATACGCCTTTTCATCGGATAAATTTTTTTTCTCCCCTACTTTCATTTTCCAATTCCCGTCCGGGGGTGTCAGAATGGCTTCCATGCTCACATATTCTGCCGATTCCGCGTTAGACGACGTACTTCCGCTTCCGCAAGAAGGCACGACGAATTTTTTCTATTCGTTTTCGCTTCTGCCCAAAGAAGAGCGCGAAGCGATACACACCGTCTATGCGTTCTGCCGCTACACCGATGACATCGTGGACATTGACCATCCCACGCCCGGTGCAGCACTCAACGACTATTCTTCCATTCAGCGAAAGCGCGAGCGTCTCGACCGATGGCGGCGCGAAGTAGAGCGCTGCTACAACGGCACATCGACGCACCCCATCATGCTTCCGCTAACGGCAGTGGTGAACCGTTTTTCGATTCCGCAGCAGTATCTGCAAATGCTCATAGACGGCTGTGAGCGCGATCTTGTGCAGAATCGTTACAAATCATTCGACGAACTGAAGGAATACTGTTACAGCGTGGCAAGCATCGTGGGGTTGATTTGCATTGAAATTTTCGGCTATAAGTACGATGAAACCAAAGAATATGCGGTCAATTTGGGCTATGCACTCCAATTGACTAATATCCTGCGCGACATCAAAGCAGACAGCGACAACGGACGTATTTACTTGCCGCAAGAAGACTTAGCGCGGTTTCATTATTCTGAAGAAGAGCTGATGGGCAACGTCTATAATGAAAATTTTGTAGAACTGATGCGCTTTGAATCCCGCCGCGCACGGGAATACTACCACAAAGCCCGCGCTGCTCTGCGCCCCGACGAAAGCATCACGATGTTTGCCGCACAAATTATGGATGCAATTTACTATCGGCTGCTGGAAAAAATAGAAATTGCAGACTACAACGTCTTTCAAGGCAAAATATCTGTTTCTACGTCGCATAAAATCTTGATTGCTCTGCGCTTGTGGATGAAGACCCATTTGCTTCTCAAAAAGCCCAAACATCCATAGCAGCCTCTTCTTGAAGCCTTTCAAGGAAAAAAGCAGAAAAGATTGTAACCTTTCGGACTGTGATTCGTTTTTTCCACAAAATTGTGTAACTTGTATATGTATTGACTTCGGCGCTTCCACGCCTTATTCTAACACCGCTTGGCACAGTTTTCCACACATTATTTGTTTGCTTGACTATGCAATACACGTTTTCACCCGAAGAACTCACAAAAATCGAAGGAATCAAAGCCCGTTACCCTGAGATCAAAGCAGCACTTATGCCCGTCCTCTGGATGGCTCAGGCAAAATGGGGCTGGCTTTCGGATGATGCAATGCGGTGCGTTGCCGAAACACTCGCGCTACCGCTTGCACACGTCAAAGGCGTTGCCACGTTTTACACGATGTACTTCAAAAAGCCAATGGGCAAGTATCACGTGCAAGTTTGCACCAATGTTTCGTGTATGCTGCGTGGCGGAGACACACTTTTCGAGCAGGTGAAAACGAAATATGGCATCGGACACAACGAATGCTCTGCCGATGGGCGCATTTCGCTGGAAGAAGTCGAGTGTATGGGCGCTTGCGGCGGCGCACCCATGATTGCCATTAACGAAGATTATCACGAAAACGTCAATTTTACTGAGGTGGAGCGCCTCATCGAATCGCTCCAATAATTTTGCCTTTCGATTTTCTTCCCTCAGCACTGGCTAAAGACTGATAAAGGAAATCTCACGCTGGCAGCATACAGAAGGACTTTGAACCATGAACAAACAAGGACTACATTTTACAGACGCATCGCCGAACGCTCAGTTCAGCAGCCAATCTCGGCGGGAGTTTTTACGCACAGCTCTTGCGGTGTCTGTCTTTTCAGCAACCTGCGGCACAAATACACTGCTTGGCACCGTCATTCCCGACGACTTCAAAGAATCGGGAGCAAAACTGACTGGTATCTACAGGCTTCAGTTTAGTGAATACCCTGAGCTGCGCACGGTTAATGGTTCCATTCGCCTTCAAGTGCCGGGTACGCCTATCAGCATGGGACGTGTCGTGGTAACACGCTTGTCTCAGGCTGAGTTTTCTTCTTTATCTGAGAACTGCACCCACGAGTTTTGTCCTGTCGAACCCTTCTCCAACGGTCGGTTCAACTGCCTTTGCCATGGTTCCGTCTTTGATGGTCGGGGCAGAGTGCTGAACGGTCCGGCGACACGACCATTACCCTCCTACACGACCACCTACAAAGCAGGTGAGGATTTTGTACAAATAGACATCCCGGGCTTAGTCGTCTCTTCGGTTTTGGGCGATCAACAAGGGGGCTTTTCACTTTTGCAAAACTACCCCAATCCCGCTTCGGGGCAAACGACCATTGAGTATAACATTGAGAAACAGTCGTTTGTAACCATTTCTTTGCTTTCGATTTTGGGAAAAGAAATTTCCGAATTAGTCAAAAAAGACCACGAACCGGGCGTACATCGTATTACGACAGATGTTTCTAACCTGAGTCGTGGTGTGTATTTGTACCGCATGGAAACTTCGACCGGCTACACACAGACACGTAAATTGACCGTAATTTAACTTCCTCCACTTCGTTTTCTGGAATGCGCTATGCTTTTTTGGCAAATGCTTCCGACCTCACACCGCCTGCTCCTGATGCTTGGCACTGTATATTTCGTCAATATCGCTTTGCGAGGCGCTCTGACGCAGTGGCTGGCACTCTTGCCATTTTCGTCTGTGGGTAACGGTCAATACTGGCGCTTTATCACCTATCCGCTTGCTTCCAGCAGTTTTTGGGAAATGCTTTCCTCAAGTGCGGTGCTGTACTTTTTTGCACCGGAAGTAGAACGGATACTGAATCCGCGCCGTTTGCTGATGATTCTTGCGGTCTTCGTGGCTGTGCATGGTTTGGTCTATGCGCCCGTCCTCTGGATTTCGAGCGCACCACTTGCCGGAACAACTGCAATGGCACTTTTTGTGCTGACAATGTATGTGTATCTTTACCCAACGGGCGAAGTGTCGCTTTTCGGCTTAATTCCTCTTCGCGCAACCATGCTGTTAGGAATTATGTTCATTGCCGCTATTGCGGGCAGCATTATTACACACTCGTTCAATCCTGCTTCGCTCATCAACGCCTTTGCTGATGCGGGCTTTGGACTGTTCTTCGGATTTATCTTCTCTCATCTCTATTTTGGAAAATTCTCCTCCGGCAATTTCACCCTTTTTCGCCGCGAAGAGCGTCCGCAGCAGCCCACACGCCGCGCAAGTACGCCTTCGCCAGCTTCCGTAGGACGCTCTACATACAGCACCACCGAGGCAGAGCGCCGATTCGCGGGAGTAGAGCGCCGTGTAGATGATGACGAAGAAGATTCTACACCGCTTGACGAAGACCATTTGAACGAAATTCTGGACAAAATCAATGAAAAAGGTCAAGCCTCACTCACACCGCAAGAGCAGAAATTTTTGAAAGATTACGCAAATAAGCTGTAAATCTGTCGGAACGAAAAAAAATCAAAGCCCAAGAAGCGCACAAATGGCAGTTTCTTGGGCTTTTTATTGTGACGATGCTTAGGTTTTTTATGGGTTCTTCACAAAGCGCTGCGAAATGGTACGCTTACTATTGGATAAAATCACCGTGTATGCCGCATTTGCCCAGTCCTCAATACTAAGCGTTCTGGCGTCTTGCAGTGATTCATCGTCAAATACAACCTGTCCTAAAGGATTGATAATACGGAGGCTGTATTTTTCCGGTGTACAGAGCGAAAGCCTATCATTTGCGGGATTCGGTGCAATAGTTATTTCACTCACACTTGCGGTCTGCTGCTGGATAGCAACACTTGTTGCCTGTTGCCCCCACGTGGCTGCGCGAACAAACCCGATAAATTCAGGGCGAGCATCCGTGCGATTACGATAGACAGCAGCATCACTCCATGCCAGCGTCGCAATCCGATTATAGAGCGTGTCGCCAAAATCTATTCCATGCGTTACCAAGACTGTATTTGTGCCTTGTGGCGGCATGGGACGCGCTAAGGAATCAATAGTGCGGGTACGCAACTCGTTCGTATAAAGCGTCATGGTCAAGCCCTGCGAAATTGTAACCGGCAGACCAGTGTTCATCAGTACCGCAGTCTCATAGCAGCGGCAGAACTCACTCGCCGCAATACGACTAATTTTGATATTCAATCGTTTGAATGTGCGTCCTATGTTCATTGCTTCATTGCGTCCGATAATGCTGAGTTGACGGGAGTAATTCGCATCGCAACGCATCCACCATAGAGAATCCAAAGCGCCACCGGTATCATTTCCCGTTCCTGTGGGCGGGATACCGCCGGGCGCAGACGCATGGCGAAAAATCAGCGTATAGCCGCCTTGCTGCAAAAGGCTAAGATTCGTAATTTCTTGGGCAAAGGCGCTCGTGACGGAAAGTGCTGCTACGAGGCAGCACGAAAAGAAAATGTTCTTCATAAAGAGCAGTAAAAATGGTAGGGATATTGAGTATAAGGAGGAAGAAATGTTCAAAAAAATGAAAATAGGTATTTTTCCTGAGCCGCGCAAGTATCGGTTTATGCAGTACCTGTTCTTCTCCCCGCTTCATTCCCCACCGCTTAAGCGATACCCCACGCCCGATTCCGTCAGTATCAGTGCGGGGCGTGAAGGGTTGTCCTCAATTTTCCGTCTCAGTGCTGCCACGTGGACGTGTACGTAATGCGTCGCCTCGGCGTATTGATTGCCCCAGACCTCGCGTAAAATCTGCGAGTACGTCAGCACTCGCCCTTCGTGCTGTGCCAATAGCCGAATGATTCCATATTCCGTCGAAGTGAGTTTCACAGGAGAACCGGCTTTTTTCACGACTCTGGCGGCGAGGTCAATTTCGACATCCCCGACTAAGACACGCGGCGTTTCCATGCCTTTCGTCGCCGCATGGCGTAGCGCCACTCGCACCCGTGCAAGAAGTTCGTGGGGCGAAAACGGCTTGGTCACGTAGTCGTCTGCCCCTGCATCCAGCATCATCACTTTATCGTGCTCACTTCCGCGCACAGATAGTATCAGCACAGGCACCGTACTCCATGCGCGCACGGAGCGTAAGACCTCCACGCCTTCCATGTCGGGCAAGCCCATATCGAGCAGAATCAAGTCAGGGCACGCCATTGCAGCCTGCACTATTCCGCCCTTGCCACTATCGGCTTCAGAAACGTAATAACCACTTGCTTCCAGGGTAATGGTCAGCAAGCGGCGCATTTGCTCCTCGTCGTCAATAATGAGAATAGTCATAGTTCTTTATCCTTCTAATGTCGGTAATTCCGCCCCTCGCGGCAACAATATTGTCATTTTCAAACCGCCACTCGGACGGTTTTCTGCATGAAGCGTGCCGCCGTGCGCCTCCACAAATCCTTTCGTTATTGAAAGCCCAAGCCCCGTGCCACCTGCTTTTGCACCCTCAGCACGGAAAAATTTGTCAAACAAATGATGCAGCGCTTCGGGCGGAACACCAGCACCGCTGTCAGCAATACTGATACGATAACCGCTCGCGGTCTCCTGCAAAGCGCATTCCACCTGCGTTCCGGGTGGTGTGTACCGCGAGGCATTGAGCAAAATATTCACCAGCGCCTGCTCCAGGAGAACAGTATCGCAAAAGCAAAGCATCACATCCGATGCGGTATCAAAGCTCACGTTGTGCCGTGCAAGTTCCGTTCGTGTGCGCTCCAGTGCGGAATTGAGCGTATCGGCAAGATTGCACCACTGCTTGCGTAATTGCAAATGTCCCGCTTCGAGACGAGTCATATCCAGTAAATTTTCGACAAGCGTGTTCAGACGGCGGCTTGCGGTCTGGATTTCGCTGGCATAATTCGCATGAACAGGTGCAAGTGGCGGCATGGCAAGTGCCAGCGCCTCCGACGAGCCGTTAATCACGGACAACGGCGTACGAAATTCGTGCGAAATGGAGTTGAGCAGCGTTCCGTAAAGCCTTTCCGATTCAGCAACGATACGGCTTTGCTTAGCTAGTTCGTTTAGTTCCTCACGCTCCAATGCCGATGCGATTTGCCCGGCGAGATTGTCCAGTAGCCCCTGCCAATCACTCCGAATATGCTCGCCTCGCACTGCCACACCCAACACACCCACCACGCCACGCGGTGCGGAGAGCGTTGTGTAGTGCGCACGCGCCGCCGGAAGAGTTGCCGTAAAGCGCCCCGCAGCGCGGCGATTACCAAACGTCCATTCGGCAATGCTCCGCTCTTTTGCATCGGGCTTGAAATTACTCGCTTCGTGAGGGCTTTCCTGCAAGCGTTCATGAGCCATTGAGGCACTTTTTTCTGTAAGATAAACTGCCACATCAGCATCGAAAAGAAGGCTAATATGCTTCACGCCGACCGCTACCACATCGTCCGTTGTTCGGGCAGAGGCGAGTTCGTGTGCCACATCGTAGAGAGCAGCTGTGCGCTCTTCTCGCTTGCGAACAGACCGCTCACGAAGGCGAATGCGGCTCGTCAAAATACCCAATGCCAGCGCAATGGCAAAGTACAACAAAAACATCAATCTATCTTCCAGCGAACCGATGACAAACGTGAAACGCGGCGGAATAAACAGAAAATTCCAAAGCAACGCGCTTAGAGCCGCCATTAGCGCAATGGCACTACCACTCAGCGCCAGCGCCGAAAGTGCAACCCCGAAAAGCATGAGTAGCCCAATAGCTTGATAACTCAAAATTGCGAGCAACGGTAGGCAAAGAAGCGCCAGCACAGCAGAAAGACCCGCAGCCAGCCCGTACGAGCGCCACCGCGAGGTAGTATCTCCGGCAAAGTCAGCAAAAAGCGCGGACAAGAGTTGCCAGCGTGAATGTTGCTTCTTGCCGCCATCACCTTTCTTCCATAAGTCTTCGACGCGGACGACGTGCAAGTCAATCGTGCCACTCTCCTCAATGAGCCGCTCAACAATGGATGCTCTGGCTTGGTGGGCAGGCTTGCCGACAACAATCTGCGAAACATTGTGCTGCCGCGCCGAGCGCAAAATGCCTCGCACAACGTCGTCATCGGCAATCGTCTGAATCTCTGCACCCAGTTCACGCGCCAGTGCGAGGTTTTTCGTAAGGCGCTGTGCATCCTCCGCGCTTTGCGGGCGCATTGTCTCGACGCTGAGTGCTATCCACGGTGCTTTCATGGTATACGCCATGCGCCGCGTCCAGCGTACAAGTTGCTCGGAATACGGGCTGGCGCTCACCGCTACAAGCAAGCGGTCGCCGGATTTCCACGGACTAGCAATTCGATTGTCCTTGCGGTATTCGTTTAGCTGCCCTTCCACGCGCTCTGCCGTTAGGCGGAGAGCCATTTCCCGCAGCGCAGTGAGATTACCCTTGCGAAAAAAGTTCTGAATAGCCTGCTCGGATTTCTCCGGCGCATAGACTTTACCTTCGCGCAGGCGCTCCAAAAGCTCATCGGGAGAAATATCCACCAATTCAATTTCATCGGCTCGCTCCAGAATCGAATCCGGCACGGTCTCACGGACAGCAACGCCCGTGATAGCGCGTACCGTATCGGCGCGGCTTTCGATGTGCTGCACGTTCAGCGTGGAATAAACATCAATTCCCGCATCCAGCAGTTCCAACACATCTTGCCAGCGCTTGGCGTGGCGTGTGGGTGCGGTGTCGTCTGTGGCGTTGGTATGCGCCAGTTCGTCCACCAGTACGAGTGCAGGCTTCAACTGTAAGACGGCATCGCAATCAAATTCTTCCAAATCAGCGCCGCAATACGATATTTTTTTTCGCGGTAAAACGTCCAGTCCCTTCACCAATTCTTCTGTTTCGGCGCGTCCGTGTGTTTCCACATAGCCCACCAATACGTGTACACCTTCACTCCGGCGCGTGTGTGCTTCTTGGAGCATAGCATAGGTCTTGCCTACGCCGGGACTCATGCCGAAGAAGAGCTTGAATTTACCACGTTTGAGGCGTTCTTCGTCAGCATGGATTTGGGCGAGAAGGTCGTCGGGGGTAGGGCGGTTGTGGTCTAGGAATGGCATTGTTTTTCCCTATAAATTTTGCTTTTTGATACGCTGAATAGCCATCAATAAAGCGATTGTCCACCACGCCACACTGCCTAGAAAGAACACAGTAACAATAAGCCCTATAACCATACTTGTTCTTGCAAAGGATTGGGTATTTGCAAGTACAATGACAATATCAAGAAGTGTAAAAAAAACAATCATCAACGAACCGAAAACCCAAGAATGGTTCTCCATAAAGTGTACAAATGCTAGTTTTCCTGCTTCAGAAAGCAGATGATATTCCGGAATATTAATTCCCTTTTGCCACCGTGCAGTTGCCGAAAGAAACCAACGCAAACCGAAGATAAATGTCACCATAAAGAGATGAAATAATAAAAAAGCACCGCTCGACATCCATCCATTTGCGTTGCCGTCCAGCCCAAAGTGTGTGGCAAGCACGTTTGACGGCATCGTGAAAAAACGCACAATCCCATGAAGCAAATACACTGCAACGAGTGCAAAAAAGATATTTCTTGCCCGCATAAACGTTCTCATAGCTAATCTGTGAATATTGTGAGTGCACGGGTGGACTTGTTAGTAATTTATTTAGAAGCATTGTCCAGAGCCATATTCAGCCTCAGCACATTAATGCGCTCCTGCCCGAAAATACCGAATTGCGGCGACTCTACCGCACGCTCCACAAGCTGTGTGAGTGCTTGCGTTTGTACATCGTTATATGCACGCGCTTTTGCTACTCGCGCCACTTGCAGCCTCGCTGCTTCAGGACTGATATGCGGGTCTAAGCCACTTCCCGAAGCAAATGCCATTTCGCCCGGCACATCTTGTCCGGCAGCAAGACCATTGGTGGTGCGGAAAGCTGCGCGGCGCTCCTGCACGAGGTCTTGCAGCGCTTTGCTCGTGGGACCTTTGTTACTTGCGCCGCTTGCCACGGTGCCGTAATCACACGCCGATGGGCGCGACTGAAAATAAATCACGCTGTCGAATTTTTGTGCTAAGAGTTCCGAGCCAAGTGCTTGATTTTGTGCGCCCTTCAGGATGCTACCGTTAGCTTTTGCATTGAAGAAGCCTTGAGCGATGCCTGTTACGGCAAGCGGATACAAAACGCCTGTAAGCAGCGTCATTACAAGGAAGAGGCGAAGAGCGATGAGAGTCGTTTTCATGGTTGCTTAAAAAAATGTCGATTGAAGATTCATTAAAAAGAAAAAGCTAGGGAGGTAACTACAAAGCCATCATTCATGCGCGGCGCGGCGTTTTCGGTCGGATAAATGGCATCCCGCGACGAGAACCACCGCCCTTCTATGCGCCAGAGTAGATTTGTAGTCAAAGCAACGTCAATATTTGCCGATATGCCCAAGGTCTGGAAATTATTTGCAGTTCCGGTAGAAATAAGTACACCTTGCGGGTCGCTGTAATACTCAGCTCGCGCCGCAAGCGTAATGCGCTCTCCTGCAGCGTACTTTGCTATCATAGCAGCTCCGAACCATACAGGAAGAGTGGTGTTGAGGCGTTGCTGCACGCCAACATCAAAGAGCAGCGCGAGGCTGAGTTTTTCTGAAAGCCCGATTTGCGCGTAGAAATTGTTAAAATATCGCATTTGCCGTGCAGCCGAATCGGGCTGATCATTACCGATGTAGGTACTCCAATTCACAAGTATATTTGATGAGGGCTTCCACTGCACTTGTGCTCCAAATGATTTATCGCTGTTGGTTTCACGGATAATTTGCCAACCGTTTAGCATGAGTACGCTCAGAATCCATTCACTGCTTGGAGTCCACGTAAGTTTCGCACCCGTTTCATAGTACGGCGAATAATCCGCAACAATAGTGCGAGAGTACGTCCAGTTATCTTTGGAAACAGCCGATTCAAAGCCGATGTGCGAAGCAAAAACACCCGCATCAAGCCAAAGGTTTTCCGCAGCGCAGTAGCCCACATTTGCCTCGAAAATATTCCGCCAAAACTGCGGCTCGGCGGCGTAGTTCGACTCCACATATGAGCCGACTTGTGCGGCAAAGCGTCCGCGCACACGGTCAGATGAATAAGCGAGTGAAAGAAATGCGAAGTTGATGCTGAACTCATTGTGATATAGCGGTTGTGTCGTGAACGCACGAGTTTTTGCGGGCGGTGTGGCAAACGCAAGTGCATAATACGCATCCACAAAGCCACTCACGACCAAATTTGCTTGCGGCGATACAGGCAGGACGCTCACGGCGGAATCATTGGGGATTGTTGCCGCTTTATTGCTGCCAAGCTGAACAAATACCATCACCACAAGGAACAACCATGAGCGAATTGATTTGAAAAAAGACATACACAATCTATTTGTTTATGAAAAATGAACAGAACACAAGTAATTGTCGCATTTTCTATGAGCAAACCGAACGAAGAAAGAAACAATCAGACTAAATGCAGCGCCACAACAAGAATATCAATCAATTTAATACCTACAAACGGAATCGCTACGCCGCCCACGCCGTAAATGAGAAAATTCCGCCATAGCAGCGTCGATGCCGGAAGCGGCTGATACGCCACGCCACGCAATGCCAGTGGAATGAGTGCAACAATAATAAGCGCATTGAAAATAATTGCCGATAAAATTGCACTTTCCGGCGTTGCTAATTGCATAACGTTGAGCGCAGATAAAGCACCTTCGCCATTTGTCATGTACAATGTTGCAAAAATTGCGGGAATAATTGCAAAGTATTTTGCCACGTCGTTTGCAATGCTGAACGTTGTCAATGCACCGCGTGTCATCAGGAGTTGTTTGCCGATATGGACTACATCGAGCAATTTCGTGGGATTACTGTCCAAATCCACCATATTTCCGGCTTCGCGGGCTGCTTGTGTACCGGAGTTCATTGCCACGCCCACATCTGCCTGAGCGAGTGCTGGTGCGTCATTTGTGCCGTCGCCGACCATTGCCACGAGATGTCCCGCAGCCTGTTCGTCGCGTATGCGCTTCAGTTTTGTTTCCGGCGTTGCCTCGGCGATATAGTCGTCAACACCTGCTTCGGCAGCAATAGCGGCGGCAGTGAGCGGGTTGTCGCCCGTTATCATCACCGTGCGGATGCCTGCTTTGCGCAGTTCAGCAAAGCGTTCTTTTATACCGCCTTTAACCACATCTTTGAGTTGAATCACGCCCAGCACCGTTGCTTTGTTTGCAACAACTTCTGCCACGACAAGCGGCGTTCCACCTGTTTTGGCAATGTCTTCCACTGCGCGTTTCGTATCTGGCGGAAAAGCTGCGCTGTAAGAATCAACGTACTTTTCAATCATATCGGCAGCGCCTTTGCGAATGGAACGCCCACCCACATCTACGCCGCTCATGCGCGTTTGCGCTGTGAAGGGGATGAACGTTGCCTGATGCAAGGCAGCGTTGTGCTCAGAGTCGTCATGCCCACGAATACCAAAGTTTTCTTTTGCTAAGACGACAATGGAACGCCCTTCCGGGGTTTCATCGGCAAGCGAGGAAAGCTGTGCAGCTTCGGCGAGACGCTTGGGGTCTATGCCGCCTGCGGGAATGAACGCCGATGCCATGCGGTTTCCCAGCGTTATTGTGCCTGTTTTGTCCAGAAGCAGTACATCCACATCGCCTGCCGCCTCGACAGCTCGCCCACTTGTCGCCAAGACGTTGCGCTGAATGAGCCTGTCCATGCCGCTTATGCCAATCGCAGAAAGCAAACCGCCGATGGTAGTCGGGATAAGACACACCAGAAGAGCAACCAACACCGGAACACTAAGCAGCGAAGTCGTCAATCCCGATGCGGTCTCGGAGTACGCGGCAAAACCTTTGAGCGTTACGACAGCCAGCAAAAATACAATCGAAAGCGCTGCCAGAACGATACTGAGCGCAATTTCATTCGGTGTTTTCTGGCGTTTTGCGCCTTCCACAAGTGCAATCATGCGGTCGAGGAAGGAATCACCCTGCTCGGCGGTGATGCGGACGAAGATTTGGTCGCTTATCACTTGTGTCCCGCCCGTCACGGCACTGCGGTCGCCGCCCGCCTCACGAATAACAGGTGCAGACTCGCCCGTGATGGCTGATTCGTTCACGCTGGCAATGCCCTTGATAACTTCGCCGTCACCCGGAATTACGTCGCCCGATTCACAGATGACCACATCGCCGCGCTTCAGTTCGGTCGCAATGACACGGTGTTCGGTGGAAGAAGGATAATTCGTCAGCCGACGCGCCATTGTGCCCGTGCGTGTCTTGCGAAGCGAATCTGCTTGCGCTTTCCCACGCCCTTCGGCAATGGCTTCAGCAAAATTAGCAAAAAGCACCGTGAACCAGAGCCAGAGCGTGATTTGGAGGTTAAACGTCGAAAATGCACCGCTCGCGAGGTCACGGAAAAACGTAAAGGTCGAAAGCACCGCGCCCACTGCCACGAGAAACATGACGGGATTTTTCACCTGTACGCGCGGGTCGAGTTTGGTAATGGATTCCCACGCCGCGCGGCGTGTAATGGCGGGGTCGAAGAGAGATTTTACTTGCGTTGACATGATATTCGGTTTTGAGTAATGAGAATTGATTTAGAACGTCTTCCCCGCATTCATCAGCAAATGCTCCACTATCGGACCCAGCGAAAGTGCCGGAAAGAACGTGAGCGCACCGACGATGAGAATAACGGCAATCAGCAAGACGGCAAAAAGCGGCTTATCGGTCGGGAACGTGCCAAGCGACGGCGGCGTATATTTTTTGCCGACCAAACTTCCCGCAATCGCCAGAGTAGGCAGAATCACGCCGAAGCGCCCCACCAGCATACCGATACCAATCGCAATGTTGTAAAACGGCGTGTCCACCGTTAGCCCCGCAAAGGCGCTTCCGTTATTGCCTGCTGCCGACGTGAAAGCGTAGAGAATTTCCGAAAAGCCGTGCGCTCCTTGATTATTCAGGCTGCTGAGTCCTTGCGGAATAAGAACGGCAATCATTGTTCCGATGAGTATCACCGTGCTCGGCGCAAGAATAGTTATCATCGCCATTTGCACCTCGAATGCTTCTATTTTTTTGCCCAAATACTCAGGTGTACGCCCAACCATCAAGCCGGCGATAAAGACCGTGATGATGATGAACATGAGCATACCGTACATTCCCGCGCCAACACCGCCGAAAATGACTTCGCCGAGCATCATGTTTAGCATCGCCATTCCGCCCGCGAGTGGTGAAAAGCTGTCGTGCATGGCGTTTACCGAACCATTTGAGGCGACCGTGGTGGTCATGCCCCAAAGAACGCTGTTTGCCACGCCGAAACGCTGCTCTTTGCCTTCCATTTGGACAGAAGTTTGCAATACGGTATTGTAGCTTGTTTCCGACCACAACGACACTGCTAAGACTACCAGCAAAACCGCCAGCATAGCAGCAAAAATTGTCCACCCCTGGCGCACGGAACCGACCATTTTACCATAGGTGTAGGTCAATGCTGACGGAATAAGGAGAATAGCAAGCACTTGGAGAAAATTGCTGAACGGCGTGGGATTCTCAAAGGGATGAGCGCTATTCACACCGAAAAAGCCGCCACCATTGGTGCCAAGCTGCTTGATGGCGATTTGCGAAGCAGCAGGACCAAGCGGAATCACTTGTGAACGTCCTTCGAGCGTTGTTGCAGAAACATAGCTTCCAAAGGACTGTACAACGCCTTGACTGACGAGCAGAATCGCCAAAAGAAGCGAAAGCGGAAGCAAAATGTAAAGCGTCGTGCGCGTCAAATCCACCCAAAAATTGCCAATACTTGCGGCGTGCTTACGAGCAATACCCCGCGTCAGTGCTATCATTACGGCAATACCTGTGGCTGCGCTCACGAAATTTTGTACGCCCAAGCCCAGCATTTGCGTAAGGTAAGAAAGCGCTGCCTCACCGGAATACGCCTGCCAGTTGGTATTGGTCATAAAACTCACGGCGGTATTAAAAGCGAGGTAGCCGGATGTGCCGCCTGTGCTCTGCGGATTGAGTGGTAAAGCGCCCTGCGCAAGCATCAGCACAAAGACCGCGAGAAATCCGAGCGCATTGAAAGTGAGAAGCGCAAAAGCATATTCTTTCCACGACATTTCTTCGTAGTCATTCACGCCGGAGAGTTTATAGATCAAACCTTCAAGCGGTTTCAATACAGGCGTAAGCCATGTTTTTTGACCGCAAAACACCGTTGCCATAAAGCCACCCAAAAGCGGCGTAATGGCGATGAGAAGCCCGAAATAGAGGGCGATTTGGAGAAATTCTAAGGGTTGCATTTGTTCCTCCTACAATCGTTCGGGATACAGCATTGCATAGAGCAAATATCCCAGAAGGAGGACGGAAAGCACGAGACCGATGATATATTCGAGAGCCATTGTGATTTGCTTTCGTTCTGTGAAACACGAGTGAATTACAAAAGCAAAACTACGGCGTATTTTCTCAAGAGGCGTTCAAATCTGAGGCGGGAAGTCTAAAGATTTTCTCAAGAAAGCATTTATTATTCCAAACATCCCGCAGGCGGCACAAAACCTGTTCCCAGTTTCTCGATTTGTTCGGCAATCGTCAGCAATCGCCAGTCCTGCCAGCGCTTGCCATGCACGGAAACACTTATCGGAAGTCCATCGCTGCTCATACCTATCGGCACGGTAACGATGGGCGTAGCTTGCAAGACCGTCGTGCAGGCGAAAGGCGCGTGTGCTTCGGTGTAAGGGATTGTTGCGCCGTCAATCTTGAGCGGCGTCCCCATACGCACGTGTGGGAATGCGGCATGAGCGGCAGTGGGTGTGAGCCAAATATCAACTTCATCAAAAAACCGCTCTGTGGCTTGTACAATCGCGTCCCTACGGTCGAGAACGTGCGCAAAGCCGCGTGGTGATTGGAACAGTCCCTTCACAAGCGACGCAGAACCGCCACGAAAATTTGCATAATGGAACGCCGCAAGAAATGGCGCTATGAGCGATTTCGGTATCATGGCGGGAATTTCTGTTAAGGATTCCATAGTCATCAAGCGCCCCCACACATCAAGCGCATCATCTGTAGCCCGCTTTGTGTCGAGGTCGGCAGGAGCTTTTTCGATAAGTGTGCAGCCTTGTTCGCGTAAGCGTACGAGCAATGTGGAAAAAACACGCTCTGTGTCGCGTGAAACCTTGCGTTCGCCAATCGTGGATGAGTACGCAATCCGTAGCCCTTTGAGCGGAACATCTGCCACTGTAAGCGTGTTCTGAAGCGGTACGGGTGGGTTTTGCCACATTCGGTCGTCGTACCCCCAGAGCAATTCCAAGAGCATTTTGGCATCATCTACATTGCGCGCCATTGGTCCAACGGTTATCATGGAGCGAAGCATTTTAGGTGAACCGGGCGGAGTAATATGCCCAAAGTCCGATAAACTCCGCTCTGTGGGGCGAAACCCCACTACGCCGCAATAGTGCGCCGGAATCCTGAGTGAACCGCCTATATCGCTACCTATCTCCAATGGCGTGAAGCCTGCCGCCAAAGCCGCTGCCGAGCCGCCGGAACTTCCGCCAACGACATGGTTTTCGTTGTACGGGTTATTTGTTCTGCCCCAAAATGTGCTTTGCCAATCAAACGCAAACATAGGCAAATTGGTTTTGCCAAGCAAGATTCCACCCGCCTTCTTTAGCCTTTCGACCATTGTAGCATCGAAATCAGGCACGTGCGACCGTAAAAGCGGGCTCGCAAACGACGTTCTCATGACCTTTGTGGCAAAGGTATCTTTTACGGTAAAAGGAATACCGTGCAGCGCACCTGTGCTTTCCCCACGCGCCAGTGCTGCATCTGCTTCAGAAGCCTGCTTCAAAGCGCCTTCTGCGTCTATGATGCAAATGGCGTTAATACGCGGATTGTGCTGTTTGATGTGCCGAAGCAGCGTTTCGATCAACTCGCGTGAGGTGAGGTCGCGGGCGTGAATGCGACGCGAAATCTCGCGGAGTGAGGTAAAATTGATGTTGTCCATATATACAATGGGACAATTGAAAAGAGGGCATTTTATGGAAAGAGAGAAACAATATTTGGCTGAAGATAGCAGTTTTTTGTTCGATTCGCAATTAACATACTTGGTTCATTTATTTTTTATTTGAACTATATTGCATTAACGTCAATAAATTTAATAAAATCAACTCTGGAAATAAGAATCCATAGCAACTTTTCACACCGGTCAATCAATATTATCCGAAAATCCGCTTCACGACTTCATCGCGTAATTCCCGGCTGACAGGAATCATCTGCCCCGCCACGTTCAGCATTGCGCCGTCCAGTGATTTGACCTTCGAGGAAGAAACAATATACGACTTGTGTACCCGCACAAAATCAGGCGTTGGTAGCATTTCTTCCATCCGTTTCATTCGCTCAAGGGTCATCACTTTGCCCTGCGTGGTGTGAACGATTACATATTCCCTTGCGCCTTCACAAAAAAGAATATCGGTATGCGCGATTTTCATCAATTTCCCGTCGGCAACAATACTTAAAAAAGATGATTTCGTGTGGCTCTGGGGCAAAGCCTGCGAGTCCGGCGCAGGAAAAGCTTTGACTCGGGCTTGCACGGCAGTTGTGGCTTTATTGAATGCTTGCAAAAAACGCTCAAAGGCAATCGGCTTGACCAAATAATCAACTACATCCAAACCAAAGGCTTCGACAGCATACTCATTGTATGCCGTCGTGAAGACCGCCACAGGCTTTTTCGGGAGCGACCGCAAAAGATTCACCCCGCTCAGATTCGGCATTTGAATATCCAAAAAGATAATATCCACATCGTGCTTTTCCAATATTTCCAGTGCTTGCAGAGGGTGTTTCGCCTTAGCGACCAGATTCAGGCTCCGCCCCTGCTCTATAAGTTGCTGCAAATACCCCTCCAAAAGATTGAGCGCAAGGTATTCATCGTCGAGCAACAGGATATTCATAACTAAACTGTAAAAAAAAATGGTGGTTTAGAGCAAAACTGGGATTGTCAGCCGCGCCTCAAAATGCGTCTCGGTGTCGTGGATAGCTAGTGCGGCGCGGTCAGCATATTTCAATGCCAGTCGCTGACGGATATTGTGCAAGCCAACACCACCAACAGCATCTTTTTGTGCATTAGAATTATCTTTGGTGTTCAATGTACTAAAATACACGGTTTCTCCTTCGACAGCAAGATGAATTGCGATAAAGCCCGCTGTATTGTGCGTAATGTCGCTGTGTTTGAGACAATTTTCCACAAGCGCAAAAAGTATCATCGGCTCAATTTGCCGCCCATGAATCTCGCCGCCCGCTGTGAAAGTAATGTTCATCGGCTCTTCGGAGCGGAGTTGAAAGAGCGCAATCAATTCATGTATCTCGGCAATTTCCTCTTGAATGGAAACACTCGGCTTTTGCGTGGTATAGATGCTGTACCGAAGTAAACGCGAGAGCCGCATAATCATCGGTGCAGTTTGCGGGGACTGCACCACAGCCAAAGAATAGATGTTATTAAGGGTGTTAAAAAGAAAGTGTGGATTGATTTGAGCACGGAGAAACTGCATTTGCGCCTCGTTATGGCGCAGAAGAAGTTCTTGCGTTTCGCTTTCGCTCCGGCGGCGGTTGCGCTGCGTGGTAGTAAGCAATCCCACCAGAGTAATAGTCACCGAGACCCAAAGCACCGCAACAATGAAACGACGCGGCTCCACGAAAAATTTATGCCACATCTCGCCGCCCAGAAAGAGACTTTCAGCGGCATAATTAAGTGCGGTGCTGAGAATAATAATACTCACCACAATCGTTGTGTACGCGAGGTAGTGCTTGGTCTCAAAATAATGATTCACCAGAAAAAGGGTATTGCCATAATATCCACCGACAGCACATACCATGACAACCATAGTTCTGAGAAGGCTCGGAGAAGCACCATTGAAGGTTTGCATACCGATAAAACTTATCAGAATACCCAGCCAGACCGCGCCGTGCAACGCTATTGTCTGCCAAGAGTAGTGTTTTATAGCTGAATTAATATTGGGTATGATGGTCATGGGAAGTTTATTCTGCGGGAATTCAAACTGCACAGTACTCGACAAAAATCTGTTCTTGGTGGCACAGGCATTCTTGCCTATGTGATTTTAAGCGAAGTGTAGAAATTCACAGACAGGAATGTCTGTGCCACCGAAGCCAGTAATCAAGACATTTGTAAAAATCTGTCGTGCATCAAGTTCAAGCCATTTTACTGCGTTACTGTTACCGAATAATTTCGTTGCGCTTCCGAAAGCAAACCGCGCACGGGCGTACTTGTGCGGACAACTTTGTAACGGAATCGTACCATTGCAAGAGTCGCAGCGCCGGTTTTTCCGCCAAGCAATGTAGAGAGAACTTGTTGCGAAAGCGTTACCGTGCCGGCATTGTCGTTTGCCACCGTCGGAACAACACGAGGAATGGAATCTTGCGCAAGCGTCAGAACGACAAATACGCTATCATCGGCTTGGGATGTGGGCTGCCACGTGAGTGTCAGGTTACTACTTTGAGCGATACTTGTCGGTGGATTGGTGAGGCTTGGCAATGTCGCCGAAACAACATTATCGATAAAACCTGCAAAAGACGAACTTGCCGGAACGGTGAACGTATGCGGAGTTGTGCCGTCGAAGGTGATATTACGGGCTGGTATCACAAAGGTAGAAGGCGCATACACCGTTGCATTCAGCGTTGTTCCGGTTTGAGCGCTGGTGTAGGAAATACCCTGCTTTGCGAGCGTAATTGCGGTTCCATTCGTTTTGCCTACCAGTTGCACCGATGCTCCCACATTTGCCAATACGCTCGTCCCGACCACAAATGACCCCAAAGCGGAATAGGTCGTGGAATTACTCGGCGAGGTAAGAGCGAATGTACCGACAAAAGAAATAGTCGTATCAATACGGCTTGGGAGCTGCATACCACCCAAGAGAGACGAAAGCTGCTGTTGCAAGACCTGAAGTGATGTTTGCCCGCGCTGCGTACCGGAATTCGTCGCCGATACAGCGATTGTTTTAGCCGTATCGGCATTGAGCTGTGCGCCACCTTTTTCTGCCAGTGATGTCGGACGACGCAAGCCGCGGATGATGAGGGTATCACGCGAAATACCTTGCGGGAGCTTCGAGCGGTCAATCGAAATGGTAAGTGTTTTTGAGCCGATGCCCTGTTCGGCTTCCACAATCAGCCACGAAGACGAGCGCTGGCGCTGAATCGTCCATCGGTCGGTGAGCGCAGGAGTTGTTATTTCCAGCGGTAATGCCATTTTTGTTTCTCCAAAATCCAGCACCGTTGTACTGATGTCCGTCGAATCGCTGATGTTCGTGTCGGTCGGTGTTTGCGTGATGGACGTTTGCTGACAAGCTGCAACGAGCAGTATCAGTGCCGCAGATAGGCTTGTCACGCGTAAAAATGCTTGTTTGGTTTTCATAGTTGTCATGTCGATAAGGTACGAAAAATTTGTTGTTTCAATGCTATCAGGATGTGCTTTTGCAATGCTTCTGCACTACTTTTTCAACACGCGAGGGTTACGAGCGCGAGGTTACTTCAGCAAACGTATCTTCATACTTTGCATGAATCGTTCCGAAAAGCCTATCCCATACGAGCGTGTAGAGACCGTAATTCTGCGTAGCAAATTTGTGGTGCATATTGTGACTGACGGAGGTATTGATCCATCGCCCGATGGGATGGGTGGAGAAGCCTTTCGGGTACAATTCAAACCCCAAGTGTCCGTAAGCGTTGACAAGCGACATCGCAAACATCCATACTGCCAGCGCACTGAGCGTGTGCGGGATAGTGAAAGCCACAATCGGGAAGACCAAAAATTCTGTCAACGCTTCCAAGGGATGAAAAGCGAAGGCTGCAAGCGGCGAAGGATTATGCGAAAGATGATGCACTTTGTGAATAATCGGATAGAGCTTTTTGCTATGCACTGCACGGTGCATGAGATAAAAATACAAATCGTGCAGAGCAATCATCAGGATAATTGAGAATACCCAATAAACCCATCCCCAAACTACACCACCCATAGAATCTATCGAACTATACATTTTTGTCAAAGGGCGCACTTGCGGCAGATAGAGCAAGGCTACAATCGTTGCGAAAATAAAAAACGTCATCAGCGAATACCCCGCTTCGCGTAGATAATCGGCTCGCGTGGGAAATTTTTGCTGAATTTTACGCGAGACATTTTTATCACGACGAACCAAATACCACCACACAAAGAGCGAACCGGAAATCGCTCCATAGCGCACCAAAAGGAGAGTCAGAATAATCAGCCACGTCAGCCCGTAACTATCAGAGGGAGAAAACATTGTGGTAAAGGAAAAGTGAAGAAAACGTGTGAACAGCTAATAAATGCTGTCACAACTTGTTTCAAAAGCAATATGCCGCAAGGAGTCGACAAAGAGAGCACGTTTTCAACGAATGGTACATATTTATCAATGAATCGACTGCCCGCATCAATCAAGTCAGCGATGGACAACGCGACAAAAGAAACATATCGCTTTCAGAGCATCTTGCTTTCAGAGCACCTCGCTTCCTCTGCATTACCTACCACGAAATTTCTTTTCTATCGCGCAGAAACTTCCCCGTGAGCGATTGTGGAGCTTCCGTAGCGAGCCACACCGCCGTGTCTGCACCTTGCGACACGCTTCGTGGTGCACCTGCTCCGCCCATTTCGGTTTGCACCCAGCCGGGACACATTGCGTTCACGGCGATTCCCTCAGAAGCGAGTGCGGAAGAGAGTTGTAACGTAATCGCATTCATGGTCGTTTTGGAAATGCAATATGCCGGAGCAAATGTACTTGCACCGTTTGTAATTTGCCCACCCGAACTGGAAACATTGATAATACGACCTCCGCGCTGCATGAGCGGCAAAAATGCTTGCACCACAGTCAGCGCACCAATAGCATTTGTCTGGAGCGTACTCAAAAGCAATGACTCCGAAACAGCAAGAATGCTCTGCGAATGGTCGAGCATCACGCCCGCATTGTTGATTATCACGTCCAAATGCTGTATTTTGGTCGAGACCTGCCGATGCGCCTCCCGAATGCTTGCGCTGTCGCTCACGTCCATTGGCACAAAGGTACAAACGTACTTCTGCCGAACAAGCCGTGATGCGGTTTCTGAACCGGCATGAGGATTACGCGCTGCAAGCAGCACATGGTAACCTTTTGCACAGAGTTCGCGGGCAATTTCCAAACCGATGCCTTTGCTTGCACCGGTAATAAGAGCAGTTTTCATGGTATCATCTGAATTTTTTTGAGAAAAATACGACACATCTTCCTTTTTACGTTTCCCTGCTCTATGTCCGCAAAACCTCTTCATACATCATTATCGTCACTCCACGCTTTTATTTCGGAAAAGATTACCCTCACTGAAAAAGAATGGCTGTTCGTCGCCGAGCGATTTGAAACGGTTTCTATCAAAGCCAATATGCTGCTTCTACGCGAGGGGCAGGTCTGCGGGCATTTGTACTTTGTAAACAAAGGGCTGATGCGGTTTTTTATTACCACCAGCGACGGCAAAGATACAACAAAGTTTTTCACTCCCGAACACCAGCTTTTCACCTCGCAGCAGTCCTTTTCCACACAAACACCTGCCCGTGAAAATATCGAAGCCCTCGAAGACGCGGAACTGCTGGCGGTTTCTCACGCTGCCCTTCAACACATCTACAACGACGTTCCCAAATGGCATACTCTTATTCGTCGCGTTTTGCAAGAGGTAAACGGCATGACCGAACGAATCTATATGGACAGCATTACCATCACTGCCGAAGAGCGCTACCGCAGGCTTCTTCAAAACGAACCGGAAATTGCCCTGCGTGCTCCACTCAAGCATATTGCGTCCTATTTGGGCGTTACACCAGAGAGTTTGAGCCGCATTCGGAAAAAACTTTCCCAAGCCTAAACGAACTTACCATACATCAAGTGTTTAGTTCGTGCATGGTTGTAGTTTTGGGTGAACTTGAATTCACGAAGCATTCTTTTTCACCAACACCTACAAGCACTATGATACCACAACCATCCGCCCCCAGCCCTCGCCATTTCTGGCATAGCACCACCACGAACGCAAGCCCTGACGATGTTTGGAGCGTGTGGACAAATGTTTCAGAATGGCATCTCTGGGACAAAGGCTTGCAATCAGCATCACTAGAAGGCGCATTCAAACTTGGCGCAGTTGGAAAGCTCGTTAGTCTGAACGGCACAACGTCGCGCTTTACTATCACAGAGTTCAGCGACCAACACTCGTACACTTTCTCAACAGCCCTTCCGCTTGCACGCCTGAATGTAAAACGCTTTTTCGAGAGTTTCGGCACCGAAACCCGTTTTACGCATGAAGTCTGGTTTGACGGTGTGTTGGGAGGCATTTTTGCCATGCTCTTGGGCAAAAATTTTATGCGCCTTCTCCCCTCCGTCATGGAAGAAGTCAAGCGTCTGGCGGAAGCACGGGCAAACGCGCAAACTGCACCACTCCACCAAACACTATGAACCGCCGTCAGTTCGTCCGTACCAGTATTCGTGCGGGTGTGAGCGTTAGCGCCGGAATTGCACTTGCCGGAATTATGTTTCCAGAAACGCTTGGCACAAGAGAAGCAACTACCATTTTGTCACCTTCACCCCCTTCCACCATGCTCACTACCGCACCCAATACCACGCATCCGTCCCTTCTCCACGAGTCCGACTGCTGCGTCACCGTCCATATCTCCGAGCGCGTCCGCGTTCATGCTTTGCGTTCAGGCTGGGTGCAAGTTCGCCCGCCGCACCGCGAACACACAGGCATCGAAGCCTTGCGACTTCCATCCATTTTGCTCAATTCCCAATGGACAGAAAAAATGCCAGTCTGGATGTGGCTTATTGAGCACCCCGACGGTACATTTCTCGTTGACACGGGCGAAAACACGCGCGTTCACGAACCGAACTATTTCGGTGATGCCAAAGGCGATGCCTGGGTGAACCGCAGAATTTTACAACTCGACATACCACCCGAAGAAGAGCTTGAAAGCCACTTACAGCGCTTGGGCATAGCGGAGAACAAGATTGATGCAGTCATTCTCACTCACGGACACCTTGATCATACCGACGGCTTGCGCTTCCTACCGTCACCGGAAATTCTTTTCCCCAAAATTGAATGGGAAAAACCCTTTGGCGTTGCGAAAACGACCTTTCCTACATGGCTCAAACCCCGCTTCATTACGCACGACGCGGCAACATCGCTGGGCGAGCTACCCGCGAAGGACAATCCATTTCAGGCAGCACACCGCATTGCATCCGGCTTATACACCATTCCCACACCCGGACACACCTTTGGTCATCAGTCTGTCTTGCTCATCGAAAACGACACGGCATATTGCTTCGCGGGCGACGTTTCCTTTTCGGAGAAGCAATTATTAGCAGGCGGAGTGGCGGGCATTTGCGTCAGCCCTGATGACGCACGGGAGACATATTCACGCTTCAAAAAACTTGCCGGACGTATTCCGCTTGTGTATATGCCCTCGCATGATGTGGAGTCGGCGATGCGACTTCAAGAAAGGCGAACAATGCCCGTGTAGCGCAATAGAAGCCACAGCCGCCGCAAGGATAAAAATTGCCTTTACACCTTACAAAACCTTGTTCTATGACCAAAAAGTGTGTAAATTATTCTGAATGAATTTTTTACCATCCCCAGTTTATTTTGGAGGAATTATGAGGAATGTCTTGTCCGGCATCGCCACTTTATGCCTGATGCTGGTATCGTATAGCGTATCCTTCGGGCAAAATGCCGATGCTATCACAGGCATTTGGTACACCGAAGACGATAAATCACTTGTGGAAGTCTGGAAATATAACGGTTTGTACTACGGAAAAATTATTTGGGTGCGCGACTCGCTTGATGAAAAGGGGAAAATTAAATTAGATAAAAACAATCCCAAAGAAGCCCTTCGCAGCAAGTCTGTCATCGGGCTGCAAATGCTGAATAATTTGAAATACGAAAACGGTGAGTGGCGGGATGGAAAAATTTATGACCCGGAAAGTGGGAATGAATATAGTTGCAAAGCGAATCTCAATGGCTCCACTCTTGATTTGCGCGGTTATATTCTCGGTATGCCGTTTCTGGGACGAACAACCAAGTGGCGCAAAAAATAGATTCTCTTTCGCCAGAGTCATTTAGACTACGCTGGCAAACGCCGCATGAACTCTTCGAGTTTGTGCGGCGTTTTTTTTTATGTTTTTCTTGAATTTCAACGAGATTTCAGGCAACCTCTCCAACGACCTCAATGTGCGTTTCAGCACATTCTACACCATTGACGATAATGGTAAAGCGATGAGTGCCGGCATAATGTTTACGAGTGGTACGCTGTTGAAAAGAAATCTTGCGCTGAACATGCACTTGTTCGCCCTCGGAATATTTTCGCTCGTGAATAAAAAACACCTTGCGCGTCGCTTGACCATTCGATTTGACATAATAGACACCGTATTCTAATCGTATATTTTCCGCTTTTTCGCTCTGCACGTCAAATGAAACATTGACCGATGCGCCAATCGCCACCGAAGACTGATGAAATCGAAGATTGTGGATAGTAAACGATGGCATAGCTCCAAACCCAAAAAGTTGCATTGCCTTGGGATTTCCGCGCTTGAGAAGTGTTCGTAATCCATGCTTCACTATCCAGTCCGTGTGAGGATGTACGCCTATCCAACGTTCCGCAATATTGAGCACGAGTGCAGGATGGTCTTTCGCAATATCATTGAGATTATTTGCGACGCTCCGCCGAACGTAATCAGAATCATCCGCCTTGAGAAGTTCCAAAATCGGTAGTATCGGCGCAGGGTCGCGCTGAAACTCTTTGAGTGCCATGCCCCATGGCAAACGTGGGCGGCAGCCTTCACTGGCAAGCCGACGTACATGATGATTTGGATGCTTTGCCCATTGGAGCATTTGTGCCATTATTTTTGCCGGATTACGCTGAAGAAAAGGGCGAATTGCAAATTCCGAACTGGAATACTGCGTGAATAATTCTAATGCCGAAAGAGAAATTTCTTCGTCACCCAAACCGTATTGTTCTACAAAATCGGGAAAAAACATATACGGAAAGCCCTGACATTCGGGCGCAACCAACCGTAGAATAGCTATTGCTTGAGCATAATCCTGTGGCAAGAATCGCCGCAGCCCCCGCGTAATATGGTGCATTCGCTCTTTTAATTCCCTATCCTCCCATGCACTATCTAGGATCCAATTGATAAACGCTTCTCCATCGAAGCCTACGTTTAACCGTTGTATCTTCTCTGCAAATACGCGGACAAATTCGGGGTTATAGACATTTTTGAGCTTAAAATCTTCCATAGCAAACAAATATTCGATGAGAAATACAACAAAATCCCAATATATTGAGAGCCTTTCTTCTACATCGGCAAACGACGCATGAAGTCTTCGAGTTTGTGAGGCTTTTGTATGAGCGGTGCACCATGCCCGAAGCAGATAATGTCAGGCTTCAGTGCTGCCAGTTTGCGAATAGAACGCCGATTTTGCGCAACATCGGTCGTAAAAGGCACGGGCGGTTCGTTCAAACCCGGAAGTCCTGTCATCAGATTCATTCCGTTCAGCACATCGCCCAGAATCAAGCATTTGTCAGTCTCTCGCCAAAAAGAAATATGCCCCGCTGAATGACCGGGCGAATCCAGCACACGAAAGCCCGCCACCATGTCGCCCTCTTGCAAGCGCCGTGCGACCGTGTATGCGGGACCTGACCACACGCGCATCAACAAACCCAATACACCTTGTGCATCAGGGCTATTCGCCAACCCTCGTTCCATTGGTTCGGCATCGCGCTCACCGCACCAGAGCGGAACACCGTAAGCATCGCAGACAGCCTTGCTCGCGCCTTGATGGTCGGGGTGAACGTGCGTGAGGGCGTGTGCGGTGAGACGCTTGGTTTTGTGCTCGTCTTCGGCAAAAAATCGTTTCAGTGTCCGCAGAATACGATTGGTCATGTAGCGCGTACCGGCATCAATCAGCACGACCTCGTTGCCGTCGGCAATAAGATAGGTGTTGATAATGTTGGGCGGGAAGCCGGAAAGTTGCCAAAGGTTTGGGGCTATGAGGCGCATAATTGCTGAGGTTTTGGAAGATTGCAGTGGACGATGATACGAAAGCACAATTTACAAAAGACTTGGTTGTGAGCAAGAATCATTTGTAGATTTGTAGCGATTCTCATGCAGAGTCTCTATTTTTATAGTTGCCAAATTTCCTTCCTATTTTTTCATGCTATGCTTTACTCTCGTTTTGTATCTACGACAATAATTTGCTGTATGAGCTTCTTTTTTATGGTGCTTTCTGCTTGCTCACAACAAGACACTCCCACGCACGAAACACAAGAAGCGATTACCAGCTACATTCGCTCACATCACATCCCTGTTAATCTTGGTGCTGATGCAGGGTTGGCAAATTGGCAATCTTTCGATTCGCTTATCGGCAGCGCCCGTGTTATCGGCTTAGGTGAGGCTACGCACGGAACCGAAGAGTCAGACGCAATAAACTGCGCCATTATCAAACACCTTGTTGAAACCAAAGGGTGTACGATGATTTGTGTGGAAAACAATGCAGATATAACAATCCGTGTGAATCGGTATGTTCTTGGCGGCAGTGATAACGACCAACTTTTTCTAGGAAACTCCCGCTCTATTCAACTTCTTATTGATTGGGTTCGTTCGTACAATGCTCAGAATAAAGCAAAGGTACGTTTCTATGGTCTGAATTTTTACGGCGTTGACCAAATTACGGAGGCAATACTGGAACGGATACACACAGCAAATTCCGCGTATTATGATTCAGCCCGAATGAAATTGGATGGCTTTAGAACGTATTCTGCACCGAACGGAATTCGTGTCGGCTTTACCATCTCTCCTGATAGTATGCGTTCTTTACACCGCTCCGCAGTTAATGTCTTGAACTACATTAAGATGAATAACCATCGCTTTTCAGCCGGACTAGATTCCTATAGCCTAAGTGAACTCATGCAATTTTTGAATCTTCTTGTTCAAAGTGTTTCAGTGCCTGACCCTAACCAAGAAAAACCATCAAGTGTTCAAATTCAAATATTCAAAACTCTCGGTATGGCAACAAAAAGATACGACTACTCAATCTTCGATGCCTACCGAGATTCATGTATGTTTGAAAATGCACGTTGGGCTATAGAGCAAACCCCGAAACTCTCTCCAGTGGTTGTGTGGGCGCATAATTTGCATATAGCAAAGCGTACAGAAAATAGCAACTCACAAACACTGCCCGTGTATAAGCGGATGGGAGCATATTTACAGGACAACTACAAAACAGCATACAAAACAATCGGATATACCTTCTTTGAAGGAAAATATATTGCCATGAACTTGCAAGGAAAAGTAAGTAAAATTGAATCAGAAACACCCCCCATTGGCAGTATTGAGCGAATGTTACAACAACCGACCATACCAGCATTTTTTATTTCCACACATGAATTAGCCTCAGCAGCAGAAAACTTTTTTCAAAAGCAGTTTCCAATACGTTCTGTCGGTGTATCACAGCAAGCTACCGAGTTTAGAGAGAAAGCAGCATTATCTGAATTTGATGCTCTTAT
>JACVZY010000041.1 GCA_014654705.1 Ignavibacteria bacterium
CGAGCGGAAACTACACCCTCAGGCTCTCGGCGAATAATCGGACTGCGACTGCTGCTCTCACTGTTGTCAGGTAGGGAACAAATACGCTGCAACCAATATCCATAACCACGGTTATCTTCTTATACCGAATTTGTTTAACATTTTTATAGAACTATTGATTCTACGGATGACAATGACGGTACATCCGATGGTATTCATGGCAGTCCAGTTCTTGAGATTGGCTTCATAGCGAAACAGTAAACCCTTAAAGCCGTCCAACTATGCAAAGGTATGCTCAATGACCGTTTGCCTTTTGAATAACTTATCTTCAAAGCATTCATCGCGCTCTTACTGTCGTACTTACGCGGGTTCATCAGGACATTGGCTTCGTTACCGAACTCTGCCAAGACCGGGCGAATGATGGCAGTATCGAAAGCCACGTCTGCATTAGAGAAAATGCAAAGAACTGCTTTAGTGTCAGAAATCGCCATTGACAGGCGGTTTTGTGGTGATACAACATTGCTCGAACGATACCCTCGTTTGGTACTTCGTCGGTTTTTCAGCGTCAGTCGACACTCAAGTGAAGAATAATATAGCGTACAATACTTGAGGATGAAAGGATTTCCAGTGCCGTTGGTATGGTAAAGAATACGCGAGAAATATCCTTCATGGATGATGAAATGTGAGTTCCTGTGTTTTTGCGGAAAATGTTAAACAACTTCAATGTTAAACAACTTCGATAGATAATCTCAGTTGAGGCTTTTTTATTTGCAGCAAGCTAAAAAATTTCTGTATTTGCAAAAAAGCACCAAAGATATCAGATAGAGCATTCACATAAAAATTCGCAACCTGCATCGAACTGACATTCCATTTTTGCAGATGTCTATCGTCTAACTGGTAGAGACAAGATATGATTTGTCTCTACGGCACAATAATATGTTCATGTGATTACCCTACGATATCAGACCGTTGATTGTACTAATAATCGCAAAAAAATGAAACTCTTTGATTGCTCGTTCTTCCAGCACTTTCTATTGTGAAAGCAACCGATGCTCACGCACTTTTTTTTGGTGGTGTTTGCATTGCATTCAATAGCAATCTATGTGGCTTCTTCTCAGACACCACAGAGGTTTGAGCGTCTTTCACTGGAGCAAGGGCTTCCGCAAAGTAGTGTGCTGGCGCTTTTGCAAGACCATATTGGTTTTATTTGGTTTGGTACTCAGGAGGGGCTTGCACGGTACGATGGATATGGGTTTAAGGTTTTTCGCAAATCATTCACGACAGCACATTCACTTAAAGGTCACTGGGTGCAGGCACTCCATGAAGATCGCTTTGGCAATCTCTGGATAGGGACAATGGATGGCGGTTTACAACAATTTAACCCCTTGACCCAACGGTTTTCTTCCTTTCCATATAAATCACCTGAAAATCCCAAAGCCATCCTTACTGTGCGCTATATTCACGAGGATGCAGACTCGACAACTTTATGGCTGGCTACAAATAGTGCAGGATTACTGACATTCGATACCAAGAGACTTTCCTTTACGGCTTTATATCGTGCTGATAGTAATAATGCCAAAAGTTTATCTGGTAATAGTGTGCGAGGTTTTTTTTCTGATAGCCATGGAACATTATGGATAGCAACAAATAATGGTCTCTGCAAACGAAACCCAAAGACGAAGGACTTCACACGAGTTCGTTGTTTAGATTGGGCGTCAAAACGTACAATTCCTAATTTCACATCGCTCTGCGAAATTGCCCGTGATGTTCTACTGCTTGGAACTGCTAGTGGAGAAATCCTTCAATTTGATTGCCATACCGAGCAATTCACGCCATTTTATGGTGCCAACAAACTGGCACCATACCTTGCAGGCTCTGTAATTACAGGTATTGCAGTCGACAGGCAAGGAACGGTGTGGTTTGCTACTGCTAATAAGGGTTTGATTCTTTTCGATAAGCAGCATAGAATCACTCAGTATCACAGCACGAGCTATGACACACAATCTCTCAGCAGCAACCATTTGCGCAGCCTCTATCAAGACCGAAGCGGTATTATGTGGGTGGGAACAAATGATGCCGGTGTGAATAAATTCGACCCGAAGGCACAATCGTTTGCACTCTATCGCCATAATGACGCTCTTTCCAAGAGCCTCAGTGCAAATAATATCTCCACCATGCACGCTGACCACACGGGCTTAATTTGGATAGGAACCGAAGAAGGATTGAATGTTTTGAATCCCCAGACCAATGCCTTCTCGGTTTATCGGCATGGCAATCCTCGCCGGAGAAATATCAACGGTAACGCTATTATTGGTATTGCTGAGGATTCTCTCGGAGCGCTCTGGGTGAGCACGACTGTCGGTTTGAACAGATTGAACCGTGCAACCGGTGAATTTACTTCGCTTTTGTCCGACAATAAGCAATGGAAGGGTAATGTGCTGAGTTCTTGGGTCGGTGCGCTCTATGTCGATAGGCGTGGTGCTTTGTGGGTGCAAGGAGAACGAGCAGCGTATCAGCGAATAGACACCAAGACGTTTACAGTTTCACCCTATCACCATGCCAATATTTTGGGACGACGACCACCTCGCGTACTCTTAGAAGACCAACACGGTGCGTGGTGGATTGGTTCATTTGGCGCGGGACTTGTTCGGTACAATTCATCATTAGAGAAGTATGAATGCTTTACCACAGACTCTAATCGCACCAACAGCATTGCCGCCGACATTGTCTATACACTCTACGAGGATTCTCGCGGTTGGCTCTGGGTTGGAACAGCCAATGGGCTTGACGTATTTGACCGCACATCAAAATCGTTTGAGCATATTTTTGAAAAAGATAAACTACCGGGCGGAGATATTAACGCTATTTTAGAGGACAATAATGGCAGGATTTGGTTCTCCGATAATCACGGACTAGTGGCAGTAACAATTCTTTCTGGCAAGCCTGCCGAGGCACATGGTTCTACCAAGGCACTTCAGTACTCTACGCAGCGATTTGATATTGGTGACGGTTTACAAAGCAACGAGTTTAATCAAGGAGCTGCCTGCCGAGGGCTGGATGGTCGTTTTTACTTCGGTGGTGTTAATGGTATCAGCGCATTTCATCCCGATAGTATTCTTCGCAATATGGTTCCGCCGCCAGTGGCAATTACAGATTTCAAACTATCAAATGAGAGCCGACGAACTCTTGATACCATGCCGTCTGCAAACTCGCATATTACATTATCTCATCACGAAAATTCATTTACTATTACCTTCGCAGCACTGGATTTTGCCAATCCCCAAAAAAATCTTTATGCTTATATGCTGGAAGGTTTCGACCAGAACTGGATATATTCGGATGCCAAAGAGCGGACGGCACGCTATACTAACCTAGATGGCGGAACATATATATTTCGTGTTAAAGCAGCAAATAATCACGGAGTCTGGAACACCGAAGGTGCAGCAATTGTGATTATTATTGAGCCACCCTTCTGGCGGACTGTATGGTTCTACGCGCTTGTGCTGTTTACTTTCGGGGGCATAGTATGGTCGATTGCACAACGTAAACTGCGTATGGCGTTGATGAGAGCAGAGGAGTTGGAAAAAATTCGGGAGCAGGAAAGTAATGCTATTCGCAAAAAAACAGCCAATGATTTCCACGATGAGTTTGGTCACAAGCTCTCCCGAATTGCTTTCCTGAGTGAGGTTATGAAGCAAGCTACAAGCGTGGCTGGTGGGGAGACAAGTCCAAATGAAGTCCACGAGCAGCAGCTTTCGTCACTCAATAAAATTATAGATACGGCAACAGACTTATCTGTTGGTCTCCGGGATTTTCTCTGGGCGCTGAATCCCGAAAATGATTCTCTTTATCAGATTGGTATCCGGCTCAAAGATTTTGGCGAGGAAATTTTTGAGGCGACTGATATTGCTTTTCATGTTCTTGGGGTATCAGAAGAATTGGAGGACATTCATTTTTCGATGGACGAACGTCGCCACATCACACTTCTCTTCAAAGAAGCTATGACGCTCATTGCAAGAAATGGCAAATGTGCGACCGTAACATTTGAAATCCTTTTTGAATTTGGTCGTACCAATATTTTTCTCTGCGATGATAGTGTGCATATTGGCAGCGATACTTCAAGCGACGTTTCGCAAAACAGAAGTTTGAACGACTATAATCTCCGCCGAGGATTGTTTAGTTTGAACGAACGCGCCGAGCGTGCGCACGGAAAGCTGAATATTATTTTTCGTCAAGGGCAAGGAACAACTATTCACTTTTGCAAAGAATGACCCATTTGGGTCATTGCATTTCAGTAATAATGGTAGTATCTTAAAAACAAACTATTTTTTATTAAAAACATGCCACAATTATGCTTACTGTTAGCCTCGTTGAAGATGATGAAGATATACGCCAAAGTTTAGCAATTTTGATTAACGGTGCCAACGGATTCCAGTGTTTGGCGCAGTATGGTGACTGCCCTTCGGTGATAGCAGATATTCAGAAGAATACTCCAAATGTCCTTTTGATGGACATAGGTCTGCCGGGAATGTCTGGCATTGAAGGTATAAAAATTATCAAGTCCATGCTCCCCAAACTGGATATAATTGTGCTGACTTCGCATGAAAATGATAATTATGTTTTTGAGTCGCTCTGTGCCGGAGCTTGCGGATACTTGATTAAAGACACCAGCCCTGCTCGCTTGCTCGAATGTATTAAGGAAATTTATGAAGGTGGTTCACCTATGAGTACGCAAATAGCTCGTATGGTTGTTACCTCGTTCCAAAAAAAAACTGAAAACCCGCTCTCCCCACGTGAAATGGACGTGCTGAATCATTTGTGCACCGGACGAAGCTATAAAATTATTGCCAAGACCCTCTTTATCAGCGAAGAAACCGTACGCCGCCACATCAAAAGCATCTACCGCAAGCTCCAAGTCCATTCTAATACCGAAGCCGTTGCCAAAGCATTTCGAGATAAGCTCATCTAAAAGAACCATGCGCTAAAAACGCTTGACAGCAGTAGAACGTATTATTCATCGAAGCACAGATAGAGGAGTCTGTGCTTCGATGAAATGTTGTTGTGCATACAGGTTAACAATCTCTCCTTTGCATTTTCTGTTTTTCTCAAAACTTCCTAAGAAGCCTGTAAAATGACCCTTTTGTGGCATTGTGGCTTTATTGTTTTCGAGGTAATATTGAACTCGCACCGTAAGAATAAGAAAGTATTCTTTTCTTATGGTATGGTATCTCTCTACTATTCACTTACTGTTTCAAGGAGTTCCATATGAAAACAACTGCTACCCGGCTTCTTCCTACTATCCGTGCGCTTCCACAGTGGTCTCGTTCCACAATCTTGCTCTGGCTTGTTCTTGTAGTCGTGTTCGTCTGTGATCTCGCCCATACAAGCCTCTATGCACAAGCTACACGCACTGTGACAGGTAAAGTAACCGATGACAATGCCCGCCCATTGAATGGCGTAAAGGTTTTGGTGAAAGGTACTCGTGCCGGAGCATTCTCTCGCAAAGACGGATCTTACAGCCTCATTGCTCCAGATGGTGCAAAAACACTGGTCTTTGAATATGTCGGCATGAAGGCACTTGAAAAGCCCATTGCGGATGTTGTTGACGCAACACTCAAAGAAGACGTACTGAAATTGGAGGAGATTGTGGTGACTTCCATCGGTATTGAGCAAAAGAAAAAAGGGCTTGGATTTGCAGTGCAAGAAGTGAAGGGAAACGAGTTGGTGCAATCCCGCGAGGTCAGCATTATCAATGCTCTTGCTTCTAAAGCAGCCGGTGTTCAGGTTATCAGCTCTTCTGGTATGGCTGGCGCTGGTGCTTCCATCCAGATTCGCGGTGCATCCTCTATAACTGGTGCAAATAGTCCGCTTTTTGTTGTTGACGGTATTCCCATTGATAATAGTGAGTTTAATAGTGCTTCGTTAGACCCCAATCAAGGAAATACAGGTGGTGTAGCATCAACTAATCGTGCTATTGATATCAATCCCGATGATATTGCTGCTTTGACGATTCTGAAAGGTCCTGCGGCCACAGCACTCTACGGTATCCGTGCTGCAAGTGGCGCTATTATTATCACTACAAAGCGTGGAAGCACTCTTGATGGTGGAAAGGTGAATATAGCTTTTAATACTTCGCTCGGTATTGACCAAGTAACACAGCTTCCACAACTCCAAAATAAATTTTCGCAAGGCTTGGGCGGTCGTGCTTCCATGCCCGATGATGCAAGTCCTGCTCGCCGTGCTCGCTCTTGGGGTGCGCTTTTGGACACGCTTCGACGCGACCCAAATCGTCCGAACTTGTGGGACAAAGGAGGTACGCTTATAGGACAGACAGGCGCCCCTGCGAATGCAACCCGTGTAACGCCTTACGATAATATGAATTCCTTCTTCCGCACCGGAATTACGCTGAATAACTCTCTCAGTGTTTCTGGCGGTACAAACATAGGTACATATTTTTTCTCCGTCGCTAACCTTAATGCAAAAGGCATGGTTCCCGGCAATGAATTTTCCCGTACCAATGTGCGTTTTAATGGCGATTATAAACTTCTGAACGAGCTGAAGTTTACAGGTTCGGTAGCATACACGAATTCAGGTGGACGGAGGATTCAACAAGGTTCCAATACATCCGGCGTAATGCTTGGTATGACTCGCACTCCTGTTACTTTTGATAACGCCAATGGTGGTCCTGGTGGTGATAGAGCAAATCTGGATGCTTATCAATTTACCGATGGTCCTCTAACTGGCAATCAACGTACCTATCGAGGCACAGCGGGATTTGATAATCCATATTGGGTAGTCAATAATATCCCGCATAATGACCGTACAGATCGGCTTATCGGCACAGCACAAATTGATTATACGCCCGCGGATTGGATTTCCATTATGTACCGTGCCGGAACAGATTTATACTTCGATAAACGTAAGCAGTTTGCCGCAATTGGTTCAGCCAATTACCCTGCTGGTCAAGTCCTTGAAGATCAACTCTTCTCAAACGATATTAATTCCGACCTTATCGTAACCATGAACAAAGAATTTAGCGATGACTTTAAAGGTTCTTTGGTTGTCGGCGGTAACTTATTCAGCACAGAATTTGAAAATGTCTATGCTCGCGGTGATGGTTTAACTATTGAGGGCTTTAAGGATTTATCGAATGCTGTTACAGTAACAAATATTGTAACTAATCAACGCAAGCGTACAGCAGCCGTCTATGCCGATGCAAAAATCGAGTATAAAAACTGGCTCTTCCTTGGCGCTACGGTTCGGAATGAATGGTCAACATCGCTTCCGGTGCAAAACAATTCCTTTTTCTATCCTTCCATTAATCTCGGTTTAGTCTTTACCGAAATGCTCGGTATGACCGATAACGAAATTCTCTCTTTTGGCAAAATTCGTGCGAATTATGCTGTTGTTGGTAAAGACGCTCCCGTGTATGCTGTTTTAACGACTTCTGCACGTACCGTTAATGCTGACGGTTGGACTCCTGGTTATTCTTTTCCCTTTAATGGTGTTCCAGGTTTTTCCCGTTCCAATACTCTTGGTAATCCTAAGCTTGCGCCGGAAAAAACATTTGGTTGGGAAGTAGGTGCCGACTTGCGTTTCTTTGGTGGGCGGCTGAATCTGGACGTTGCCTATTTCAATGATAGCCGCGACGGTCAGATTTTCGCGGTCTCGACAGCACCTGCAACGGGGTATCAGTTCCAATTACTGAACGCGGGCTTGATGGAGAATAGCGGTCTTGAAGTGGTATTGAACGCAACAGCAATTAAAACACAAGATTTCGCTCTTGATTTTACATTGAATTTTAGTCGGATTCGCAATAAAGTTGTGCGCCTTGCCCCGGGTGTACAAAGTGTCTTTTTGGGTGGTTTTGGTAATCCTCAAAGTGCTGCTGTTGCGGGCTATCCGCTTGGTCAATTCTTTGGTGGCGTTTGGCTTCGTGATGCCAACAATAATATCGTAATCGACGATGAGCAGACAATTGGCGGCGCTCCAAATCCAAATTATGGCTACCCTATTGCTGACCCTGTAAATAGATCCATTGCTGACCCGAACCCTGATTGGCTTGGTGGATTCCGCACGACGGTCACATATCAAGGTTTGACCATTTCGGTGCTCTTGGATATTCGTCAGGGTGGATTTCTTTGGAATGGCACACGAGGCGCACTTGTGAATTACGGCATGGCAAAAGAGACAGAAAGTCGCGGTGCGACAAAAGTATTCAAAGGTGTGAAAGGGCGCTTAGATGCGAATGGAAACCTTGTTTCTTCCGGTCAGCCAAACGATATAACGGCGGTATTGGACGAGAACTGGTATCGTGGTAATGGTGGTGGTTTTGGCAATGTTGCCGAGGACTTTATTGATGATGGTAGCTGGGTTCGCTTGCGCGAGGCAACGATTTCTTACAGCCTTCCATCATCATGGTTTGAGGGTGCAATCATTAACCGCGTGAGCATCAATGTGACAGGGCGAAACCTTTGGCTTAGTACTAAATACAACGGTGTTGACCCAGAAACCAGTTTGAATGGTGCTTCCGGCACACGTGGTCTTTTTTCCAATAACGGGCGCGGTATTGATTATTTCAATATGCCTAATTCCAGAAGTTTTGTTTTTGGTCTATCGGTTGGATTCTAATCCACCTCATTCTGATTTTTTTATCCCTTAATGATTATCAATTATGAATACTCTCAAGCAACGATTGAAAGGTTCGGTACTAGTTTGCGCTACAATGGCGCTTTTTAGTACAGGATGTGGTAATTGGATTGACCCGGGTCTCAATATTGACCCAAACAATCCACCTGATGTGACGATGAATCTCATACTTCCAACAGTGCAAGTGGGCTTAGGCTATGCTTCTGGCGGTGATTTGAGCCGTTTTGCAGGGATGGCTATGCGGCAATATGCCGGGACAGACCGTCAGTTCTCCAGTTTTGAACTGTATCAATATGTTGAGTCAGATTTTACAGCGCTATGGGCAAACGTTTATGCGGGACAAGCCGGCGGTGGCTTGAACGGCGGTGTTCTTATCAACGCAGCTATTATGATGCAAAAAGCCACAGAGCTTCGCTCACCGCATTATCGTGGTATCGGTCGTGTATTGACAGCTATGGCGCTTGGTATGGCGACAGATACATGGGGCGATATTCCTTATTCAGAGGCATTGCGCGGTGTGGATAATCTTGCACCAAAATACGATTCGCAAGAAAGTATTTATGCTGCTATTCAAAATCAATTGGATTCGGCAATTATTGACTTGTCAGCAGCAGCAAGCAACTTCCGTCCGGGCGGTGATGACATTATTTACGGCGGCGATCGCCAACTTTGGATAAAAGCTGCTCGCACACTCAAAGCCCGCTATTGGATTCACCTGACAAAAGTGGATAATGCCGCAGCAACGAAGGCGCTTAATGCGCTGACAGGTGGCATTGCTTCTAACGCTGATAACATGGCACTGACCTTCGGCACCTCGGTCACAGCGCAAAGCCCATTGTATCAATTTATGACGCAGCGAAGCGGTTATTTGTCTATCGGTACACAAATCGTAGCGATGATGAACACCCTCAACGATCCACGTCGCGCTGCTTTCATTGAGCCTGATGGAACGGGGCGTTTTTCCGAAAACTCCCTTCCGGGTCCACTCTATAATAGAGATGAAGCTACTGTTCCCTTTATCACCTACGCAGAGGCAAAGTTTATCGAAGCCGAAGCACAATTCCGCTCTGGAAAAGCGGCTGAAGCAAAAACAGCTTATATCGCCGCAATTAATGCTTCAATGGCTCATGCAGGGGTCTCTACTGCTGCGGCAACTGCTTATTTAGCACAGGCAAGTGTTGTTCCAGTGGGCGATCTCACGCTTCGGAATATTATTGAGCAAAAATATATCGCACTCTATTCCCAGCCCGAAGTATGGGCGGATTGGCGACGTACGGGATTTCCGGCGGTACAATCCACAACAGGCGTACCGACGCAGATTCCGCGCCGCTTCCTCTATCCGCAATCCGAGCGCAACTACAATCCAAACACCCCTACGGGTTTAAATCTGACCTCACGCGTATGGTGGGATAAGCCGTAAAATTCTTTCGGATATTCCCGTTCGTCATCGGAGCGGGAATATCTCTTTTCTTCACTTTTCTCGGAGTTTTCGTGTATGAAACGTACTCTACCCATAGTTGTCGCGGTGATAATGCTTTTTTCCTTTGTTTCGAGCTATGCTCAAAGCGGAGGCGAAATTCGCGGAACGGTCAAAGACCGCAACGGTGAAAATATCACCGGCGCTCGCATCGTTGTAACGCCCAAAGCTGGCGGAGCAAAACGTGGTGCTATCGCTAATAGTCAAGGAGTTTTTGTTTTGTCCAATTTGGCAGCAGGTGAATATGATATTTCGGCGTCTGCCGTGAGCTTTAAGGAAATGAAGCGCACTGTTACCGTTCAATCGGGCAGCTTGACGGTAGATTTTACGCTGCAAAATTCGGTCTCGCGGACAGAAGAAGTTGTCGTAACAGGTCAGGGCGTGGCAACCGAGCGCAAGCGCCTGACGACAACCGTTGAATCCATCAGCGCCAAGACAATCGAGGCTGCTCCGGTGAATACGATTGACCAGCTCGTCCAAGGGCGCGTTCCGGGTTTGAGTGCCTTCATGCCGGGCGGTGCGCCGGGCGGCGGTGCGCGTATGGCGACACGTGGCATTAAAAGCGCTTTGACGACATCGAATCCTGTTATTTATGTTGACGGTGTTCGTGTTGACGGTGCAGATAATTTTCGTCTTGGACCTGCCGGTGGTGGTGGTACCGGAGGTTTGGCAAGTTCGGCGTTGAACGATATTGTTATCGGTGACGTTGAGCGTGTGGAAGTTATCAAAGGAGGTGCGGGTTCGACGCTATATGGTGCGGAAGCTGCTAACGGTATCATTCAAATTTTTACCAAAAAAGGCAACCCGGGCGAAGCAAAATGGCGTTTCAGCACACAACAAGGGTTTGATGCGCCGGAGACAAAATTTATCCAAGAAGCAGAAACCAAAAAGTATGTGCTCCAAACCGGATATGCCCAGCAGTATGCGCTGAATGCAAGTGGCGGTACGACTTTTATGACCTACAACGTTTCGGGTCGGATGTTCAGCAATGATGGTATCGTTGCGCGGAATTCACTTGCTCAGCAGCAATACCAGTTCAATATTGGACTCAGCGCAAAGGCATCCGAACAGTTGACGATTGATTTGACGGCGGGTTACACGCGGAATCAATTTAAGCGCATCGGCTTGAATAATGGCACCAGTCCTTTGAACGATATTGAAGGTGAATCCTTGTTCCAACCATATTCGGGCAATCCGAATTTGGCAAACAAAGACAGTGTGATGGATCTTTACTTCACGCCTGATATTAACGAAAAAGTGAATCGTTTGACAGGTTCGCTTAATGTTACCTATCGCCCTGTGCCGGAATTTACCAATAAATTCACCGTTGGCGTGGACTATCGCAACAGCGCAGAGCGTCAAATCTTTGGTATCAATTCTAATCCGGTTTACGGCGCACCGGAATTTATTCAGTTGCTCACCCGTGATTTTGCGACGATAACGATGCAGTACAACGCAACTTATACATTTCCAAAAAGCGAGGTACTCGACCACAGCATTACGGTCGGCTCACAAGGGTTTAGAGTTGAAGATAATGAAACCGTTGCCGTTGGGTCAGTCTTTGCCGTTCCGACGCAGCGTGTTGACCAAAGTTCACGGCAAACCTTCAATGAAAGCCCACGCCAACTCTTCAATGGCGGTGCGTATTTGAACTATAAACTGGCGTTATTCGATAAAGTCTTTGTTGATATTGGCGGGCGGTACGACGTAAGTTCAACCTTTGGCGACCAAGTAACGGGTCAGTTCTTCCCGAAAGCCTCCGCCGCATGGAATCTTGCGGATGATCTTTTCCCCGACAGTTTCAAATCCATCATCAACGGCTTCAAAATTCGCGCTTCATGGGGGCAAACCGGAAACTTTCCGCCACCATTCACCCGCGATCGCCAATACTCTGTTTTTGCCTATCGTGATTCTCCAATCATTGATTTTGCCGAACCTGGAAACCGCGCATTGCAGCCGGAACGCACCACATCTATCGAAGCTGGTGCTGACATAGCGCTTTTTGAAGACCGTTTCTCCATCATTTTCGATTATTTCAACCAACGCACTACGGGCGCACTCTTTAGCAAACCCAATGACCCACCAACGGGACTGGGCGACGCTCAAGCGAACATTGGCTTGATATCGAATGAAGGAGTTGAAGTTGCACTGAATGGCATATTGGTACAGGAAGAGAATGTGGAAGTGAGCATTAAAGCCTCCGTCGCAACATTGCGCAATCGTGCGGAAAGTCTTGGCGGCTCTGCACCATTCGCTATTGGTGGCTTTGCCTTTGCGCAGCTTCGTCTTGAGGAAGGGCATCCCGTCGGTGTGTTCCGCGTGAATGTTCCTATTCCTGATACCGTTGGCGCAAATGCAGGGCAACTGCGCGGTTTGGTGCGGAGCAATGTTTTGATGGGAACGCCAGTTCCTACGTTGACGGGTTCGGTCGGCTTTGATGTGACGCTCTTCAAAAATTTGACGTTGAGTGTGTTTGGTGATTTTGCAGCAGGTCATCAAGTCCTGAATCAAGCGCGTTCCCGTCGTATTGTCAATGCTCTGGCGTTCAGAGAGATCAATAATGGTATCACGACCTATCCGGTTTACCCTGATGCGGCGGCACTTGTTCCCAAAAACGAGACCACCGGTGCGCCATTCTACGACCGCAATACCTCTTCGCGTCTTCTTTTGCAAGATGCTGATTGGTTCAAATTGCGCGAAGTGAGCTTGCGTTATCGTTTTGCGGAGGTTCTTAAAGGTCTGACGCTTTCGCTCAGTGGGCGCAATCTTTGGATTACGACTAAAGCTGGCGTTGACCCTGAAACCAGTTTTATTCGCGCTGGTTTGCGCAATGGAACAGGTAACACGGTGGATGTGGGCGGTATTGCTGGCGCGACGCTTTCCAATCCTATTCAATTCCGTTTGGGAGTTGATATAGCGTGGTAATCACGGGTATCATTGCATCAAAACGATCAATTCTCTTGAAAAACTTACTGAATACTTACTATGAATAAATCATTGTTTACATCGAAGCGCCGCATGATTGGGACAAGCCTTGCTACCTTTTTAGGTGGTATGAGTTTGCTGGTCATTGCAGGTTGCTCTCTTATCAATCCGGCGGATGTGAAAAATCCGCAAATCACGCAAACATCGTTGGAGGAGAATGCGACAGGCGGTGCAACGGGTTTGCTTTCGGGCATTCGCCGTCGTTTTGCCTTTGCGGTATCGTGTAATTCCTCCATTACCGAACTTGTATCGGACAATTATGACAATACCACATCGTTTGTTTCTGCGGAATTAGACAGCCCGCGCCTTATTTCTTCGCAAGATTTGACGTTGAATAGTGGTGGAACTACTCCCGGCAATGGCGGTGGGCAGGGGTCAAATTATTTACAACTCCAGCGCACCCACGCATTGTGTGTATTTGGGATTAACTCCGTCATTCCAGCTGACGCACAAGTAACCCCGGCGCAAATTGCAGAAATTCGCTGGCACAAAGGTATGGCGCTGCTCATGCTCTCGGAAAGTTATTCTGTCTTTCCTATCGAAGAAGGTGGTAAGGGCGTAACCGCGAGCGACGCCCGCAAAGTTGCCATTCAGGATTTTATGACAGCATTGGGTCTGATTGGCACAAGTACAGTAGCAGCGCACGTTGCTATTGCAAATGGTTGCCGTTTGGCATTGGCACGGTTGTACCGCATGGAGGGCGATAAAACCAATGCAGCGCAATTTGCCCGTGATGTCATTGCGCGCTCGCCGAACTACGTCAATGGCTCGCTGTATGATGTTGCGCAGTGGGTCAATGATTTTGGTGCATATGTTGTTTTCCGCACGGATAATAACTATCAGCCGAATCCACGATTGGATTTTCTTGACCCAAAATTTGTCAATCTGACCACCCCCGCCAATAATGATGCTTCCATCTCGGTTCTTAAAGCTGAGGAGGCGCATTTGATCTTGGCGGAAATTGCGCTTTCTAATAATAATCTTTCGGAAGCTCGCCAGTCTATGGCAGCCGCAGCGACACTCGCCCGCACACGCCCTTCTGGCACTTACACCGACCGCGACAATCGTCGTGGTAATCGTCCAGTTCTGGCGACGGTCACGGTTCGTGCGGATGCAAATTCGCCATATGTTGCAAATCTTGTCCAACGTCGCAATAATGCGCCCGTCACGGCATACCCGATTTCTTTCACCAATCAAACCGCCGATAGTGTCAATGCTCTGGATGGCAAGTCCCTTTCCGACCACGTGTATATGCTCTACCTGCTGCGGCAACATATTTTCTTTGGCGAAGGGCGCCGGATGACAGACTTGGGTATTCGTCTGCCTGTGATGCAACGACAAATTGAAAATAATGTGAATATGGCGGTAGGTCAACCCGGAACGGCGGTAGTCGTTCCAGACTACATCCCTGCTGGCGATGAAATGGACAGATTCTCACCTTTTCCTGTTGTTGCAACCACGACGCAAGTAACTCTGTTGTGGGATATGAATAAAGTGATTGCTGCTAATATCAAAAAAGTCTCACCCTTTAGCGGCTTTTAACATAGACAAAGAATTATTCATTTCCCATCAGTAAACCACCATACCCCGCAATACCTCCACTCTACAGATAAATACCTTTGGGTGTATTTCCCAAGGGTGTTTATCTGGTGGGTTGTGGGTTAGAATGATTCTTTGTAAGTATATTATTTTATTGAGTTTATACTGATTTTTATCGAAACAAAATCGCACTCTTCGCGTAAAAGAATGTATATGGTTTAGTTTATAAATTTTTTCTTTTTCTATTACTAGGAGAGTTGCAATGAAACGCATAAACTTTGTTTTCGCAGCACTGTGCACAAGCGCATTATTTACTACTTCATGTTCACAAGGAACGCTAGCTTCCCGCCAAGGCAACTATTATAGTGAGGTGCACATGACATCAGCAGATGTTGATTATATAGAACGCTTGATAAAATCACGGTTTTTCACCCCACTTTCCCCAGTACTAAATTTACGAAGCGCTATTCGGGCAGAAGGTGAGATACAACTACATTCACGCAACAGCGACCCTCGTATATTGCATGATGACATATTTTGGCTTAATTGGGCGGAAACAAAGTTTCCCACGGCTATGCGTCCTCAAGTCAAAAATTTTGGACCCTCAATAAACGAAACCAAGTTACCATCTCAGAGGTGAGCATTTTTGAGACAAAAGCCGACAGTCGTCGCGTTCTTTGAAAAATAAAATGTTATAAAAACAAGCGCAATAAAAAGCAAACGATGTGCAGGTACAGAAGGTTATGAATGAACCCAGAATATCAATTTGGTGTCTAATCTGAATAACTTCAATTGTTTGGGGAGCCACGGAACAGTGTAGTAGGTTTTTAAGTCGCTATTTTTAACCTTATGTTATGCAGTGCTACATTGATTGATAGACCCGAAGTATCTGTACATCATTTTTAAGCAGAATTTTTACCAGATGATGACGAATCGAATACATACAGCAATCTAAAAGATTTAGTGTAATTTCACAGCAAAAAAAATTCTTTTTCAGCAAAAAACTGACTCATTTGGGTCTTGAATTCAATCTCTAATTGTTTTCTTCAATGAAACCAAATCATTATCCTCGCCGTATTAACCTTGTAGTTATCTGTGTCTATCTGCTGATTGCCTTCGTACTTCATGCACAGGAAACAGGTTTTGTTCCCTCGCGCGGTGTTAAAAACTTTTATCGCACCTTTGGCGCAATGGGACAACCCATTCTCATCATCAATGGTGGTCCCGGAATGAACAGCAATGGTTTTGCTGAGATGGCACAAAAACTTTCCGCGGGCGGCACGCACCGCACCATTATCTACGACCAACGGGGCACAGGAAAATCTGTTCTGACATCGCTGGACACGTCCACCATCACCATGCAGCTCATGGTAGATGATATTGAGACACTCCGCAAGCACTTTGGCTTTGAGAAGTGGACTATTCTTGGACATTCTTTCGGCGGCGTACTGGGGGCATATTACGCAACGCTGCATCCTGACCGCATTGACAAACTTATTTTTTCTTCAAGCGGCGGCATCAACCTCGACTTTTTGAACTACGTCGGCGCACGCATCAACTCAAGGCTAACACAACAAGAGCGTGATTCTCTGGCATATTGGTCGGCTCGTATTGATGCTGGTGACACATCGCATCATGCTCGGTTGCAGCGCGGCATGGCACTTGCTCCAGCGTATGTCTTCGAAAAAAAATATGTTCCCGTCATTGCTGAGCGCCTTACACAAGGCAATTCCATTATCAATGGATTAGTTTTTGAAAACCTTCGAGCAATCCGATTCGACTGCACTGAGCGCTTACGGCGCTTTCAACGCCCCACGCTTATCATACAAGGCAAAGAAGATATTATCAAAGTAGAGACAGCAGAATATGCCCACAAAATTTTGCCAAATTCCCGTCTTGTACTGCTGGAAAAATGCGCTCACTACGGTTGGCTAGACAAAGAGGCGGAGTATTTCGCCGCAGTGCGGCAGTTTTTGCGGGATGAGTAAAGCAGCGAGATATCCTGACAAATTCTTACGAAAGGATTGTTGAACAGCCTTTCTCGTAAGACAATACAATCGGTAGCGTTTCACGCGGGAACTTCTTGCTGAGCAAGAAGCACAGACGAACCATATTCTTGTCGAGCTGATTTCCAGTTTGGGTTAGGGGTAATTCCAACGGTGAATAGAAATCATGCTTGTGAACCCTTGAGTATGGCAAGCCGAAGAACACTACCGATTTTTGTCTGTTTTTCTGGATGCACGGGAAATAAAATATTAGTAAACTACAAAAAGTTCAGGAAGAATTAAAAGAAATTACATGCTTTGATTTGTAAACACTTACCTACACTTTTTACACACATTCTTCATTCGTTATGAGTTCTTTTAGTACAGTGCGCTGTTCGATGATACTTGTTGTCGCGACTCTATTCGTTGCAAACATCCAAACAGGATTTGCACAGGGAATTTTACGAATGACCGCTCCGCCGAGCGGCGGCAATCAAAAAGCTGCCATCACGCAGTATATCGGATTGGTGAAAGTATCAGTTGAGTATAGCCGCCCCAGCGTCATTACGCCACAAGGCGAAAATCGAACAGGAAAAATTTGGGGCAAGGTCATTCCATGGGGGATGAGTGATTTAGGCTTTGCCGCCGAAGGAGCAAAACCGTGGTCGGAGGGCTTAAAACCTTGGCGAGCAGGGGCGAATGAAAACACAACCATTTCTTTTTCCCATGATGTGATGATTGAAGGACAGAAACTGGCTGCTGGCGTGTATGGTTTCCACATCATACCCGATTCGCTCAAAGAATGGACGCTGATTTTTTCGAGTAATTCCTCGTCGTGGGGAAGTTATTTCTACAAAGAGTCTGAAGATGTTTTGCGCGTGAAGGTCAAGCCACAATCCGCAGAGTTTCATCAATATCTGACGTACGAATTTACCGATTGCAAACTTGGCTCGGCAACGGTGCAGCTTGTCTGGGAGAATCTCAAAATTCCGTTCAAAATCGAAATCCCCAACATCGTCCAATACTACATCGCCGCCATGCGCAACGAATTACGCGGTGCGACGGGATATGACTCGCGGAATTGGCAGCAAGCAGCGCAATATTGTCTGGACAACAATACCAACCTTGAAGAGGCGTTGCAGTGGGCAGACTATGCGGTAAATGCGACGTTTGTCGGGCGGAAAACATTTCCAAGTTTGAGCTTGGAAGCACAAATTCTCACAAAATTAGGTAAAAATCAAGAGGCGGACGCGCTCATGAAAGAGGCTCTTCCGATAGGCGAGATGATGGAAATTCATCTGTACGCACGGCGCTTGCTTGCTCAAAAGCGTACCAAAGAAGCCTTGGAAATTTTCAAACTCAATGCACAAAAAAATCCGAAAGAATTTACAACGATGGTGGGTTTGGTGCGTGGTTACTCGGCTGCGGGAGATTTTAAGCAAGCGCTCAGTACAGCAAAATCCGCACTCTCCGAAGCGCCGGATGCTGGGAATAAATCTTTCTTGGAGCAGATGATAAAAAAACTGGAAGTGGGTAAGGACGTGAATAACTAAAAATTTAAGGTTTACAATGAACACCTCACCACAATTTATCCGTTTTGCCGCAGTTTGTTGTTTTCTGACCGTACTGACAACACTTGGTATTCATGTGGATTTTTCAACCGCTCCGGTAGCATTTGAAGAGCGTATATTCCTTTTTCGTGATACAGCGTATTTATTCAAATGTTGGTGGATCATCGTCCATTGTTTGTTGGTCATTGTGGCAATGTGGGGCGTGGCTTTACTGCAATTTCGTAAATCACAAGGTTTAATCGGATTGGGGTTACTTTTTTTCGTGGTCTTTGGCATCACTGAAATTACTCGGCAAATGTTTGTCCTGTTCTATGTTAATGGATTACGAGAGCAATATGCTACCGCTGCAAGCCCAATGGTCAAAGATTCGCTTCGCATGAGTATACAGACTTTCAATTTTGCGGGGAATGCACTTTTTGGTGTTTTTGTTCTCACTTTTGGACTGGGAAACCTTTGCTATGGTTTGTGTCTTTGGCATGAACGCGGGCTTGGGAAAATTCTGAGTTGGATGCTGCTGTTGTGGTCTGTTGAAAATTTCTTCGCCCTGAGCAATGAATTTTGGCGGTCTGCATCACTGGCAACGGGCATTCATTATTTTAGCCTGACCTACCAGCCCTTCATACGATGTGTTGTTGGACTATGGCTATGGCAAAAAGCAATGATTTTGAGTAAAAGTCATGGAGCAGAAAGTAAATAATTCCGATTGGTTCCTTTGAAATCAAGTTTTTTTCACAAAACAAGAATATAAACCATGGCGACATCATCCAAATGCACATCTTCTGGTATTACACGGAGGGGTTTTCTTCAAAGTGCTGTTGTTACCACTTCTGGTATCATTTTAGTCGGTACTGCAACGGACTTTGTCGTTGTCGCACAACAACAGCAAGACAAGCCCGTAAGGGTACGTCCTGATCCAATCAAGCCCGAAATAGTCAAAGAATTTGTTGGTGCAGGGCATGGCAAATTTGATCGAACCAAAGAAATGCTGGCAGAAATGCCCTCGTTACTCAATGCTACGTGGGATTGGGGTGGTGGTGATTTTGAAACTGCTATTGGTGGTGCAGGGCATATGGGAAATCGGGAAATTGCTGAGTTTCTCATCAGCAAGGGCGCACGCATGGATATTTTTGTCGCTGCGATGCTGGGGAAATTGGAAATTGTGCGGGCGATGATTACGACATACCCCGATCTCAAATCTGCACGAGGTCCGCACGGGATTTCCCTTTTAACCCATGCCCAAAAAGGTCGAGCAGAATCACTTGCCGTTGTGGAGTATCTTCAGTCACTGGGCTTGAAAGAGTAGTTGATTTTCATGATTCAACAAATTATCTAAACGTAAAATAGGTGCCAATAATGACTAGATTTTCTATCGTGAAGCAATTTCTGATTGCTACATTTGTGCTGTTTACCTTGAATAGCAAAGATTGTTTCGCCCAACTTTCGACCTATCCCGCCGGACGCAATCAACGCGCCGAAGTCTCACAGTGGATGGGGCTGGTGAAAGTAACGGTGAATTACAGTAGCCCCAGCGTCAAACCGCATTTCGGTGGCAAAGATCGCACAGGCGAGGTCTGGGGGAAACTCATTCCATTTGGCATGAGCGAAAATCCCTATCGCGTTGGCTCGACGATGCCAAAAATGATGCCGTGGCGTGCAGGTGCGAATGAAAATACGACCATTACGTTTTCGCATGATGTAAACGTCGAAGGGCAGAAAATTCCTGCCGGAATCTATGGCTTCCACACGATTCCCGATTCTACCGAATGGACGATTATTTTTTCCAAAAACCCAAAATCATGGGGGAGTTTTTTCTATGATCCCACTATGGATGCCCTGCGTGTGAAGGTCAAGCCGCAAAAAGCTGAGTTTCATAATGACCTCACCTACGAATTTACCGAGCGTGAACTTGCTTCTACAACGCTTTCCCTCGTCTGGGAAAAACTCCGTGTCCCAATAAAACTCAGTGTACCCAATATTGCCGAAATTCATTTGGCGCAAATACGATTAGAGCTCACCTCCGGCAAAGGTTTTGGCTGGCAAGATTATTTGAGCGGTGCTCGGTTTTGCTTGAATGCGTACAAAGGCAATTATGACGAGGCGTTGGAGTGGATTAACCGTGCGTTAGAGTGCAATACATTGTGGTCAGACCTCGTTGTAAATCCTATTAATATCAATTTTATCACACTGCAAACTAAGGCACAAGTATTAGTGCGCTTGGGCAAGATGAAAGAAGCAGATTCCGTTGCCACTATTGCCATCAACCATTCTACTTCGACATCGCAGGGCGTGACGAATTACGGGATGTTTTTGCTTGCCGAGAAAAAGCGCGATGAAGCACTGAAAGTATTTCAAAAAAATGAGGCAAAATTTCCCAAAGAATGGTCAACACATTGGGGTTTAGCACAAGGATACTCAGCCACAGGTGGTCTCAAAAAAGCACTTAATGCTGCACAACTGGCATTACAAAATGTGCCGGATGACGAAAAAGAAGCAGTTCAAGCAGCGATTGAAAAACTCAAAGCGAACAAAAGTTTTGTTGACTGAATTGATGATACATCAAGATTGCATTCTTGAATTTTTACCACACCTTATCCGCCAAGATGAATAGAATACTCTATTGTCTCGTAATCGCCGTTATCGTAATTTCGGCTTCGTATTCCATTATTGCACAAACAGCGCCAATTGAATCCCTTATCAATGCCGAGCGAAGTTTTGCAGCATTATCAGTTGCAAGCGGTACTAAAGCAGCTTTTCTAGCAAATCTTGCCGAAAAAGGAATTGTCTTTGCTCCCGCACCGACCAATGGTAAACAAGTCTGGGAAAAACGTCCTTGCAGTAAAAGTGTTCTGGCATGGGAGCCGGAATTTTCTGCCATTTCAAGCGCGGGAGATATGGGATACAATTATGGTCCCTGGACATGGAGCAGTCATAAAGATACACTTCCTAGCAGATACGGGCATTTTGTCAGTGTTTGGAAAAAACAGCCCGATGGAACGTGGAAAGTAGCCCTTGATTTGGGGATTGTCTATCCAACTGCATTTCCGAAACCTCTTCGTGTTGCAACGGTGCAGCACACTGCTTTTACCCCAAAAACGACCAGTCCTAACGCTCGTGATATGTCGCTGTTGTCCGCAGAAAAAGCATTTGCTGAAGCGTCCGTTAAAAACGGCATGGTAGCAGCGTATCAAGTTGTTGCCGATGAAAATGTTGCCTTATTCCGTATTGACCAACACCCAATGCACGGCAAAAACAATATCACACAGGCATTGTTTGAAAAAAACGCTACGGTAACGTGGGAAACGCTTGGCAGCGACGTTGCCGAGTCGGGTGATATTGGCTATACATTTGGCTCATATTCGTTTGTTACAAATGGCAAAACGCAAATAGCCGGCTACTATCAGCGTACATGGAAGAAAACAGCCGATGCATCGTGGAAGTTGGTCGTGGATGTGACGAATCCTTTGCCGCAATAGGGAAATTCCCAGAGGATTTTCACCATTTAAACAAAATTCATTCCGATTTCAAAAACAATAGCTTCAACGGAGGGGCAACAATGAAAAAATTTCTACCCATTTTTTTCGTAATACTCTGTTTTACCGGAAGTCTTGCCGCACAAGAGTCCCAGAAGGAAGGCAAAAAAAAGCAGTTTGTCTATGTTCTGAAACTCATTCCAAGATTATTGGATGAAACAGCATGGACAAAGCATGATGAAGAAGCTATCAGCAAGCACTTCCGCAAGCTTCAGAAATTACACAAAGAAGGTACGGTGCTGTTTGCCGGGCGAACACTCAATACAGATTCCAGCCAGTTCGGAATGGTTGTATTCGAGGCTACTTCCGAGAAGGAAGCGGAGACGCTCATGCAAGAGGACGATGCCGTGAAAGCAGGCATTATGAAGGCGCAGCTTTTTCCTTTTGCTGTGGCACTCAAGTAAACAACGGTTAGCAAGTCAACAGAGTTTGATGAAAATGTCAGTTTATTTCTGAGTTAATCTTTTAAAAAGGAGACTTGTGATGATAGGTAAGCAATACCTCAGGAGTATGGTAAACACAGCGTCATGTCTATTATTAGCCACATTCTTATGCGGCTTTGCTCCAGAAAAAGGGTGCAGAGCCTTTTGCTCCACACCTGATGCGTAGTAGTTTCAGCGTACACAGTGCGCATACATTTTCATCGGATGGAAGTATTGTTGTATGGGCTATAACTGATAATAAATATCGGACTTCATTGATAGAGGAAAGCGAATGGCTCGTTGTCAAGTCCTATTGGGAGTTGTGATTTAAACAACGGTTAAGAAAAACTCATTAACAAACAAGGAGCAGCACTATGCTTCAATTTTCTATCTATGTCGTCGTGGCTCTTTGCGCAACGATTGTGATGTCCGCCCACGCCTCGCCGCTTGATTCTCTCGAAGGAAAATGGCTCGGAACGCAAGAATACGCACCCGACAAATACGCGCCGGACGCGCCACAACTCGGCTTAGAATTTAAGCGCACCAAAGGAGGAAATTTCAGTGTTTCGCTTTACCAGACCGTTATGAGTCTGTACAACGTTGACTTGCCGAGTGGTGTGCAGTACAGCAATGGCGTGTTTACTCTTCAAGATATGGGCATTTCGTTTACGCTTGCAAATGGTGTTTTGAAAGGGGCAAGTAAAAGCGGTACGACAACATTTTCTTTACGAAGAACCAATCTTCTTCCAACCGAACCGCCTATACCAAACGTTCCCAATTTCCCTAATGATCGATGGCAAACAAAACTAGGCAGTGCAATTTACGCGACGGCTGCGATATACGATACCCTCGCATACGTTGGTACTTCGGGTGGTGTGTTTAATGCCGTTTCTGTGAAAAGTGGGGACGTTGTTTGGACATTTAGCGCGGGGCGACCAATTCACGGTGAAGCACTCACAACGAACGATGCCGTGCTGTTTGTCTGTGATAACGGATTCCTCTTCAAACTGAGCCGCACCACAGGAAAAGAACTCTGGCGATACAATCTCGGCGATGCACAGGTCTCACGAATACTGCCGCATCCATTTGTCTATGATTATGATGTAAAAGCCCCGAAGCCTGTTCTTATTGATAGCCTTCTGTATATTGGCTCCGGCGACGGAAGTATTCATGCGGTCAATATTGCCAACGGTCAACGTGTCTGGCGACATGAAACGCAAGGCAAAGTGCGTTCTGAGGCTCTTGCTTCTGGTTCTCAAATTATCGTGGGTACATGGGAAAATATGTTGTATGCGCTTGACTGCATCACCGGAAAAGAGATATGGAAAAAAGATATGAAAGGCGTGATAAACAGCGCACCGGCACTCGTTGATGGCAAACTTATCCTTGGGACGCGGGGAGCAGTCTTGTACGCCATAAAACCCGAAAACGGCGATATCCTTTGGCGTGCGCCATATTGGGGGTCTTGGGTGGAATCGTCCGCCGTTTCCCGCGATGGACTGTTATATATCGGCTCTTCAGATTTGCGCCGTGTTGTATGCTATAACCCAAGTAACGGTAAAAACCTTTGGCGTACTGATGTGTATGGTTGGACATGGAATCGTCCTGTCCTTACGGAGAAGTATGTATTTGTTGGTGTTGGTGGCACAAACCCTTATTTTACGCGCCATATTGGTAGCTTAACTGCACTTGATCGCAAAACGGGTGCGATTGTTTGGCGCACACCTGCTCCTGAACCAAGTGGATACTTTCAAACAGGTTTTGTTGCTGCTCCCGCTATTAGTGGTAAAACGCTGGTTATTGGTGGTTTAGATGGTACGTTATCTGCATTTGAGGTAGAATAATTACCTCAATTTCTACCCCGAAATTTCAATGCAACAATTCAATGCAACAAATTGATGAGTACAAAAATGCCGAGTGGATTACCGATACACTACGCACGAATAGCGCTGCGAGCCTTGCTCAAGCGCAAAAGTTATACACTCCTGACCATTGTGGGAATGGCGCTGGCAATGGCGGTGTGCCTTATTATTGTGCTTGTCATTGAGCATGAGTTGAGTTATGATAGGTTTCACAGGCAGCATCAGAATATTCATCGCGTTGCGATTCATTCGGTGTTGGATGGCAAGGAAAAATATGGTTCGCGTACACCGGGACCGTTTGCGGATGCGCTTGTGGGTAATGTGGCGGGAGTTGAAGCCGCAACGCGGGTATATTACTCCGATGTCGGTGCAAAAACGCTGGTAAGCCGCACGACGGCTACCGATAAGCAATTTTTTGAAGAGCGTTTTTTGTATGCGGATTCTTCGTTTTTTCATGTTTTTTCATTCCCTCTGCTTTCCGGCAACGCTGATAAAATCTTGCACGAGCCTTATACCGTTTTGCTGACTGAAGAGACCGCCCGCAAATATTTCGGCACGGAAAACCCGCTCGGACAGACGCTTCGTATCGGTGGAGAGAGGGATTACCGCATTGTCGGCATTTTGCAGAATATACCGACGACTTCCCACATAAAATTTGATTTTCTCGCTTCGTACAATTCTCTTTCGCAATGGGAGGACTTGCAAAAATGGCTCGGTGCGATGGTCTATTCCTACGTCCGTCTCAAGCCCGATGCCGCCAAAGCAGCCGTAGAGGGCAATATCACTGCTTTTATGGACAAACAAGTCGGGAGTATGCGCCGCAAAGGTGTTCGTGTTGATTATCCGCTTCAGCCTATTACCGACATTCACCTTCACTCCAAACACATCGAATTTTTCCAGCCGCAAAGCGATATTCAATATATTTGGATTTTTGCCCTGATTGGGGTATTTATTCTGACGCTGGCGTGTATTAACTTTGTGAACTTGGTAACAGCTCATTCGGCTGACCGCGCAAGGGAAGTAGGTGTTCGTAAAACGTTTGGTGCGCAGCGCAAACAGCTTATTGCGCAATTTTTGGTCGAATCCTTAGCGCTGGCGCTTTGTGCCTTGCTTGTGGCGTTGCTGCTTGTGGAAATCGGTTTGCCCTTTGTGCGGACATTGCTCGGCATACCGCTTCAAACGGTTATTTCATGGCAGCGTGTTGTAGTATTGCTATTTGCATGGCTGGGTATCGGCATTATTGCGGGTTTCTATCCGGCACTCGTTCTAACTCAGTCTTTGCCGAGTGCTGCCCTTCGCGTTGCGGGGCGCACCACGACAGGTGGCGCACGAAGCCTCTTGCGAAGTAGTTTGGTGGTATTCCAGTTTGTTGTTTCGGTGGTACTGATTGTCGGGACAATTATTTTGTATCAACAGTTGTCGTTTTTGCGGGCAACAAACCTTGGTTTTGCACCGGAACAGGTTGTGTATTTCCATATGAACAACGTTTTCAGCGCGGAGCAGCAAGAACTCTTCAAAGATGCACTTCGCAGGAACCCTAATATTGTCGAAGCAGCATCGGGACTAGCAATTCCGGGGCAAGCTCTCTCAATGCCGTCGTATCGTTATGTAATGGAAGCAAGCGCCGACGGACCTCATACGCTTCAAACGCTGTTCGTTGATGAAACCTACATTCCCACGCTGGGGCTAGAAATCGTGCAAGGGCGCAATTTCTCGAAACAATTTCCCACAGACCGCACTGAATCCTTCATTATCAACGAAACTGCTGCAAAGTTTCTCGGTTGGAAAAACCCTATCGGGAAAGATTTCGATTGGCACGTCCCAACAGGCGCAAAGGGAATGGTCAGTTGGAAAAAAGGTCGCATCGTGGGCGTGGTAAAAGATTTTCACAGTAATTCGCTCCATCAAGCAATGAAGCTGCTTGTGTTGCATATTTACCCCGAATGGAGCGAGTATTTTTTTGTAAAAATCAAGCCGGGTAATGCCCAAGAAACAATTGCCTTTATGAATCAAGAGTTTCAAAAGTTTCGCCCCGGGCAGGCGATTGATTATGCGTTTTTGAACCAAAGTTTTGCGAAACTGTACCGCTCGGAGGAAAATCTTGCGGCGCTCACGAGCAGCTTTGCAATCTTGGGTTTGATTATTGCTTGTCTGGGTCTGTTTGGCTTGGCAACATTTATGGCAGAACGCCGCACGAAAGAAATCGGTGTTCGCAAGGTGCTGGGCGCTTCAGAAACAAGCATTATGGCGCTGTTGTCCAAAGATTTTGCTCTTTTGGTTGCAATCGCAATCGTTATAGCTTGTCCGCTTGCGTGGTGGGGCATGAATACATGGCTTCGTAATTTCGCTTATCACGTTGAAATCCGGCTTTGGGTATTTGTTGTGGCGGGCTTGATTGCGCTTGCCATAGCGCTGTTCACTGTAAGTTATCAAGCATTCAAGGCAGCTCGCATCAACCCAGTCCAAGCGCTTCGTAGCGAGTAGAATTCGGGCTATTACACATCGAAAGAATCGTCTTTTTCCATTTCATTTACGGGATTATTACTATGAAATTGTTTCTCACTGCCACATTCATTCTTTCTAGCTGGCTTGCAATCTCGCCAAACGGAGTATGGTCGCAAAAAAAGGCTGCAAGCGCAGCCGATGAAAAAAAAGACCTTATGTCGTCGGCAACATTTTCCGGCTTGAAATTTCGCTCCATAGGTCCTGCCTATATTTCGGGGCGTATTTCCTCGCTTGCCGTGCATCCGAACAATCGTTCGACGGTCTATGTTGGCGTGGCGTGTGGTGGAGTCTGGAAGACCATTAATGCCGGAACGACGTGGGAGCCGCTTTTCGATGGGGAAGGCTCGTACTCTATCGGCTGCGTGGTGCTTGACCCAAATAACCCGAATACGGTGTGGGTTGGCTCCGGTGAGAATAATTCCCAACGTTCAGTCGCCTTCGGTGATGGGGTCTATCGCTCCGATGACGGCGGAAAATCATGGAAGAATATGGGCTTGAAAAAATCGGAACATATTGCCCGCATCGTTATTGACCCACGTAACTCTGATGTGGTGTATGTTGCTGCCCAAGGTCCGCTCTGGGGAGCGAGCGGTGACCGGGGTTTATATAAGTCCACCGATGGCGGAAAAACATGGGAGCATTCCTTAAAAATCAGCGAAAATACAGGCGTTACCGATGTCGTCATTGACCCTCGCAACCCTGATGTTCTCTACGCTGCGGCTTATCAACGTCGTCGGCATTTTTATACGCTTATTGACGGCGGTCCTGAATCGGCGTTGTACAAATCTACCAACGCGGGCAAAACATGGGAAAAGCTCACCAGTGGCTTACCGGCAGAGCTTCTGGGACGCATTGGTATTGCCATTTCGCCCGTGAATCCCGATGTATTGTATTTGACTGTTGAAGCTGCTAACCGCGCTGGCGGTATCTTCCGTTCTACCAATCGAGGCGCAACATGGGAGAAGCAAAACGGCTTCGATGCAGGAGCGCAGTATTATGCTACGATTTTTTGCGACCCGAAGGATGTGAACCGTATTTACGTGATGAATTTCGATATTATGGTTTCTGATAATGGGGGTAAGACGCTTGCGCCAATGCCTTCCACCGTGAAGCACGTGGATAATCACGTGATGTGGATTGATCCAAACAACACCAATTACTACCTTGTCGGTTGCGACGGCGGCTTGTATGAGTCCTTCGACCGGGGCAGTACGTGGAAATATACGCCCAATCTGCCCATTTCCCAGTTTTATCGAGTCTCGGTGGATAATGCGATGCCGTTTTACAACGTTTATGGCGGAACACAAGATAACAACAGCGTTGGAGGACCGTCGCGCACTATCAATGCTTCGGGCATAACGAATGCAGATTGGTTTATCACGCAGGGCGGGGACGGCTTCAAAACGCAAATTGACCCAAGCGATCCTAATATCGTCTATGCACAAGCACAACACGCTGCCATTTGCCGTTACGACAAGAAAAGCGGCGAAAAAACAGGGATTCAACCACAACCTGAGCCGGGAGAAATGCTGCGATGGAACTGGGACACGCCGCTTATTATCAGCTCGCATTCACCGACGCGGCTGTATATCGGTGCGCAAAAACTCTTCCGCAGCGACGACCGAGGCGACACGTGGAAGGCTGTCAGCGGCGATTTATCACGGCAAATAGACCGCAATAAACTTCCCGTGATGGGCAAAGTTTGGGGCGTGGATGCGGTTGCTAAAAATGTCTCCACAGCATTTTACGGCAATCTTTCCTGTATTGCAGAATCGCCCAAGAAAGAAGGACTCATCTATGTCGGCACCGATGATGGGCTGATACAAATAACTGAAAACGGCGGCGCGTCGTGGAGAAAAATTGAGAAACTGCCGGGAGTACCGGAAAACGCTTATGTTACTTGCCTCTACGCTTCGCAGCACGATGCAAACACTGTCTATGCGTCCTTCACGAATCACCAAAACGCCGATTTTACGCCGTATATTTTGAAAAGCACTGATGCCGGAAAAACGTGGGTTTCACTGAAAGCAAATTTGCCGGAAAGCGGCATGGTTTGGGGCATTGCCGAAGACCATGTGAACTCGAATTTGCTCTTTATCGGAACGGAATTTGGTGTGTCCTTCACCACCGATGGCGGTAAAAAATGGATACAACTCAAAGGCGGCTTGCCGACGATTGCCGTGCGCGAGGTAGTCATCCAAAAGCGGGAAAACGATCTTGTGCTTGGTACATTCGGACGTGGTTTTTATATTCTCGACGATTACACGCCTTTGCGTAATGTCAGTTCTGAAGCGCTTGCGAAAGATGCTACTATTTTTCCTATTAAACCAGCTCTGCTCTATATTCCAGCCCGACCCAACAGCGGAAAAAGCAAAGGACATTTAGGCGATTCCTTCTTCACGGCGGATAACCCTGAGTACGGCGCAACGTTTACCTATTACCTAAACACCGCCCCCAAAACCAAAAAGCAACTGCGGAAAGATGCCGAAAAAGAGGCAGAAAAAAACGGCTCGGCTACACCGTACCCTAGCTATGATGCGCTTCGTGCAGAGGCGGAAGAGGAAGAACCAACGCTACATTTTACCATCACGGATAAAAGTGGAAACCTTGTACGCCGCATTACAACAAAGCCGCAAACGGGAATGAACCGCGTTGTATGGGATTTATCGTATCCCGACCCAAACCCTACACAACTCACTCCGCCACCCTCGAATAGTTATAGTTTCGAGTTTGGAGACCGCATTGGCGGCGCACTCGTGATGCCGGGTGAATACGCTGTTTCTCTTGCCAAGCGTGTGGATGGTGTAATGATGGAACTTGTTTCACCACAGTCCTTCACTGTTCAAAAACTCAACAACGTTACACTTCCCGCCTCAGACCTTGCCGCATTGACGGCATTTCAGCGCAAGATTGACAAAATGCAGCGCTCAGTTTTTGGGGCAGTGGAGGCGGCAAATAGTATCAAGACTCGTTTGCAATATATCAAAAAGGCGCTCTTGGATGCAGAAAAGCCCGATGCAAATCTCCTCCAAACCGTATCAGTGCTTGATAAACAAATGAATAAACTGCTTATTGCTTTGCGAGGTGATGTTGTTATTGCAAAGCATAATGAGCCAGTTCCGCTTTCTATTTCTGACCGCGTTGCTCAAATTGTCGGCGACCAGATTGCGTCCACTTCGGCACCGACCAAAACGCACGAGGCGACGTACACTATTGCAGCAAATGAGTTTGCACCTGTGCTTGCGGAATTAAAAAAAGTCATCGAAACTGATCTTGTAAGTCTTGAAAAAGCGTTAGACATCGCCGGAGCGCCATGGACTCCGGGGCGTATTCCGACGTGGACGAAGGAGTAATTTTCATTACACCAATTCCCCCCAAAAAAATCAATTTGCCCCAAACCCGCTTCTATTCATCACACATTCTATCATAAGGGAAGTATATGAAGTACCGTTCACTATTGTTACTGCTTTTCGGTGCGTTGCTGCAAACAATGACATTTGCCCAAACACCACTCTGGATGCGCTATCCGGCACTTTCGCCTGACGGCACAACGATTTGCTTTAGCTACAAAGGCGATTTATGGCTTGTACCAAGCGCAGGCGGGCGGGCGAGTATGCTCACACAGCACGAAGCACACGATATGCGTCCCGTTTGGTCGCCCGATGGAAAACATATTGCCTTTGCCTCCGACAGGCACGGCAATATGGATGTTTTTGTGATTCCGGTAAGTGGTGGTGCGGCAAAACGCCTAACGTTCCATTCTAACAACGAGTTTCCGACAGGGTTTTCGCCCGATGGGAAAAATATTCTCTTTTTTGCGAACCGCCAAGACAACGCCAAAAACGCACAATTTCCAAACGGTTATATGTCTGAATTATACAGTGTTGCGGTGCAGGGAAGTCAGCCAAAGCAAGTTCTGACAACGCCTGCGCAGGATGCAGTGTTCAATAAGTCCGGTACGACGCTACTTTTCCATGACCGCAAAAGCCCCGAAGATGAGTGGCGTAAACATCACACCTCATCGGTTGCGCGTGACGTTTGGTCGTGGGATGTCAAGTCCGGCAAATACACGAAACTTACGAAGTTTGTCGGCGAAGACCGCAATCCCGTCTGGAGTCCTGATGGCAACGAGGTCTATTATCTTTCCGAACAGAGTGGAACATTTAACGTCTGGAAGTTCGCTCTCGCCAACCCCAATCAACCCTCGCAGGTAACATCACACACCAAACATCCCGTCCGATTTTTGAGCATGGCACAAAATGGAACGGTATGTTACGGCTTCAATGGCGAGATTTATACGAAGTCTCCGACCGAAAGCGAAGGAAAAAAAGTAGCAATTGAAATTGTTGTCGAAGACAAAAAAAATGCGCAGAAATTCCAAGCAATTACCGCTGGTGCAAGCGATTTCGCCGTTTCGCCGAATGGCAAAGAAGTTGCGTTTATCGTGCGCGGCGAAGTGTTTGTTTCGGCAGTGGATTATGACATCACCAAGCGCATCACTACAACACCGGAGCAGGAACGCTCGGTGAGTTTCAGCCCAGACGGGCGCTCACTCCTGTATGCAGGAGAGCGGGGCGGTTCGTGGAATCTGTACCAAACCAGCATCGTGCGCTCCAAAGAGGACGAACCCTATTTCTACAAATCTACCGCGCTTAAAGAAGAAGCAATTTTGGCAACGGCGGACGAAGAATTTCAGCCACTTTATTCGCCTGATGGCTCGGAAGTGGCGTATTTACATGAGCGCAACGCCCTCAAGATTCTCAACCTCAAAACCAAGCAAGTACGCCAAGTGCTGGACAGTAGCAAAAATTATTCCTACGCCGATGGCGATGTAAATTTTGATTGGTCGCCGGATGGTGCTTACTTGGTCTGTACGACGCTTGGTAAAGAACAGAATATCGGCGAGGTGGTGCTGGTGGATGCACAAGGCAAAAAAGCGCCTGTGAATCTCACACAAAGCGGTTACGACGACAACGCACCCAAATGGGCTGCCTCCGGCGCAATGATGATTTGGGCATCCAGCAAAAACGGTTTCAAATCACACGGTTCTCAAGGTTGGCAACAGGATGTGTACGGGATGTTTTTCACGCAAGAAGCATTTGACCGCTTTAATCTTACGCGAGAAGAATTTGATGCCATGAAAACAAAAGAAGCTGCCGAGAAAAAAGCAGAAAAAGCCGACGACAAAAGTGCTGACAAAACGGATAAAAAGGACGATAAAGCCGCAAAACCAGCCAAGAAGCCGCTCGAACTCGACCTTGCCAACATCGAAGATCGCACACTGCGGCTGACGCTCCATTCCTCGAATTTAGCAGATTATGTTTTGTCCCCCGATGGCGAACGGTTGTACTATTTGTGCGCCTTCGAGAAAGGTTTTGATTTGTGGGTGCATAAACTCCGCGACAAAGAAACGAAGCTGCTTACAAAACTCGACGCGCAAGGCGGCGGATCGCTTCAACAAGCAAGTGATGGAAAATTTATTTTTGTGTTGACAGGTGGCGCGGCAGGAGCAATTATCCGTATTGACACCGCAAACGGACAGCAAAAGCGCATCACGCTTCGCGGTGAAGGTACGCTGAATGCTGCTGCTGAACGGGAATATATGTTTGAGCATATCTGGCGACAGACACTCAAAAAATTCTATCGCGTGGATATGCAGGGCGTAGATTGGGCATGGTACAAGCGAGAGTATGCAAAGTACGTTCCGCATATTTCCAATAATTGGGAATTTTCCGAAATGATGAGCGAGCTTTTGGGCGAACTCAACGCTTCGCACACGGGTTGTCGCTATAATCCAAGATTCGATGCGGAAAACAGCGATCAAACTGCTTCACTGGGAGCATTCTATGACGAAAGTTATACGGGAAGCGGTCTTAAAATTGCGGAAATTCTTGATAAATCGCCTCTTGACCGTGCGAATCTTCGGATCAAAGCGGGAATGGTGATTGAAAAAATTGATGGCGTTGCTATTACGCCGGAGCAAGACGCGACGGCACTTCTGAACCGCAAAGCCGATAAACCAACGCTGCTTTCGCTTTTTGACCCGACAGCAAACAAACGCTGGGAAGAAGTCGTCAAGCCAATTTCGTTGCCGCAAGAAAATGAACTCCTTTACCAACGCTGGATACAAGCCCGCCGCGAAGAAACCGAGCGCCTCTCGAAAGGGCGCATCGGCTATGTGCATATTCGTTCTATGGGTGATGCACAGTTTCGTCCGTTTTATGCCGACGTGATGGGGCGTTATGCCGACAAAGACGCAATTATTGTGGATACACGCTACAATGGAGGTGGGTGGCTGCATGAAGATTTAGTAACGCTTTTAAGTGGAAAACGCTACGCAACATTTTTACCACGCGGACAGAAAATCGGCTCTGATCCTGTCACAAAGTGGCAGCGCAAGTCCATCGTGCTGATGAGCGAGGGTAATTATTCCAATGCACATGGATTTCCGTACAGTTACCGGGCGCTTGGGCTTGGTAAGCTCGTTGGAACGCCTGTTGCTGGTACAGCGACATCCGTATGGTGGGAAACACAACAAGATAATATGTTAGTTTTTGGTATTCCCGAAATCGGTAAGCATGACGTAAATGGAAAATACCTAGAAAACCAGCAATTGGAGCCGGATGTTTTAATTTATAACGATCCCGAAAGTGTTTCGCAAGGGCGTGATTTGCAGTTAGAAAAGGCGATTGAGGTATTATTGCAGGATTTGAAATAACATAATACACAAGTTGGAGTGCGAACGGAAGTTCGCAAAACAGGGATGTGGAATTGTAAATTCGCATTCCAACTATTCAGAACCACTTACACGAAGCAATAAAAGTAGGCGATAAAAACATTTATGAAAACGTACCTTTTGTATTTCCTCTTGCTCTCATTTCCTTTTGCGGCTACCGCACAAAAGCAGCAAGTTTATAATCTTCCTCAGCTCATGGAGCAAGGAAAAATCACGGTCTTCAACCGTGATTGCACAATCATACAGGAAAATTCGACAAAATTCCTTCGACTTCCCGATAAAGAAGGTGAAGGTTTGGTCTGGCTGCCTATCAAGGAATTTAAGAATGGAACGATTAGAGTCGAAATGAGAGGCAAAGATGTGTATCAACGAAGTTTTGTCGGAATTGCTTTTTATGGATTGAATGATAGCACCTATGATGCGATTTATTGCCGTCCCTTCAATTTTCAAACGACCGATTCTGTTCGTCGTATTCATGCCATCCAATACATTTCGCAGCCCGCATACCCGTGGAGAAGACTACGAGCAGAACAAAACGGGGTGTTTGAAAATGACATTCTCAACGCACCAAAGCCAACAGATTGGTTTACGATGAGAATAGTTATTGCAAACGATTCAATCGCAGCATTCATCAATCGAGCAAACAAGCCCTCCTTGGTGGTAAAAAAATTGCATAATCGAGAAAAAGGTTCAGTAGGAGTTTTTGTTGCTGATAGAAGCGATGGAGATTTTAAGAGCGTTGTTGTGACATATGAAAAGTAAGCGTTTGCCATAGCTGTGCACGACCAATTCAACGGAAATTTTCTTGATAACTTTACCCTCAAAACATTTATGCAATATTATTACCAAATTCTAATCGTGCTCTGTGGTATGCAATTCTTAGTACACAGCACTCTGGCTTATGCAGCAACCAATACGATAGATTCTGCCGCCCGCGCCGAAGCAAACGCATTTTTTCAGCAACAAAACTGGAAAAATGCTGCCGCTCGGTATCTTGCAATCGTCAAAGAAGAGCCGAAAAATGGCGGTGCATGGTTCAGGCTGGGCGTTGCTCTGCACGGAGAAGGGAAATTCAAAGAGGCAATCGAATCATATAAACAAGCACTTCAACTCAATTTCCAAACGACGAGTGCGACCTTTCGTCTCGCCCGCGTCTATGCGGTCTTGAAGCAACCCCAAAAAGCACTCGACGAGTTGCACAGCGTCGTTAGGGGAGGGTTTGCAGTTTCTCGGCAGGGCCTGGAGATGGAATCGGATTTCGATGCCATTCGTAGAGAGTCGCGGTATGAAAAAATTGTTTTGGAAGCAGAAAAAAATCTCTGCGTTACGTGTGATGCCGTGCCGGAAAACAGGCAATTTGATTTCTGGCTTGGCGCGTGGGATGTTCGCCCTTACGCCACGCCCAATCTGCCACCAACCGCACGGAGTATTATTGAGCGGGCGAATGGGAATTGTACTATTGTCGAAAATTATTACACTAAAGGCGGCTATGTAGGGAAAAGTTTCAATATTTACGACCCCGTGCAGCGCAAGTGGCGGCAGTTTTGGAACGATAACGGCGGCACGGTGATAGAATTTTTCGGTGAGTACGATGCTGCCGAAAAAGCGCTCAAATACCGCAGCGAGAGTATAAACGCACAAGGACAAAAACAACTGGGTAAAATGACATTCTATAATCTGGATGCAAATCGAGTACGTCAATTATGGGAAGTGTCCACCGACGACGGAAAAACATGGATAACTGCATTTGACGGACTTTACACAAGAAGGAAATAAGAAATGAACATTCCCAATAAAGCATTTCAAATGTGATATTGTATGTGAGGCGTGTACTTGATTTGCTGATTCTTCGCGTATTCTTTTCCATTTCGCTTCCTGCTGGGCAGGATGGTTTTGCGCCATCTCAAGGAGTGCAAATCTATTACAACACTTTTGGTAAGGGACATTCCATAGTGATTATCAACAGCGGCCCCGGGATAAATAGTAATAGCTTCGAGGGTGTGGCAAAAAAACTTTCCGCGAATAACTGAACTATCATCTTCGACCAGCGCAGAACAGGGAAGTCCGTGCTGCTAGTGATTGATATCTCGACGATTACGATGGAGCTTATGGTGTGGTATATCGAAGCGCTCTGCAAGCATCTGAACATCGAAATATGGACTGTGATGGGACATTCCTGTGGCGGAATCCTCGCGTCGTATTACGCAACGCTTCACCCGAACAGAATTGACAAACTTATTCTATCCTCATCCGGCAGACGGAATCTGGATTTGCTCACGTACGCTGGACAAAGCATCAATGACAAACTCAGCAAGCAGGAACGCGATTCGCTGGCGTGGTGGAACGAGAAAATTGCGGGCGACGAGGCAAGCTATTTTGCGCGGCTTCAGCTCGGCAAGGCACTTGCTCTGGCATACTTGTATGATAAAAATACGTTCCCATTATTGCTGAACGCTTGACGTAGGGCAATGCGACTATCTATGATTTAGTCTATACCAATCTTACCAAAATCAAATAGTACTATACGGGACTGCTGAAAATTTTGTGCAGTTGGCTCTCATTATCCAAGGCAAACAAGACATTATTCATAAAAAAAACAGCTAGTCTGGCGCACGAGGGGCTGCCCAATTCAACCCTAGTACTACTCGAAGGTTGTGGGCACTACGATTGGCTAAATAAGGAAGCGGAATATCTCACGGTAATAGAAAGGTTTATGTAGTGCAAACCTTGAGAATCAATGTGGCTCGTCAGCCTTGAAATACGCATCGTGGGTAATGGGACACGGATAGCAAAGTTGGTTCAGAATTTTCACGGAGAGAAGAATGAGAATATCTCTTTTGTATCGGTACATTCTTGATAATACTGTTTGAATCTACGATACCCGGCATGATGAAACCACACCAGAATGGTCATCACCTCACTTGGGCAAAGGTCTGGCTGACGAACACGGCGTACACCATTTGACACCGAAAGACGTGGAAAAGAACTCTGTGCAACAAACTTGCAAAAGTTATCAATGTCGTAGTAGATTGTTGTTATGTCCATTGGACACCTCTGGAAAAGAAAGGGTTAGAGAATATGCAACTCTAATTTCCGGAGGTTTTGTTACTTTTCAAAGTTATCCCGAATTCACGTTAAGAAGCATTGGGCATTTCTGGGAGAAGCGCGAAGAACGCGTTGAAATTGAACTTGAACTTGTCTATGCCCATGCGGCAGGCTAAAGCCTGCAAGCACAATAACTAATGGCGTGGCAGCATCCCAAGCGACCACTCTGGCTGCCGGTGCAAGACTACCACCAGCGCTTGAGTGTCCTTGGCTTCTTTCGCAAAAATAATGAATCATCTTCGAGCAGAACATCAATGATGATTGTGTCATTGCCGTGATTGATGATTTCGTCAAGCACCGTAGCAGAGCCTTGAAATGCTTGCATATTGTTCTTGATAACGCTCCAATCCATCATAGTAACGAAATGTACGCTGGACAAGAGCGCTGGAAGGCGAAGGAACGTGGTGATAGAGTATTCGACACTCTACTCTCCACAGCTCAACTGTATCAAAATCCTGTGGCAGCGTTTATTGCGAAAGCCGCCCCCCGACGGGTAAGGAAAAAGTGCCACACTCAGCAACACAAAGATCAATCGAAGCAAAGCTGAATTCTTTGCGGTCAATTGCGCTGTGCAGGTGCGGAACTCACCGTCTTTCAAGTGTATTGGCTCGTTCTTCTAAGCACTTATTTTCAGTGTGTCTGTGTTGCGTTGGTTGGAGATGTTTTTTATGGTGAGTGCAGGATGGAGTGCTGTTACTGTGCAGCCTGCGTGAGTAAAAGCAATATGGCGGCACGTCTCGCCCCGTTGCACGAGAAACTCTTTTTGGGGAGATGTTTTCGGATGAGTTTGGAGAAGAATTCATCCAACGCTGCCGTACGCCGAAACGCCGCATGAATTCTTGAATAGCAGTCAGTGTTGTTTCGTGAGGCAGCATATTCCATCCTTTGCGAATAATCTTTTGTGGAGGCAAGAAAAAGGTATTTTGGAATGGTGAAAACTGCTTCAAAGATAGCGGGAACGGCGCAATACATCAAGCAGAAAAACAATTCACCTGCCGATTATGACAATTCACCATGCGCTTTTTCCACTTCACCCGAAACCTCTGTAACAGGTGCAGAGATAATCATATCTTCATTTCATCAACTCTTTTTCACGTATCCAAGGGAAAACACCATGAAACCGCTTCGTATCGCAATCGCAGTGATTGCCTTATTTGTTGTTTGGTATGGTTGTACAACAACTCCGACAGCGAATACCACCGCTACAACAACCGATACAACCACCGCCACTCTTTGTTTCTCGAAGGATGTTCAGCCCATATTTCAGTCAAACTGTGCCGTCAGTGGCTGCCATGACTCGCAAACCCGCTCAGATGGCTATGATTTGTCATCCTATTCCGGTATCATGCGCGGCGTAAAAGCGAGTAATGCCAATAGCAGTGTCGTTTACACAATTACCGCTTCATCTCTTGGTTCTCGTAGAATGCCACCTTCGCCAAGAGCCGCTCTGACAGATGCACAGCGTGCGATCATCGCAAATTGGATAAATGCTGGTGCGCAAAACACAACGTGTAATTAAAATTCATTGCCAAACTTTTTCAATCAATTTTTTATCACATTTTGGGGTAAACATTATGACCAGATTCATTCAAAAACAAGCGTGGATACTCGCATTGATGCTTGTCTTCATTGCTCCGGCAGTCCTCTTCTTTGCTTGCCAAGACAACACCACCGTTGCAACAAGTCCAGCCATTTCCACGCTGAACTGCTCGTCTTCGACGTTCTCAGCGACTGCCTCTGCTAATACTGCCTACAACGGCACAGCATCCGTTCCGTACACAGGGGGCAATGGCGCTGCATACCAAGCAGGAACGGCAATCACCTCTACGGGCGTAACAGGACTAACCGCGACGCTCCAAGCCGGAACACTCACCAAAGGGGAAGGCGTACTCAGCTATACTATCACAGGTACACCTTCCGGGAGCGGTACAGCGAGTTTTGCGATAACTTTCGGCGGGCAATCTTGCGCATTTACGCTGAATGTCGCTGCGGCGGGCGGCACATCCACAGCAGGTATGTGTACTTCGTCCTCTCCGGCAAGAGTTCTTGCTGCTGTGAATGCTTTCAAAGCAAGCCTTTCCGCGAGCCAGATTGCAACGGTGCAACTTGCCTACACGAGCACAAATGCGTACAAATGGTCGAATCTTCCGGCAAGTCTTTCGGCGCGAAATGGTCTTCGTTTGGCGGATTTAACCGCCCAACAACGCGCCTTGGCTCTTGCTATTGTCCAAGCAGCCACAGGCACAACCGCCAACGAAGGATATGAAGAAGTGAATCAGGTAATTGCCGCGGATGATGTTTTGGGTGTGCTGCAACCGAATGGCTACGGGAATTTTCAATACTATATTGCCTTTTACGGCACTCCTGCTGCTACGGGTACGTGGCAACTGCAATTCACGGGGCACCACATTACGCACAACATCACCTACAACAACGGCGTTGTCGCAGGTGGAACACCGATGTTTGCTGCCGTTGAGCCGGATACATGGACAACCAACGGCACAACATTTGACCCTTTAGGACAGGAAAAAAATGCTCTTCGTGCAATGTTAGCCTCGCTGACCACTGCACAAGCCACCGCAGCTCGGTCGTCGTCAAGTTTTGGAGATATTGTGCTGGGTCCGGGAAAAGATAAACAATTCCCCACCACAAAAACCGGTTTGGCAGTTTCAACGCTTTCCGATGCGCAAAAGGCTTTGGTGCTTGCTACCATGCGAACATACGTCCAAGACCTTGACGCGGAGACCGCACAATGCCTTATGAATACCTATCAAAGCGAACTAAACGGCACGTATATTCTCTTTTCGGGAAATGCCGGAATAACTGCGCAAAATGACTATGTTCGTATTGATGGTCCAAGCGTTTGGATTGAACTTTTTTACGCCGGAGGGATAATTTATCGTAATCAACCGCACGTTCACAGTATCTACCGCGACAGAACACGTGATTACGGCGGAAGTTTCTAAGTAACATTTTCGTACCATTCTTGTTTCCCCTATTATTTTTTCAAAGGACATACCCAATGAACCGTAAAGATTTTCTCAAAAGCGCCGGAGCAGGCTTAGGCATGGTGTTTGTCGGAAAAGAACTCGCCGCCGCACCGCTTGTACAGCAGACCTCTACCTGTACGCTTATTCCGTCGGAAACCGCCGGACCGTTTCCGCTTGACCTTTCAGAAAATACCGCATTTTTCCGAAAAGATATTCGAGAAACACAGCAAGGAGTCCGATTAAATCTGAAACTTCGGGTAGTCGGTGCGGGAAATTGCCTGCCCATGCGGAATGTACGAGTGAACATTTGGCACTGCGACAAAGACGGCGTGTATTCGGGCTACAATGTTGCCAATAATCGTGGTGATGCAAACTCTAAATACCTGCGCGGCTATCAGTTCACCGATGCAAACGGTGAAGTGGAATTTACCACAATTTTCCCCGGATGGTACACGGGGCGTATTTGTCATATTCACTTCCAAGTCTATGTCAGCTCAACATATAGCGCCGTTTCTCAGCTTACGTTTGACGTTGCTGCAAAAAACGCACTTTATACAGCAAATCGGACGATCTACGCTAAAGGTACAGACCCGCTTTCTTACTCGCAAGACAATATCTTTTCCGATGGCTACGCTCTTCAACTGGCTACGCTTACCCCAAACACAACAACTGGCGGTTATGATTCTTTCATGCAAGTAACGGTGCAGGGGAACGGCACAACGGGTGTGGGGCATATCGAAAAAGAGACCGCAAAAGTGTTTGAGTTGGGACAAAATTTCCCGAATCCTTACCGTACCACCACGACCATTCCATTCACACTCAAACAAGCAGCAACAGTGCGGTTGGAACTGTGGGATTTGTCGGGAAGAAAGGTCGCTACTGTTTTGCCGGACGAAGTACGCTCGGCAGGTGAGCATACGCTAGAAATCAATCCCGCTCTTTGGGGACTGCCGACAGGAAATTATATGTACCAGCTTGTCGCAACAACCTCTCAAGGAACATTCGTTGTTCCAAAAATGATGACAGCCTTGCGATAATGCCGTCCGTCAAGGAATGAAAATATGCACAACCACAAACAGCAATATCATCACAGCGGCTTTGTTTGCGTAGCAGCAATACTATTTCTGCTTTGCGGGAAAGCCGCTTTGGCTCACCCAATGCCAAACTCGTTCATTCAGCTTGATATTCACGAGCGAAGTATTTCCGCCGATATTCAAGTTCCTTTGGATGAATTAGGGCTTGCCTTGCGGGGAAAAATACAAGAGAATATAGCGGAACTGCCGACGAAGCAAGTATTGGAGCGGAATTACTCCGAAATCGCATCGTACCTGCTTCAGCACAGCACGGCACGCACACGGGCGGGTCTGCCTTGGAGCGTGGAGATTGAAGCTATGCGCCTTGATTCTTCCTCGAATCCAATAAACGGGCAGTTTTATGAACTTTTTGTGCGAATGGTGATGAAACCGCCGGAAGGTTCGCCCGTGCAGGATTTTGTGTGGTTTTATGATGCTGTGCTGCATCAGGTCGTTACGCATTCTGCGCTGGTGGCTGTTCGGTATGATTGGGGAGCGGGTATTATTGATGAAAGCTCACAACGAAATTCCCGTGAAGTGGGCGTAATTGCGTGGGATATTCGCTCGAATACTCTTGCGCCATTTACGTTGCCGCCGATGGAACGAAGTATGTGGCAGGGGTTTGCGGGAATGTTTGTCTTGGGAATGGAGCATATTCGTCTGGGTATTGACCACTTGCTGTTTCTGATTGTCTTGCTGCTTCCTGCGCCGCTCACGCAAAATGGAAAACGATGGGGGAGATTCGGCGGTGTGCGCTATGCCGCTTTGAGGCTGCTCAGCATCATCACTGCATTTACGCTTGGACATTCCTTGACATTGCTTGTGGGCGCGTTAAAGATTGTTTCGATTGATTCTCGCGTCGTTGAGTTGTGTATTGCCGCTTCGATTGCCGTTTCCGCGCTTCATGCCTTGCGTCCGATGTTTGCACAGCGTGAGATGTGGATAGCAGCAGGATTCGGACTTGTTCATGGCTTGGCGTTTGCCGAGACGTTACAGCATTTAGAACTTGGCGCAATACAGCTTGCGCTCTCCATCGCCGGTTTTAATATCGGTATTGAGTGGATGCAGCTATGTATTGTGGTCAGCATCATCCCTTTTTTGATACTCCTTTCCAAAGGGCGATTGTATGCCGGTGTGCGCATTATTGCTGCTGTGTCGGCAATGATAGCTGCTTTTGCGTGGGGCATTGAGCGTTGGTCGGGTCAGGAAAACCTCATTACGCCTTTTATTGAACAATGCACACGAAACATTGCATCGGTGGGATTGATGTGGGGTATATTTGCCGTTGTATCAGTGTTGATGTGGTATGGCGAGCGAACATTACTACCGACATTACGGGCATAATCACGAGCAAAAGCAAAGACTATCAGCCTTTTATCGAAAAACTCATGCGAATTATCAACAATACCATCCGAATCATTTCTTCTTTTTTCGGCAAAAGCACAGGAACACTTGCTTCTGCGGGCTTGTCGAGGAATGTTCTTTTGTCGTATTCGTTTGGCGTGGGCGCATTGATGTCGGTAAATATCGTTTTTTTAGCATTGGAGCCGCGTCATGCCGCAGAGCGTAATGTACACTTGCTTGACGCGCTCACCTTTTTTACTCTCAATACGTCGGTTCTGGCGTGTAGTCTATGGCTCAATGTGCGGCTCTTCCGTGCATCGGTTCGGGCGCGTGTTATTGCGAATGTGCTGTGCTATTTTTTGCTATCCGGTATTTCTATTTCGTTGCATTTTCCTGTTTGGCAATTACTGACGCATGGTCCGCCGATTGGATTTTACATTCGTGATGAATTTGGGCGTAATTTGCTGCTCTTTTGTATGAGTCTGATTGTGGCAAGGACGCTGGAAGTTTCGGAACAGCACCAGTCAGTGAAAGCGGAACTTGCGGCAGTGCGCCAAGAGAGCCTTTTGGGGCAAATTGAATCTCTGAAACAGCAGATAAATCCTCATTTTTTCTTTAACTCTCTGAACACATTAAGCGGTCTTGCGCGTGAGGATGCCGATAAAACCATAGAATTTATCGAAAAACTTTCTCAGGTTTTTCGGGCTGTCTTGGAAATTCAGCAAAAAGATTTGGTCTTGCTCAAAGAAGAATTGGCATTTGCCGATGCGTATTTGTATCTTTTGAAAGTACGTTTTGAAGGGAAGTTTTTCTGTGAAATTGAGTCCAAACACGCCGTAGAATCAACATTTATGATTCTTCCGCTTTCTTCGCAATTACTGTTAGAAAATGTGGTGAAGCATAACAGAATGACGCGGCAAAACCCTGTGTACGTCAAAATGTTTGTGGAATTTCGCTCGCCGGAAAACCGGGCGGAAAATGCGTATTTTGTCGTGGAAAATACGTTTGCGCCGCTCAAAAACTCATCGGGAACGCGAACAGGGCTGGCAAACCTTTCCAAGCGTTCCGAATTATTATGCGGAGAACCCATTGTGATTGAGCAAGAAGAGGACGTGTTCCGCGTGAAAGTACCACTACCCAAAAGCTATGAGCATGAATCTGGTTTTACTCGAAGATGAAGATATTGCGATGCGGAAACTCCGCTCAATGATTACCGAACTAGACCGCACAGCGACTATTCTGGCGGAGTTATCATCGGTTGAAGAAGCAATGACGTGGTTTCAGGAAAATATGGGGCGCGTCAAGATTGATATGATTGTTTCGGACATTCAGTTGTCCGATGGTCTTTCTTTCGAGGTTTTTGAGGCATTTGCGCTTGCTGTTCCTATTGTCTTCACGACTGCCTACAATGAGTATGCCGTACAAGCCTTTTCAGTACACGGGCTGGATTATCTCTTAAAACCGATTAGAAACGACGATTTGAAACGAGCTTTCGAGAAGTATCATCAAAACAAACTTTTGTATTCGGGGGATGCTCTTCGGGAAGTGCAGCGTTTATTGGGAGAAATGCACCACGCCCGCACCACTGCTCACACTGCCGCGCCATCTTCATTCGGAATGCCCACCTTTTTAGCATCAAGCGGGAATCGAATCATTCCTCTTTCGGCAGAAAAAATCGCCTATTTTTTTATGAAAAACCAGCTCGTCTGGGCAATGTACGACCATAAGCAAGAGTACGCTCTGGACGAGACATTGGAAGAAATTGAGGCGCGATTGCCACCGCAGAGTTTTTTCCGTGCAAACAGGCAATACATTATCCACTGCAAGGCAATCCTGAGTGCCGATGCGTATTACGGGAGTCGCTTGCTCGTGCATTTGCAGCCTTCGGCGCAAGAAGCCGTCATTATCAGCAGGGAAAAGGTCAGTGTGTTCAAGGCGTGGTTGAGGGGTGAGTAATTGCTGAGCGGCTGAAACATCTATCACCAAACGCCTGAAAAAGTCATTTCGTGCCGAACATCTCCTGCAAACGCTTATCGTGAAGGATAGATTCAACGACTTCTGCACGTTGTTTTGGTATTTTGTACGGATGTCCCTGATACAACCGTGCATAAAGGTCATCAATCGTCAGCAAGGCTTCGTTAAGGTGCGATTCGGAATACTCTTTGATGCGCTGCGAGTAGTTTCCATGCCATTTCTGCGCTTTTTCATCCACCCAGCCGCGCTCAATAAATCCCTTCGTTTTTTTGGGGCAACGGCAGGAATTACTCGTATTGACAAGCCCGCACCTATTATGCATCCAACTATGCAGGTCTTTTTTTGAGCGGGAAAGCCGTTGCCGAAAGGTGTCGGGAGTAATGTTGAGTATTTCTGAGCCAAGAATGTGGTCAATCTCAAAGATTGATCCAATGATGTAGATAAGCCGCTGTTCGCGGCTTAAACACATCAACATCCCTTGCATACACGCCACTTTACTCTCTTCAATCTGTAACTTCATTTCCCGCTCTTCTTCTTCGCTTAAGTCCTGCACAGGTGAAGATTCGATTGCTTCAAAGAATTGTTCAAAATCAGCGACAAGATATTCATATTTCTGCTTTTTAATGTTCAGAATATGGTTAAACACAATCTTGTATAACCACGTCGTAAACTTGGCTTTCTGCGGGTCGTAACGGGCAAGGTTCGTGATAATTTTTATTAACACCTCTTGCGTAACATCTTCAGCATCTTCGACGTTGTTGATCATTTTCAGTGCAACGTTGAAAATGAAGGTTTGATGACGTTTGAGCAGCAAAGATAAGCCTTCACGGTCGCCGCTCAACGCACGTTCTATCAATTCCGCTTCTTCATGTATCGGCGCGGAAAGAGGATATGAAGTTGTTTTCATGGCTTAGTTCCTTGCTCGTTCATACATGATGCCTTTTGTATCTAATTTTTGTCGTTCATTTGCGCCAATTGTGCATTGACCTGCAAAATAACACAGAATACACCTCGCGGAAAATGCCGTACCAAATTGCGCCATGGCAAACACTCCAAAGCCAACGGAATACCACAAGTTCTGAGGAGCAAAATATGCGGCGGCAACCGTTGTGGCAATCCCCAAAGTAATGCGAATTGTTCGGTCTTGCCAACCGATATTACGATTGTAAGAATACGAAATTCCTTGCAAAAATTTGTTCATAGCTGTTTTGAGAAAAAATAGATGATGAATGCTCCCTTCAATGGGGAAACTACCTATGATACAAGGACGCAGAACGAATGTGACAAACTCTGCAAAAAAATATGAAAAAAAAATCGCCCAACAACTCAAAACCGTCGCTGAACGACTGAAATATTCGCAATCTGCCTCATTGAGCGGTGCAGTCTCTACTTTAGGCGAAAAGTAATCGCTTTGCATTTCAGCAATCCGTAGTTTTGTGATGTATAATCAATCCCATGTTCAATGTTTTTTAGCTAAATTATGCACATCCTTGTTTTCTTCTTTTTGCTTTGTTGCACAAGTGCTGCTCTTACTCAAAGCAAGCAATCATCAGCATCAGAGGTAATTACGGTAATGGATTTCGTAAGAACTCATAAGGGCAAAGAAGCCGAAGCGCGGTATTTTTACGAAAACAACTGGCTTGTTTTTCGGAAAGAGGCATTGAAAAGTCGGTTTATTGCGAGGTATCAGCTTCTTTCGGTGAAAGATTCCAGCGCGGATTACGACACTATTCTCATCACACATTATTCAGATTCCACACAGTTTGCAGCTATTGAAAAGCGATTTACCGAAGTGATGAAACAAATCCAACCGCAAGGATTAAAGCTGCTTAATAGCCTTAAACCTCGTGAAATGACGACGATTGTACGGAGTATAGAGGGGAAATCCGTATATTTTGGTGCGACCCAAAACAAATAACATATTTTACTATTACTTGGCTCAACAATACTTGGAGAAGCAACTATGTCCAACGCACTTTCTCGCCGCAAATGGCTTCAATCCTCGCTTTCCGCCATCGGTGGAGTAGCACTCGCAACAGCACTTCCAAGCACCATTCAAGCAAAATCCTTTGAAGCCGCTTGCCACGCAAGCCCACGTGAACTTGCTCTTAAAGACGAAGGTTGGCTGCTTTTGGGCAGCAACGAAAATGCCTACGGACCAAGCCCCAAAGCCCGCGAAGCTATGTTGGAAGCCGTTCAGCGCGGTAATCGGTATGCAAATGTGCAACCGCTTGTACAGGATATAGCGGCATTTCGCGGCGTTGCACCGGAAAATATTGTGGTAGGAGCAGGAAGCGCAGAAATACTTGGCTTGGCGGCACTCGCCTTCGCAAAACCTGGAATGGATGTTATTGCAGTAACGCCGACGTTTTTTGTTCTTCAATCAATGGCGCGGCGCTCTGGAGCAAATGTGGTGGAAATCAGTCTTGATGCGGATTTGCGGCATGATTTGTCAAAAATGGCAAGCGCAATTTCGCCCAAAACAAGCGTTGTCTATGTTTGCAACCCCAACAACCCGACGGGAACAAAGCTGGAAGCCTCACAGTTACGGGCTTTCTGCGAAGAAGCAGCAAAAAGGGCAGTTGTGGTTGTGGATGAAGTCTATCACGATTTTCTGACCGACATACAAAAAGACCCAAGTATGATTCCGCTTGCCGCGCAGAACCCGAATGTGATTGTGGTGCGTTCGTTCTCGAAACTCTACGGATTAGCGGGGATGCGGGTTGGGTATGGCATTGGACATCCTGAAACGGTGAAAAAACTCGTTGCTCTTCAAGCGTGGAGCGCAAATGCGATTTCGCAGGTTTCAATGGCAGCAGCACAGGCTTCACTCAAAGACCAAGCGTTTATAACGATGGCAAACGGGAAAATTGCCGAAGGGCGTGAAATCGTGAGTTCGTACCTCAAAAGCGAAGGGATTTTTCACCCACAATCCTTCGCAAACGTGATTTACTTTGAAACGGAAAAGTACCCGAAAGATTTTGCGAAACTTATGGAATCGAAGCAAGTCATCGTCCGTGACGGAACCGCACTCAATCGCCGTTTCTGCCGCGTGAGTATGGGAACAACGGAGGAAATGCACAAGTTCGTTGAGGTCTTAAAATCGCTGAAAGTGTGATAAATACTTACCGCAATGCTTTTTTCTCTCAGATTTTTCCAAGAAGTTGTTTAGCATTTTTGAGGTTAGAGAATTCTACGGATAAAAATAATGAGAAAGCCGATGACATTCATAGCCGACCAGTGTTTGAGCTTTGTTTCGTAGCGAACAAGTAATCCCTTGAAGCCATCAAGCCATGCAAAGGTGTGTTCAATAACCGTTCGTTGCTTGTAGAGTTCATCGTCAAAGTATTCGTCACGGTCTTCGGTACCACCATTGCGCGGGTTGATAGGGATGTTGGCTTCGATAGCGAACTCCGCGCATACCGAGCGGACGAGTGTGGTATCAAAGGCTGCATCGGCGTTGAGGAAAATACCCTGCACATCAATGTCTGCTTCAAGCAGCAAAGCAATCATTTCACGAAGAATCTCTGCAATCTCAAAGGTATCGTGATGTTCGCCGCTTCTTGGTGTTGCATAGCTTACGGGCGTACCATTCTTATCGCTCAAAACAGCACAATTCGTTGTTTTGCACCGTTTTCGCCCTTGATAGCCAACGGCTTCTCCGCCGCGCTTGGCTGGCGTATGCGAGGCATCCAATTGTGCAGAACTCAGGTCAATGACGCGAGGATGTTCCTTGAGCAAGGCGACAAAGGCAGCACGCCATGAACCGTCAGCAATCCAGTGGCGATAATGGTGATAGACACCTTGCCATGTATAGGGCTTATTCGTAAAGAACTGTTTGACTGGCAAAGACCGCCATTGGCAGCCGGTTTTTACCCGATAGAGAATTGCTTGAACAATCTCCAGCGTTGGTACGTCATCGGTTTTACCGCGTGAACCAATGCTTAACCAGGGAATGATATACGTTTCTATACTTGACGATGACAGGACTTCCATTGCATGGTATGTTGGTGAAGAGTATGTGAGAAATATCCTTCACAGACTATGAAATGGGAGTTCCTGTGTTTTTTGAAAAAAATGCTAAACAACTTCTATAGATAAATTACAGGATATAATACTTTTCATTCATAATAACAACTGAGTTTGCCATAGTTTTACTTACTACAAACTACAAATCCTTATCATTGATTTACTATGTACTTCCGCTATCTCTTTATTTGTATTGTACTTCTTAGTATAGCAGTTACAAAGCTGTCTGCACAAAATTCCTTCGCTCAAATTGACAGCCTGCGCAATGTTCTTTCGACAGCGAAAGATACAAATTTAGCCAATGCGTATCAACGGCTGGGCGTACTCTATACCAATCGTCTTGACCGCTTAGATTCTGCTCAATATTTCATTGAGAAATGTTTGAAACTGTCTTTGCAACTCGACTTTGATAAGGGTATTGCTTGGGGATATATGTTGCAAGCGAATATTTTTCTTACACAAAAGAAATATTCTGAGGCGCTATCATCAGGTAAAAATGCTCACAAAATTTTCTCCGAATTACATATGTTTGCTCAGGCTGCTCAAGCACTGTACACAAGCGGTCTTGTCTATAACGCTGTTGGTGATGTGAGTAATGCCGTGAAGTATTTTGTAGAGTCAGCACAAACATTTGAACAATATGCACCGCAAAATCCTGCCTTATCCATTGCATACCTGAATTTAGCTATGGGACTATCCCGCTTGAATAGGCGTGAAGAGTCGGTATTGTATAGCAAAAAAGCTATTCAAATAGCACGACAAAATCACGATGCCCAAAAAGAAATCTTAGCTTCGGTAAATCTTACGAGTAATCTCGTTACTCTACATCAGTTTGACACAGCTTTGGTTTATGCAAATAGAGCATTGGATGAAAGCAAGCGCATTGGTTTTGTGCATGGGATTATTCGTAGCCTTATCGTACAATCGCATATTTGTTTAGAGGAGGGAAATTTTAATCGGGTTATCGCTCTTGGAACGGAGGTGATACAGAAGGCAAATGAGTTTGGTAAAAAAGAATATATCGCTAATGCTTCTATGCGGATTGCAGAAGCATATGATTCCTTGCGAAATTATGATAAAGCATTAGAATATGCTCAACAAGGCGTGAGTTATGCTCAACAAATGCCTGATCCATGGTCTAATATGCTTGTAAATCAATCTCATAGTCATGAGGTAATTTCGGGCATCTACAAAAAGCGCAACAACCCGACGTTAGCATTATTTCATTTCGAGTTGGCAAAAAAACTGGGCGATAGTGCATCCAGCCAAGAGAAAGAACAGCAGCTCAATGCACTTATAAACCTCTACGAGGCAAATCGCAAAGAAGCGCGACTCACTGAACTTGGTCATATCGCAGAACTTCAGTCGTTGCAACTTCAGCAAAAAAACACAATATTGATTTCCGTGAGTATTAGTGCGGTCTTGGCGGTACTTCTGGGCGTGTTGTTTTATCGGCAACGGCGTTTGGCGGCGGAAAAGCAGATTGCCGAAACGGAACAGCGTTTGCTCAGAACTCGCTTAAATCCTCACTTGTGGTTCAATGCGCTTTCTTCGGTGCAGCACCATCTCATAAGCGGTGCGAATACTCGCGCTACGGCGACGTATCTTTCCAAAATTGCTTCGGTGATGCGACAATCGCTCGAAAGCTCGTATCAAGATACCGTGAGTATTTCGGAGGAGGTAGAATTTGCCGAAAAGTATTTGAGTATCCAGCAAATGCGGTTAGAACAAGCATTTGAATACTCCATAGAAATTCATTCAGCATTAGACCCTGATTCTGTGAGGGTTCCGAGTATGCTCCTCGAACCATTTTTGGAAAATACCATCGAGCATGGTTTCAGGGGCATTGAAGCAGTTGCGCGGAACGAAAAAGCGCATATCCGCATTGCATTCAATGTTGTGGAAAGCCAGAAAAAGAAGGGAGAAACGCTGTTATCCATTACATTAGAGGACAATGGAAGCGGCTTGCAAAGCAAGAAATCACCACAAGAAAATGCTGAAACACAAGGCACGGCGCACCGCTCACGCGCAGTTGAAATTACGAAAGAGCGTCTGCGACTGCTCGCCCCAAAGCTCTCAGATGACGTAGGCGTAACGATTGCCGCACGGGAGAAGGGCGGAGTGATGGTGCGGATTACTCTGCCCCTGCAAGAGGCGTAAAACAGCACTGTTCAAAAAAATCACTGCAACAAAAACGTAACCGAAACCTGCGCATTTATTTTGATTGTACCGGGAGCAAAGGTCTCCAAACTCTCTAAATTGCTTGCCCCGCTTCCCATTGCGGAAAAATTACTCATCACATTTTGCTGTGCTGAAAAGCCGGAGTGCGTCGGCACGTGTTCTGTTATCGTGATTGCTTTTCCAATCGTTTGCCCAATAGCCGCCGCCATCGCCGTTGCTTTTTCTTTGGCTGCTTTCATTGCCTGCTCTCGTGCTTTGTCACGGTTTTCGCGGAGTTTGGAGGTCTCAAAGTACACATTTTTTACTTCGCTCAGTCCTGTTTTCAGTACGTCAGAGAAAAATTCTTCAAAGCGAGCAATCTCTGTAAGCCTTACCAGTACTGTCTTTGAGATAAGATAGCCCCGAAAAACTCGTTTCTCAAGTCCATCGGCATCATAGACTCGCCGTCCGTTTTCCGATGCGGTTTCGTATTGCATATCTACTGCAATGAAATTCGTCTGAATATTCTGCGGAAGAATGCCGAAACGTCTCGTCAAATCAAGAATCTTCGCAATGGTTTCATCATTTTGCTTTTTTGCTGTGTTTATATCTTTATGCAATTTTTGCACTTCTAAGGAAAGCACGACTTCATCAGGCGGCACACGGATTTCTGCCGAGCCTGTAACTGTGATGGATGATTTTGTATCAAAAGTTTGCGCACTGGATTCTATACAATACGCGAAAACGAGAGTAAAAACAATGCTAAAAAGTCGCATAAATACTAGTGTTGATGAGGAGAAGCTTTTGATTACGTTTCCAAAATACACTATTTTTTGCTTTTGCCAGCATAAACGAAACAAGCCTCAATCCGGCATAAAAACTGAGGCTTGTGGGATGATATGAAAAACTCTGATTACAATTTGAAATCTACGCCCAGACGCAAATACCCGAAGCCATAGCCAAATTCTGCCGTCGCCGCTAATTTATCCGAGAAAAAGTATCGACCGCCCACGCGGAAATCCCAGAAAAAGCCGCCATAGCCCGTGTCCCACGTATAGCGAGCATCATTGGATGTAACCGAACCAAAATTCCATCCAAGCCCCAAACCCGCGTAGGTATCAAGGTTCTTGACTTTGAGCAAATCCACGTGGAAGTTTCCACCGACGGCGAAAATCAGATTCGTATATGTCCAATAACTAGAAGAATAGCCTGACCAACCAAATGTGCCGGTGACGCCAATTTGCTGCGTGATACCATATTCTGCATTAACGCCCAAACCCAAGCCAGCACCACCGATACCACCTAACCCAATACGAGGTCCGACGTAAAAATCTTTATTGTGAAATTGCGGATTCGGTCCGAATTGTGCGAAAGAGGAGTTTGTACTGAAAAGTACCAGTAAAGCAGTAACAAAGCTCATTGCAAGACTACCACCGAAAGAAAGTTTGAAACGTTTCATAATCGTGTAAAGTTTTTTTGAGGTTGTTTTTGAAATTTATGAGAAAATTTTGTACAAATTTTATACAGCATAAAGTACAGAGTGCTCGGCTGACTTCAAGGCTAGATTATATCTAGCTTGGAGGGCAATTGAAAACAAACTGCACCTTGCTCAATAAAAAGCTCGCAGGCAAGGTGCAATCTGGGTTTGCAGGGCGTTCAAGCTGGAAGGTGCGTGAGGCTGAAAAATCAAGAACTTACATGACTTTGATGCAGCCGTTTTTAATTTCAATCTTTGCGCCATCTTTTACTTCGATTTTCCCGCATTTGGTTTCAATCACACAAACATCTCCTCCGCCTTGGATGGTTACTGCTGTTGTGCGGCTATTGCCAAATTCGACTTCCGTATCGGTGCCCCCAATGCGCACTTTGAATTTATGCGTTTCTGAATCTTTGTTGTAGTATTGGATATAGACTTTTGCTTCCGCGTCTGTCGGCGTGAAAAATACTGGCGCGAAGGCAAATGCAGCGAGAATGAGTGCTTTTTTCATAGTTGTACATGAATAATAGTGGAAGAAGTATAGGTGAGTTTACAAGCACAAAAATAGGGTAGCGCACGGCACAAAACGGGCTGTGTAAATAAGTGCGGGTATTTTCTTAATAATCGCGGCGGGAATGAAGAGAAGTGCGAGACTTTATGTATTCAAAACTTTCAACAAATCATCTTTTTTGCGTGTGGCAACCGGCACGTTAGAGCCATCGGTCATTTGTAAATCAGAGTCGGATTTGCGGAAAAGCTTGATATGGCGCAGGTTGATGAGGTGTGAGTGGTGAACGCGGAAAAATAGGTGTGGAGTGAGTAATACTTCATATTCTTTGAGTGTCTTAGAAACGATAATGGTGGAGCGGTCTTTGAGGTAAAAGGTTGTGTACGGACCATCGGCAGAGCAGCGAATAATATCGGGAACGTCCACAAAGTAGATATTATCATGGTCGCGGAGGGCGATTTTTTTATCGGCACGATGAATCTGCTGCAAGTTTTCATTCAAAAGAGCAATCTGCTGAGAAAGCACGGTTCCCAGAGCTGCATCTGCACTTATTTCGTTTGTTTTACGGATATTGACCATAGCTCGCTCCAATGCTCGTTTCAATGCATCTTCATCTACAGGTTTGACGACAAAATCTATCGCGCTAAACTCGAAAGCATTTAAGGCGTAGTGATTATGAGCCGTGATAAACACTAATTGAAATTCAGATTTTTCGATACTCCGAAGGAGGTCAAATCCAGTGCCGTCCTGCATTTCCACATCAAGCAAAACAATATCAGGCTTATGCTGGGCGATTACCGCCAAGCCGCTCTGTACGCCGTCTGCCTCGTATAGGGCAGCACTGGGGAATATTTCTGAGGCGAAGAGTCGGGTTGTCGCGCGGATATGTGCTTCGTCGTCAATGATAAGAATGGTCATTTGAGCTGAGAAATTTTCAAGCATTGTATTGGTGCGGGTTTGACTGTAACTTACGCCAAAATTTACGAATATCAAAAGATGCTTTGGGGCTGTTGATTCATTCGTTTTTGAGAAGTTTGGTGAGAAAGAACCAGTTTTTTGCGCACGTATTTACGTGCACCCTACACGTCCGAAATTCTCTGATTGTACTGCTTTAGCAGAAAGGCTTGGAAGGAGTTTGTGAAGAAATTGTGCACTTGTTAAACCATGACAAGCACTTGTTAAAAGCCGCAGAATTAGCTGGTGTGAAAGAGGTATTTTGGGGCAATTCCAACGAAGCACTATCAATGCACCTCACGATGAAAAAAGTTCACAATCTGTCTTGCAGAGGCACTGAAAAACCATAAAAAATACTGGGGAATCAAAGCAATGCGGCATTATGAAAATGGATATTTTTCGTTTGGTCTGCTGGCACTGTGTGTCATGGCGGTAGATACGAAAAAGTTCACTATCAATGTCGAATCGCCGTATATCCCACGTTGGTTGATTTTTCGGGAGTATGAATTGAGCTGCCCCCCATTTTTTGGACAGGTAGTGTAGATAAGTTTTCTGCACTAT
>JACVZY010000042.1 GCA_014654705.1 Ignavibacteria bacterium
TACTACTAGCGACGAGACAAGCGCTATCGCCGTAGTATTTTCCTTCGATGAGTGCACCGCAGAGGGTGGTAAGATAACGGTAGTTTGCAGTACTTTCTGTATGCTTCCACGGTCCGAGTATTGTCGCGCAATCTGTTTGCCCTAATAGGGTACCTCTAACTAGGAAATTTCTTATCTTTATTCCTAAAACATAATAATTTGTGTCAGGGTACAAATAAACATTAGGTTTTATAAGTCTATAAAAAGAATCACCTTCCGGAAAACAATTTGACGACATGAAATTTACACTGCTACAAAATAGAAGTCGGGCTGAATCAGCATTAAATGTGAACAACGGGTATCGAAGGTATTCCTTTGTAAACAGTTTTGTGCTATCATAACTCAATGGAATCCAATACACGCCAGAACTATCTGCTCGTTCTCGAACACCGTTCTGAAAGACAGCATAAATTTTATTTGCAATCGTATCATAGCGAACAACCTTATTATAAAAATAGTTATTTGCTCCTGATGTCCCTCCCCGAGTATCAATAGCCTCATAATGATAGAAAAAAATATTACCCAGTTTGAGATTTTTCATGGTATGATTTGTTGGTATGACTTGTGCTACAAGTGTATCTGTCGTACCTAGAAACAGGAATATCGCTGTGGACAAGGAGAAGGTTTTCATCTGGTTTCTACTCCTTCACCATCATAGTCGTCGCCCGCAATCCTAAAGCGGTGCGTAGTCTCACGGCATACGCCCCGCGTGGTAATCTAGCCATCTCTATCGGTAGTGCATTCATACCACTGCTGAGTGCCTCGAAATGGAGCGGTGGCGCGACCTCACGCCCCAACATATCATATGTTTCTATGGTCAGTCCTTGTGCCGTGGGCAAGACAAAACGGAGCGTAGCAATATCACTCACAGGGTTGGGAGCAAGAGAGGGCGTAAGCACTGTGTACTCTGCTCCCTGAAGTGGCTTACTACTAGCGACGAGACAAGCGCTATCGCCGTAGTATTTTCCTTCGATGAGTGCGCCGCAGAGGGTGGCAAGATTGCGGTAGAATGCCTGTCCACTGCTGTGGTTCCATGGTCCTAGAATTGTTGCGTAATCTACCCTGCCTGTACTCGAAAAAGAAAAATTTCTAACTTTCATCCCAAGAACGTAATAATTTGAGTCTGGATCTAACCTACCGTTTATACTATAAGGCTTGTAGATGGGATCATCTTCTGAAAAACATCTAGATAGCATAAAATTGGTGCTACTGCAAGAAAGAAGCTCTAGGGATGTTGATTGAAAAGTAAATAAAGGATACCGAAGGTACTCCTTTGTAAATGGTTTGCTAGTATCTCTACTTATTGGAATCCAATATACGCCGGAACTGTCTGCTCGTTCTCGAACCCCATTTTGAAAGACAGCATAGACCTTGCTCATGATTGTATCATAACGAACAACCTTGTCATAGAAATAGAAGTCTTGTACTAATGTTACGCCACGGGTGTCCCATGATTGGTAATGATAGAAAAAAATATTACCAGGTTTCAGATTTTTCATATCATGGTTTATTGGGATAGTCTGTGCCTCCAAAGAGTTAGCGGTCTTGCAAAACAAAAGCAAGATTGTTATGATGAAGGTGAATTTTTTCATACGGTTTCTACTCCTTCACCATCATAGTCGTCGCCCGCAGTCCTAAAGCGGTGCGTAATCTGACGGCATACACCCCACGCGGCAAACTAGCCATCTCTATCGGTAGTGCATTCATACCACTGCTGAGTGCCTCGAAACGGAGCGACGGCACGACCTCACGCCCCAACATATCATACATCTCTATCGTAACACCTTGTGCCGTGGGCAAGACAAAACGGAGCGTAGCAATATCACTGACGGGATTGGGAGCAAGAGAAGGGGCAAGGGCAGCAAATTCTGCACTTTGAAGTGGTGTGCTGCTGGCGACGAGGCAGGCACTATCGCCGTAGTATTTTCCTTCGATGAGTGCGCCACAGAGAGTGGTAGTATAGCGATAATTTGTTTCACTATAAATATCATTCCAGGGACCAAAAATGGTTGCATATCTGGTTAAACCCTCGCCAGAAAGAAAAAAGCCTCTTACCTTTTTTCCAAGAACGAAATAATTGGTGTCTGGATCTATTGTAACAGTAGCTTTTACGAGCCTTGATGAAGGGTCATTTTCTGGGAAGCAACGGGAGAACATGAAACTCACGCTACTACAATCAAGGAGGCTAAGATTTTCTGCTAGTCTAAGAAATAATGGATAGCGAAGATATTCTTTCGCAAAAGGCTTGCTTGTATCTCTACTTAATGGAATCCAGTAGACACCAGAGCTATCGGACCTCTCACGTACTCCATTCTGAAATACAGCATAAATTTTACTTGCTACAGTATCATAACGAACAACTTTATCATAAAAGTATCGGTCTTCGCGTAGTTCGGAAATAGACCTTGTGTACCATGATTGGTAATGATAGAAAAAAATATTACCAGGTTTCAGATTTTTCATATCATGGTTTATTGGGATAGTCTGAGCCTCTAAAGAGCTAGTATTGCCGTAAAAGAACAGCAAAAAAGAAATTACAGTCATAATATTTTTCATATAGCTGCGAAATTAATCGTGATGAATAATAGTAATAGTTTGAGTTTGTCCATATTCAGTAACCAAGCGGCAATGATATGTTCCACTTGGTAAAGCACAAAAATCAATATTTACTGTATGCTCACCTGCTTGGAGTTGTTCTTTCTCCATCGGTCGTGCTATTGTGCGCCCCAACACATCCACTATTGTAATCGAAATAGTTTGTGCTTTCTTCAAAGAGAAAGAAAGTGTTGCAGATTCTTTAGCCGGATTTGGTGAGCAGGATAAATTACGCATTTGTTCGGTAGTAATCTGTTCTTCCGGCGGTGGGGTAGTGTATGGAACGCCCGGCACTGCCGCACTCAGTTCTGAAGCATCTTTTGCGAATGTCATCATCGTTGTGCTTGCGCGTTTCTGATAGCGCAATACTTTCACATCGGCGGGAGCAAAGCCTGTAACTCGCTCACCTGTCAAGGTTGTCATAAATTTACCCGCTACAGCATTTGCCGTCGTCGTGTATTCTGTTGCTGTTGTCAGCGCCTGCCACGTGCCGTTTTCACGCAAGGTGTCTATACCGATAATCCGTGATGTGGATTCCAGTACTGGTTGTACCGTTGCTGCTACAAAATCGGGGCGATTTCTGTATTCACTCACATCTCGTGTTTTTTGTATTGTTTCTCCTCCTTCATCGTAGCTATATGGTACTGCCGAACATTCCATCCAGCGCAGTGCAGAGCCTTTGGCAGAGTTAATGAGAACAAGATAATAATAGTCATTGTCTTGGCGGAAAATAGCATCAATGGAGCCGTTTGTGGGCATGGGAAGGGAAAGTACTTGTGCTTCTTCAGGCGCTACACGATCCAAGCCAAGAATATCGGAGAGCGTCGGTGTTGTCGGAGCAGCACCGCCCACTGCAGCCGGATTCATAAAGCGCATTGTGCGTAATGCCCGTGCTTTTGCAGAATCATCGCGTTTTGCTACCTCGAAATCCCAAAAAAGAATTCCACCCATGCTTTTGCGGGTTTTTGTTGGGGCGGCTTGGCTGTTTTGAATCGTGAAGGCAGCACTCAGCACACTATATCGCATCTCTTCAAAGGTCGGTGTTCGCCGACTGCCACCAAAGTCTTTTGCATTACTACTCGAAGGATTAAAAATTGATCCATAGCCTTGTGTAACAAAGATGGTAGAGCCTACGGTCTGGGACGCACCTTTCATTTCCGAATACACGTCCCGCAAGAATTTCACATCTTCGGGTATGGATGCTAAAAGCGGTGAAGGCGAATCAAAACACGGATAGACCACATAATGGTCTTGCATAAAGACATCAAAGAGCTGGGTGTTTGTACCGTCGTTGCAGCCGATGCAGTTTGTACCGCCCGGTACAAAGAGATTGCGGAACGGTGCCTCGCCTGCTGCTACCATAAAGACCGGGTGCTGCGGGTCGGTGGCACGTATGGTTGAATAGAGCTTACTCAAGCTACGGAAATTGATGAGACTGTGCTTCTGGGCATCGGTCTCAAAGATATTTTTATCCAGAGTTTCATATTCCGGTTCATCGTAGGAATACCAACCAAGCATAGCACGGTGATTTCGTATGCCCGGGTCGGCAGCAATAACTTTTGCCCATGCGTCTATGTTGTCGGGTGTATTATTTTCCATCAAGCGAAATAAACCATTAAACTTATCAATGGTCGGCATATAGATAATACCTCGTTTATTGTGCCTGTTCAATTCATTCAAAAAGATCCGGGTTGCGGCAATAAATTCAAATGGACTCTGTGGTCCTGAATTTGCTCGCTCTGAAAAAAATTGCTCAATCATATTATTCCAGTATGTAATTATCGCATTACCTGATGGAATATTAGTATTACTACGAATTTCATTCTGCCCTCCATACCACCCAAGCGGAAAAAAGTCCTTGCCATTTATGCGGAAACGGTCATTCTCGAATGTAACAACTTGCGCAGGGGCGCACGTTGCGCACGTGCTAGGCAACCGTGTAGCCAAGAGTTTGAGTTCTTGAGGTGTTCCTCCTTGTGAGTGGATAAGCGTAGCCTCGGCAGTGTGCCTGTCACTGAGCGGGTTCGCGGAAGCCGTTGTCGTAAAGCGGAATGTTACATCTATTTTTGTAACTGCCGGATTAGGGTCGGGGGTAAGTGTCCAGAGTGTCGGTGTTGTATTTGTAATACTTCCTCCTGCAACGTTCACGATAGAAAAGTTTTCTGCACGGCTTATGGTTATTCCTGTTTTATTGGTGTGGTAAATAGAATAGGTTTTCTCATCGGTGCGTGTTGTCATTTCATCCGCACCAAACGCCAGCCGTGTTGGAGAAAGCGACAGTTCCGAACTTGCACCGCGCAGAGTAAAACCTCCACGAGTTACGTGTGGTGTTCGGTCGTCGGTTATTCGCAACAGTCCTTCCGCCGCTCCCATCGTTGGGTCGTAGCGTACCCAGACGGTAAAGTTTCCACTCGTGGAAGGTGTGCCACCGGACTGAGACATATCGGTAATGCTACGGTCAAGTTGCGTGGTGGTAAAGGTTCCGGTGGACGTGAAGGCAACGGCAAAGCCTGTGGGCGGTGTTATTTGTAAAGTGGATGTTTGAGGTGTACCCCATTGATTGGACAGCAAAACCGTGATTTATCGATAATATTT
>JACVZY010000043.1 GCA_014654705.1 Ignavibacteria bacterium
TCTTCTATCACGATTATCTGGGCAATCCAGTTTTAACTTTTAATTGGCATTTTTACTTGTCATTGCTCATCAGTCTTTAACTTTTTACTAAATTACGCCCCACTTACCAGTAAAAAAACGTTTCAGGCTAATTTTTCCTACACTCTTTTTATGGTTTGTCGCACTGTTTTTGCCGATGTTCTTGTGGTACTAACTCTGGGTGTGCTTACACTCGGAGTAGGAGCATCGTTGCAAACATTGACGGCACAACCTCGCAAGCCGACTGCCCTTGCGCTTCCCCGCAGCCTTAGCGATTCGCGCACTTCCGAAACAGCCTTGACGGACGTTCTTCCCTTCAGTTCGCGCTATACGATTGATGTTTGGAACAGCGAAAACGGCTTACCCGCCAATGCAATTCTGGCGATGTGTCAGACGCGTGACGGCTACATCTGGCTGGGAACATATAGTGGACTGGTGCGGTTCGATGGAGTTCGCTTTACGGTCTATGGCAAAACAGACAAGGGCTTGCAAGAGATGAGCAAAACAAGTAATGCTGCGGCAATTCAAGTGTATTCATTGTATGAAGACCGCTCCGGTGCTCTCTGGTCGGGACTTGCCGAGGGCGGTATTGTGCGCGTGAAGGGTGAAGAATCGGTCATTTTCAACGAAAAGAACGGGCTTCCGAACTCTAAAATTTGGAGTTTTTGCGAATTACCGGATAAGACGCTGCTTGCCGGAAGCGACAAAGGCATTTATCGCTTTGACAACAGCAGCAATCTATTTGTACGTGACAGCGCAATCAACGACGGCATACAGGGTTCGGAGATATACCTCCTCTCGCGCTCCGACGGCTCACTATGGGTTGGCACGAGTGAAGGGCTGTATCAAAAAATAGGCGGGAAAACGATACGACATAGCTTTAACCACGCATTCTCGAATAAAATTTACTGCCTGCGCGAAGACCGTTCGGGCAATATTTGGGCTGGAACCTCCACAGCAGCATACAAGTGGGACGGAAAAACCATGTCTGCCGACACAACACTTCCCAATCTTGAATCCTTCCTGAGTGACAGCAAAGGCAACCTGTGGATTGGACTTAGTAACAAACTGATATGCCGAAAAAATATTACCAGTGATACCCTAACGAAACACGAAGGGCTTGCCGACGACCGCATTTATTCGTTGCTGGAAGACCTGGAAGGAAATATCTGGGTGGGCACGTACTACGGCGGATTGCAGCGATTGAAGCACGGAAAATTTATGACCTTCACCGCACGCGAAGGACTGCAAGGCGAAGTAGTGTATTCCATTCGGCAGACGAAAACAAATGCGCTCTGGATAAGCTACGTTGGTGGTGCGCGGCGGATGCAGAATGGAAGCGTCACCACGTATAATTCTCGGAATGGTCTTGGCAATACCACCGTGCGGGATGTCTGCGAGTACTCAGACGGCACAACGTGGATAGCCACCTACGGCGGTCTATATCGCCTCACCGGCAAAACGCTACAATCGTATTCCGCCAAAAACGGATTGGCGAGCGAGCGTATTCGCGTTCTGACCGAAACCACCGACAGTACGCTCTGGATAGGCACAAACAATGGTCTCAATACGTACCGCAATGGTTTTTTCGGCACGTATAAAAAGCCCGACGGAACGCCAATATCGGTGGGGGTACTCTCACTTTTTGAAGATTCTAAAAAGCAGTTATGGGTAGCAACCGACGGCGAAGGAGTCATGGCTATACGGGGTAGCACCTTCACGGTCTATAAGAAAAAAGAGGGTTTAGGTAATAATACGGCATTTTGCTTCCACGAAGACAGCAATGGTGACATTTGGGTAGGCACAAAAGACGGGTTGTCACGGATTCACAATGGTACGATTACCACCTTTACTACCACCGATGGACTGGCAGACAATCAGATATTTCAACTCGTCGAAGATGAATTTGGTTACTTTTGGATAGGCTGTAACAAAGGAATCATGCGGGTTCAACGCGAAGAACTCAACCAACGTGCGAATATAAAAACGGGCAAGGTTGTGTGCGCACTCTACAACCGCTCCGATGGCATGAGTTCCAACACGACCAACGCACCTGCCGCCGCCTGCCGCACAAGCGACGGACGGATATGGTTCCCGACGGACAAAGGCATAACGGTTGTCGAACCAAAGAATTTTCGCTTCAACACAAGTGTTCCATCTGTATTTGTGCCGCATATTTTTGTGGATGGTGTACGTTCTACACAAAGCAACAATCTCGCACTGGAAGCAAATGTGCAGCGCTTGGAGTTTCATTATACCGCGCTCAGTTTCTTTGCGCCTGAGAAAGTACTTTTCAAATACCGTTTGGATGGCTACGACAACGATTGGATTGATGCCGGCTCGCGGCGAGTTGCCTACTATACAAGCCTTCCGCGCGGGCGGGAATATCGCTTTCGGGTGATTGCCTGCAACAACGATGGTATCTGGAATGATGAAGGAGTAAGTGTAGGCTTGTACATCAAGCCCTATTGGTACGAAACATCGTGGTTTTATATCACCTGTGGACTGTTTGTTCTCGGTGCGGCATTCGGTCTCTATCGCAGCCGTGTACACGCCATTGAAGCACGAGCGCAGGCGTTGGAGGAAACTGTTCGCCTCCGCACCTCCGAACTGCAAGCGGCAAACGCGGAAATTAGCCGTCGCATGGAGGTTCAGACCGAACAGACGCACCAAATTGAGCGGGCAAACAAAGATTTGCAGACCACCAATGAACAATTGGACAAAGCGAATCGCCTCAAGACGCAGCTTCTTTCCATGGCTGCGCACGATCTCAAAAATCCACTCAGTGCTATTATTGGACTTTCTGAGATTGCGCTGACGACCATTCCGCAGGAGAATCAAGCACGCGAACTGCTGGGACACATCCAAACGACAGCGGAGCGTATGGGGCTTCTCATCAAAGATTTGCTGGACGCTGCTACTATCGAACTTGGCAATATCGCCCTGCACAAGCATGATGTGATACTCCCCCTGCTCGTCTATGGCATCGCAGAACGGTATCAACTGAACGCGAAACAAAAGGGACAGCATATCAATATCGAAACGATGGACGACCTTGTAGTGACCGCCGATCCATCGCGCTTAGAGCAAATCTTTGACAATCTTCTTTCTAACGCCGTCAAATACTCTCCGCACGGAAAAAATATTTGGGTTCGTGTCCGCAAAACACCAACAACGGCACGAGTGGAAGTACAGGACGAGGGTCCGGGAATAAGTGCCGAAGACCAAAAACTCCTTTTTGGTTTCTTCCAGCGTCTCAGCGCCAGACCAACAGGCGGTGAAAGCTCGAACGGCGTAGGCTTGGCGATTGTCCGAAAGATTGTAGATTTGCACGGAGGCAACATTTGGGTAGAATCCGAAGTAGGCAACGGTACGACATTTATTGTGGAATTGCCACTAGCAAAAGAGAAAGAACAAAATTCGTAGCGACTCACGCGATATCATTTCTTGTCCTTGAACGGCGAAACGCAGATTTCAGGCTGATTGTCAGAAACCGAAAGCACTTCTGTCTTCTTTCGATGAAATTCTTTTTCTGAAAATCCTCTTCATCCGAAAAATCCTAAAATCTGCGTTCTGCCATCGAACACGCACACCGCATGATAGAATAGCTATTTTCACGTAGTTGTTTGTACATTGTTGCGATCAAAGTAAATCATCCTTTGTTATGAACCAACCGGAATCATCGCTCCCCGTCTCACTCTTCAGCACCGCATTACAGGGCATCCGAGAATCGGTCATTATCACCACCGCCGAAGGGATTGTGCTTGATTGGGACTCTCATTCGGAAACGATATTCGGATGGGCGCGCGGCGAGATGATTGGCGAAGACCTGAGCAATATTCTGCACAAGCACGACCTCGAAACGATGCAGCAAGAATTTGACCGTCTCACCCAATCGCCCGTGTCCACCGAGCGCCCGTACACCGCACTGGGACGGCATCGCTCAGGGAAACATTTTGCACTGGAATATTCGGTGCAAACATTGAGCATTGGCAGCAATTCCGAGCCAAACTACAACTTTTGCATTTTTATTCGTGATATTGAGCAGTTCAAAGACGGCTATGCTGAACTTCGGCGGCGCGAGCGGCGATACCGTATTCTGAGCTACTTCGCCTCTTCAATCTTTGGCAATGATACAGTTGAGGAAGTCTGCCGAGACATTACCCAAAATTGTATTGCCGAGATGGATTTTGAAGATGCCGTTGTGTACTTGCTGGATGCGGAGTGTAATGTTTTGGTGCAATCAGCAGCCTTTGGCAAAGGCAAAGAAGCAAATTCCACCGTTCTGAATCCCATCGATATCCCAATGGGTCAAGGAATTGTGGGAGCGGCAGCACTCTTGCAAACCGTTCAACTGATATGGGATACAGCACTCGATCCGCGCTATATCGTGGACGACAAGCCGCGCCTCTCCGAACTGGCAGTGCCGATTCTGTATAAAGGCACAACCATTGGTGTCATAGATTCCGAGCATTCGCGCAGGAATTTCTTCACCGACGAAGACGCGCTGATTTTGCAACAAATGGCGAGCATTGCGGCAACAAAAATCGTGCGTATTCGTGCCGAGGAGCAAGTACGAATGATGAACGACCGACTGGAGCACCTTGTGCAGGAGCGAACACAAGAACTGTACGATGCTAATGCGGAGATTCAGCGACAAATGGAAATCCTTGCTCACCAAGCGCAGGAAATCGAATACAGCAATGTAGAATTGCAGGATAAAAACGAGCAACTCTCCGCACTCAATAGCGAACTGGATGCTGCATCACGCTTTAAGACCGAGATTTTGTCTATTGTTGCCCACGACCTCAAGAACCCGCTCGGTGCGGTGATGACCTTTGCTGACCTCGCACTGCACGACATCGGTAAGGAAAGCCCAGCACAAAGATTTCTTCAGCGTATTGCCGAGAGTGCAAGCTATATGTTCTCCCTCACGACGCAGCTGCTAGAAGCCGCCGCCATTGACTTGGGCAAAATGACGATCGCCAAACATGAGATCAGTTTATCGGCACTTGTCAGAACTATTCTTGAATCTTCTCTGGGACGCAGCGCCGCAAAATCGCAGACGATTCTTGTCGAAGCAGAGCCGTTTGTAGTGGTGATGGGCGATGAAGGACGCTTGCATCAGGTAGTAGATAATTTGGTCTCCAACGCCCTGAAGTATTCCCCGCACGGCACCACTATTCGCGTCTGCGTCACAAACCTCAAGCCTCCGGAACGAATGTCCTATCATAATCCTGACATTGGGTATGCGCGTCTGGAAATCCATGACGAAGGACCCGGCTTCAGCGAAGAGGACAAAGCAAAAGTATTTCAATTTTTCCAACGCTTATCGGCAACGCCCACAGGCGGCGAAAGTAGTCATGGCGTGGGATTGGCGCTCGTCAAAAAAATTGTGGAAGCGCACAACGGTTTCATCCGTTTAGAATCAGAGTCCGGCAGAGGTGCAACGTTCATTGTGGAATTGCCGATTGCCTAAGAGCAAAATAGTTCACGCACACTCATTCGCTTTGGAAGTTGCTTGTATTCTTCCTACTTTGGTCTTTCCTGCTTTGGTTCTTTTTGTTTTGGCAGCAACCATTCTACGCACCAGATAAAGCAACAACTATGAGACAGAACTTTTTCACCCGTACACGATTTCACGTCGTCATTGGTTTCCTGACTCTTGCGCTTTTCGCCTTTCCGGCAGTGCCGGTGCAGGCACAAGAAGCCGATAAACGCGTTGAGAACATGATTTATAGCTTTCAGGAAGATAGAGAAAGCCTGAACAGAACGTATTCCGTCCGCGAATCGGAAGAATACTATAACCGCATGACGATTTTCTACGATAATTGGCTGCGTGAGCTAAGCGCCTTCAATTTTAAGGCACTCCGGCACCCCGACAAAGTTGATTTCGTACTGCTGCGCAACACCATCGAAGAGCGCCGCTACACAAACGCTCAGAAACTGGCGGAGTACCTTGCCATAAAGACCCTGCTGCCCTTCTCCGATACGATAATGGCGTTTGTTGTTCAGCGCAGACATGGCGCAAAACCAAATGCCCAAGAACTTGCAGCCCGCTTCTTTCGTCTTGCAGAGTCCATCAGCACACTTGGCAAAGGCGTACAGCAGAAGCCTAAAATTCCGGCTCGGCAAGCCACTAAAGCAGCAAACGCAACGCGAGAACTCAAACGCGCTTTTGATGAGGCATATAAATTTTACGCTGCCTACGACCCGCTTGTAGGCTGGTGGACAAAGAATCCGCACGAAAAATTGCTGACAGTGCTGGAAGAATACGCTTCGGCACTGCAAGCATGGACAACACCCGACAACACCCAAGACGACGGCACAGGCATCACGGGCTTACCGCTCGGACGTGAAGAATTTATCAAAAGCCTTCAATTTGCAATGATTCCCTACACGCCGGATGAACTCATTGTCGCCGGCAATGCGGAATTTGCGTGGTGCGAGCGCGAGATGCTCCGTGCTTCGGAAGAAATGGGTTTCGGAGCGAATTGGAAAGCAGCACTCGAAAAAGTAAAAAATGATTTTGTACCCATTGGCGAACAGCCTGCTTTTATCACGTTTTTGGCAGAAGAAGCCATCGACTACGTGGAGAAAAATAATCTTCTGACCATACCGCCGCTTGCCAAAGAAACGTGGCGTATGTCTATGCTCACAGCCGAGCAGCAACGGTACAGCCCATTTTTCTTGGGCGGAGAGTTGATTCAGGTTGCCTATCCGACCGATGGTATGCGCCATGACGAAAAAATGATGAGCCTTCGGGGCAACAACAAGCACTTTGCTCGGGCAACCGTGTTTCACGAGCTGATACCGGGTCATCATTTGCAAATGTTTATGATGAACCGCCATAATCGGCAACGCGACCTCTTCGATACGCCCTTCTGGATGGAAGGTTGGGCGCTTTATTGGGAAATGCAGCTTTGGGATAGAAAATTCACGACAACGCCCGAAGACCGCGTGGGTGCTTTGTTCTGGCGGATGCACCGCTGCGCACGCATTGTCTTTTCGGTGAATTATCATCTTGGCAAGTGGACTCCTAAGCAGTGTATTGACTTTCTAGTCGAGAAAGTCGGGCATGAACGCGCCAACGCCGAAGCAGAGGTGCGCCGCTCGGTCATGGGTGGTTACGGACCCTTGTATCAGCTTGCGTACATGATTGGGGCAAAACAGTTTATTGCGTTGCGCAAGGAATTTGTAGAAAGCGGGAAAATGGCAGAAAAAGACTTCCACGATGCGATACTACGTAATGGCAATATTCCCATCGAAATGACCCGCGCTCTGCTTTCAGGGCAAGAGGTGCCGAAAGATTTCAAAACGGCATGGCGCTTTTTAGGGCAATAATTGTGGAGCGATACGTTTTTCTATCGCTCTACACGTAGGCAAATAAGACACAATTGGACTTCGGTGGCATATTAGGATGATTTTCGTATCTTACGGCAATGATAATCACTATCTGCAGACTCGCACTCTTTATGCTCTTCGGGAGCGTAAGCACCACCCAAGCCGCACAGATGCAGGAGCATTGCAGCGTGGCGGTGACGGAGTTGTTGTCTCTGCGGAATACCTCGCAGCCTGAACAGCTTCTTGCTTCGCAAGATTCATTACAAGGTGCATTAGGACAAGTGAACGAGTCGGACACTGCCTATATCAATCGTCTCAATACACTTGCCGAAGAGTATTCTTATCGTACCGCCGCCGTCAAAGACACAGCATCGCTCTATGCAGCGCAAGCGCTCGCACTTGCGAAAAAAATCGACTACAAGCGCGGTATCGCCGAAGCGCTTGCCGTGCTGTCGTACCGATTCAATCTGGAAGGCAAAATTGAACAAGGCTTGGATGCGGGATTCAAGCAACTGCGAGTTGCGGAAGAGCTTGGCGACCAAAGACTCATCGCTCGTGGACTTACGTGTATCGGTTTTGCTGCCGGACAGCAGTCCCACGCAGAGGTGGCAGCTATCAAAGAAGCACGGGAACGACTCCTCAGAGCGCTCAGAATAGCTACGGCTCTCCCCGATGATTTTCTTATTACTTTTAGCTGCAATGCTCTGGGGCGCTTGGCACGCCTTGAGGGACATCAGCAGGAAGCGCTGACTTACCACCAGCAAGCGCTTGGTTTTGCAAAAAAAATTCAGAATTCCGAACAACTCAGCTGGGCGCTCCATAGTTTGGCAATAATTTATGAAGCGCAAAAGCAATATACACTTGCTCTCGACTATTCAAAACAGGCACTGGCACTGCGCGAGAAGAATGGACGCGCTTTTGCTATTGCTACCTCGCGTCGGCTTACTGGTTCTATTTATTTTCACCTTGGGCAATTTGAAGAAGCAAAACGGTATGCCGAGAGTAGTATTGCTGCCAGCAAAGATGAAGAAGGGATATTCGTTCCCAAAATGCAGGCGTATCACCTTCTCTCCGATGCCTACATTGCTCTACACAAACCCACCGAGGCGCTTCAATACTACAAGAAAAGCATTGCTATCCGGGATTCTGCCGCAGCTATCGAATCTAAAAGTAATATTCTGCAGCTTCAAGCGCAACTTGACCGCGAGCGAAGAACCCGCGAAGAAGCCATTGCTCAGCGTGACCGCCAACTTCAGGCGGAGCGTTTTCAGCGTCAGCGCGTTATCGGAGCGGTTATCCTGAGCGGAATGGTGCTTTTGAGTATCATTGTGGCAATGCTCTGGCGAACCAATCGGCTGAAGAACAAACAAAATATTGAACTGACGGTCGCATATCAAGAAATCAAGCAGCAACAAGAAACGCTGGAATCACAAGCACAAGAAATTGAAATTACCAACACTCAACTGCACGAAATAAACGAAACGCTCGCGGCATCAAACGCCGAACTAGACAAAGCAAACACATTCAAACTGAATATGTTGAGTATAGCTGCGCACGACCTCAAGAACCCGCTTCACGCCATTGCCAATTTTGCAGACCTTATCGGCGAAGAGTCGGAAAACAAAGACGGAAAAATCACGATGTTTGCCGGGCGTATTAGCCAGATTTGCGCCCGTATGCTCGCGCTGATTCATGACCTTTTGGACACCGCAGCGCACGATTTAGGCAAGATGGCACTTCAGATTGAACCGGTTAATATCAGCGACCTTGCTCTTGCAGTTACTGAACAGTACACGCCTCAAGCAAAGGAGAAAGAACAAGAAATATACCTTGAAAAGCACAACGAATGTTGGGTAGCGGGCGACGCGCAGCGGTTGTATCAAGTTCTTGAAAATTTGCTTTCTAATGCGGTGAAATACTCGCCACACGGCAAACGTATTTGGTGCACCGTTTCCATTCATTCCCAGCAAGGCATAGCAAGGCTTTCTTTCAAAGACGAAGGACCTGGCATGACAAGCGAAGACCAAGAAAAAGCCTTTACCATGTTCCAACGCCTCAGCGCTCAGACCACAGGGGGCGAGAGTTCTACGGGAGTGGGCTTGGCATTAGTGAAGCAAATTGTGGAGCTTCACAATGGACAGGTACATATCGTGAGCAAACAGGGCGGCGGTACGGAATTTGTTGTCGAACTACCATTATACAGCGCTGTTTAGTTCCGTTCACTCTTAGAAAAAAAGTAACCTGCTTCCGCCCCACAGCAAGCACCCAATTTCTGCTTCTTGATTATATTTCCCGATTTCATGCGCTATTTCCGCCACTTCATATCGCCCTTGCTTGTAAGCCGACTGCTCAGGCTTATGCTCACGGTGTTTGGCGGTGCTTTACCCGTAGTAGCACAACATCACCCCGTCCATACTCCTCCCCTTCCCTCCGGTGCAGGCGCACAATTTCTCGCCCCAGAGGTTTCGCTCAAGAACTACACGCACAAGATTTGGAAAACCGAACAAGGATTACCACAAAATTCAGCATGGGCGATTTGCCAAACCAATGATGGATACTTGTGGATAGGCACCGAAGAAGGGCTTGCGCGGTATGACGGCGCACGGTTTACGGTATTCAATAAACTCAATATCCCCGCACTTCAGAACAACTGGGTCTTGGAGTTTTTGGCAGTTCCCCGCCCCGATGGAAAAGGAAGTACGCTCTGGTTTGGCACAAATGGCGGATTGCACCGCATGGAGAATGGTGTCATTACCAGCTTCACCACCAAAGACGGCTTGCCGAGCGACCTGATTGTCTCACTGCTCCACGATAAGCGGGACGGCGCGATTTGGATAGGAACGCGCGGCTTCGGACTGAGCCGTTTTCACAACGGCACGTTCACCACCTACACCACCAAAGATGGCTTGTCCAATAATTTTGTTCATGGTCTGGTGCAGGACGGTGCGGGAGCAATTTGGATCGGTACGGATGGTGGCGGACTGAATCGGCTGCACAATGGCACATTTACGACGCTCACTACCAAAGACGGCTTGTCTAACAATAATATTTGGGCACTCTGTTTTGATAACGCTGCCGACCCCAATAATCCGCCACTCTGGATTGGCACAAACGGCGGTGGGCTGAACAAGCTGCACAATGGCGTATTCACACACTATACATCGAAAAACGGCTTATCGAACGACATTGTTACCTCGCTGTGGAAGGACAAACGTGGCGCACTCTGGATAGGTACATGGGGCGGCGGTGTCAATAGGCTCTACAACGACACAATTACCTCCTTCACCACCAAAGACGGCTTGTCGCACGATGTGGTGTACTCGGTCATGGGCGACCGCGAAGGTGCGCTCTGGGTGGGAACGCAGGGCGGCGGATTAAATCGCTTTCAAAACAGCAGCTTCACGAGTATAAGCGCCAAGAACGGCTTGCCAAGCGACTTTGCTGTTACCATGCTGGAAGAACCACCACGCCCGGCAGTACATACCAAATTTCGGCAAGAATCCCTGCAAAATTCCTTGCAAAATTCCCCGCAAAAGTCCCTGCAAAGCGGCTCTGCAGCAGGCGGCACACAAACGCTTTGGTTCGGTACCTATGGCGGACTGAGCCGTATTCAGAACGGCGTACAAACGAAGTACACCACCACACAAGGACTTAGCAACAATAGTGTTCATGCGCTCTGCCGCGACCCCGCCGCCGATGGTTCGATATGGATAGGTACGTGGGGCGGCGGACTAAATCGACTGCGCGACGGAAAATTTACGCATTACACTACCAAAGACGGTGTATTGAGTTCGATTGTAACGTCGGTCATACCGGACATTGCTGCTGATGGTTCGTTGTGGATTGGCACATGGAGCGGCGTGAATAAAAGGCTGCCCGATGGTACGTTCAAGCAGTACACAATGCAGCAAGGTTTGTCGAATAATTTTATTTTTACAATTCTTCAAGATCGCACCGACAGCGCTCTCTGGATAGGCACTTGGGGTGGCGGCGTGAACAGGCTCTACAAAGGCAACATCACGCATTATTCGACCGAGCAGGGGCTTTCCAACAAGTTTATCCGCACGTTCATGCAAGACCGCGATGGCGTGCTTTGGATTGGTACGGTTGGCGGGGGCTTGAATCGGCTGCAAAACGGCACAATACGCAGCATTACCACCAACGACGGCTTATTCGATGACCACGTCTGGGGTATTGTGGAGGACGACAACGGCTGGCTGTGGATGACGTGTAATCGGGGTATTTTTCGAGCATACAAGTCAGAGTTAAATGCACTGGCGGCAGGAACAATCAAGCGTATTTCTTGCCAGCACTTCGGCGTATCGGACGGAATGAAAAGCGCCGAGTGCAATGGTGGCACTCCTTCGGTCTGGAAAAGCAGCGACGGGCGCTTGTATTTCCCCACCATGCAAGGCTTTGCCGTAGTTCACCCCGATAATATCCTTGTCAACCGTGTTGCCCCGTCGGTTATTATCGAAGGTATCATCGCCGACAGCACATCAACCGACCTCAGCGCACCCGCCATGATGCCGCAAGGAGCCGAGAAGTTTGAATTTCATTATACTGCCACGAGCTTGCACACGCCGGAAGCGGTCAGGTTCAAATACTTATTGGAAGGCTTCGACAACGCATGGACAGATGCCGGAGCACGGCGCGTCGCCTATTACACGCACCTTCCTCGTGGACGCACGTATCGTTTTCGGGTCATCGCATGCAACAACGACGGTGTCTGGAACGAAACGGGTGCATCGGCGGTATTCTACCTTACACCATTTTTTTGGGAAACGTGGTGGTTTTTCGGATTATGCGGGGTATTGGTTGTTTCAAGCAGTTATGCGATGTTCCGCCTGCGTGTACGCCGATTGCAGCACCGCGCCTTAGAGCTGAAGCGCACAGTGGCAGAGCGGACAGCAGAAGTACACGAGGCAAACTTGGAAATCCAGCGCCAAATGGAAATCCAAGCGGAACAAGCGCGCGAGGTCGAACTGGCAAACACCGAACTGCACGAAAAAAACGCCGCCCTTGATGCGGCTCTCCGCGATTTGAAGGATACACAAGCGCAGCTCGTCCACTCCGAAAAAATGGCAGCTATCGGGCAACTTACCGCCGGAGTCATGCACGAAATAAACAACCCCAACGCCGCTATCTATGCCGCTGCTCACTCTATGAGCGTGTCGCTGCATGATATTGAAGCCTACTTCTTTTCGCTCCTTGATGACCCGTCGAAAGAGTCACGGAAAGCAAAACGTTTTTCGCAAATGCTTGCCGAAGCCCGCAGCATTAATAGCATAGCACAAACAGGATCGGAGCGAATTACCGATATTGTCGGCGGATTGCAACACTTCACGAAACACCAACGCGCCGGAGCAAGTACGGAAGACGTTGCACACGAAATAGCAATGACGGTCGAAATGTTTCGCTATCAGTTCAGCACCAAAGTCATTACCGAAGTATCGCCGCCCGATACGCAGGCGAAAACAGACTGGAGCGAACTTAACCAAGCATTGCTTAGTATTCTCGTGAACGCGGCACAGGCAGATGCAACAACAATACACCTCACCGCAAAACTAGAAAAAGAAGCAGCGCAGCACCTGCTGGTTATCGCGGTAAAAGATAACGGACGTGGTATGCCGGAAGAAACACGCCAACGAGTTTTTGAGCCGTTCTTCACGACAAAGCCCATCACACGACAAGGAACAGGCTTAGGAATGACTATTGCCGGAACAATTATTCGGAAAAACGGCGGCAAAATCACTATAGAAAGTGTAGAGCATCAAGGTACGACTGTTGTAATTGTGCTACCTGTGGAAACACAGCCCTAGCGAAGAACTGAAACTGCAACCCTTGAGAAGCTGATATTTAATCATATCGCCCACAATAATCACATCATTTCCATTCGCTGACTTTTTTGCTTGATTTCATGCGCTTTTTCAGCCACGTCATCTTCCAATCGCCGATGAGGTTCTCAATAGTCGCACCGATGGCAATAATGCTTTTGGTCAACTCTGGTATGCTCAGCGCCCAAAGCGAACGAATGCTCTCACGTGGAATCACACTTGAATGGTTCAACAACGACGGAGGGCTTTCCAACAACGCCATTCGTTGTCTCTTACAGGACAAAAAGGGCTTTTTATGGGTTGGAACTGATGACGGTGTAAATCGGTACGACGGCTATACATTCACTACATATCGCCACAGCCCGACAGATTCTTCATCGCTGGTCTGGCATACAGCAGCCTCCATCTGTGAAGATAATGCTGGAAATATTTGGGTCGCCTCGCCCAAAGGCATTAACCGCTTTGACGAGACTCGGAATTGTTTTCGGCGTTTTTATCTTACCAATCCTACGTCTGGCAAACCACTTGGCGATATTGACCAGATACTCCCTGCTCCACAAGGCAAACTCCACGTGATGTGCAGACAAAGCGGTCTTTTTTTGTACGACCCCACGACTGGGGCGAGCAAGCATATTACCATAGCAGACCATCCGATAAGCCTCGAAGAAATAGCGTTAGATTCAGCCGGAGGGCTGTGGATTTTTGCCAAAGATAGGAAATCTCTACCCGCTGAGGGTGGTATTACGACGAGCTTATTCCACTTGCCTACACAGTCGGAGAGTATCTCGAAAAACCTCCTGCCTGATAACCTCCGTGCACCTTCCGACAGACCTGAAGACCAGTTTATGCCGTGGCGCTGGGGGCAAGACAGCCAGATTATGTGCGATAGCGAAGGTATGCTCTGGATTATTTTGGAAAAGGGTTTGGTGCGCTTTCACCCACAAAAGCGCACTGTGCTGGCGCTGTACAGCCACAATTCTGCCTCCCCTTCCGAAGGCTTGGCAAGTAACCATATCACCGATATATGCGAGATGCAGCCGGGAACGCTTTGGGTCAATACGCTGGCTGGGCTTTGTGTGCTTACTATACGAACTGGAGAGTGGACAAGAGTGCGGAGCAATATGGCAACATTTGCCGAGACCAATGAAGTTCGGGCGCTCTACCGAGACCGCTCCGGCGTGGTCTGGATGGGACACCGCACTAGCGGGCTGTTCAAATATGCACCCTATCATTTCAAATTTCAGCATGAACACCGCCGCACAAGCGACACAACGGGACTGAGCAATAATTATGTTCGCGGCATCAGCAAAGACGCCCATGGAGCGCTGTGGGTAGCGACGCAGTACGGAGGCTTGAATAGGCGCATCCCCGGAACGCTTCAGTACGAACACTTCTATAATCCGCGTTCTGTCAGCACATCCGATATATCCTCCGTGCAAAATGTCTGGTCGGTTTGCACCGACAGTTTGGGCAGGCTGTGGATAGGAACGTGGGACAAAGGCTTGTTTTGGTATAATGAGGGCAAGCGGCGATTTGAGCAATTCCCTTTTACGGCGCCCGACAAACAAATAGCAGCCATTGCTCTTCATGCCGATTCACGAGGCGGATTGTACGTTTCTCAGTTCAGTGTTCTGCATTATATCACTCCACAGCGAAAGGTGGAGCATTACGATTTGGCGAAATATTTCAAAAATGCAGGCGCACAAATTAGCTGCATCCTTCAAGAAAACGACAGTCTCATTTGGCTTGGTACTGGAGACGGTGTTTACGAGTGGAATAGCCGCAGTCAAAGCGCCCGTTCAGTTTTTACCCAAGATGAAAATGTGATTTACACAACGTCGCTATACAAAAGCAGACGGGACGATTTGTGGGTAACAACCAAAGGGAACGGTGTTTATCGCTACACACCGTCGCCATTGCCGTCCCAGGGCGCTCTTGAGCACATCACCGAGCGCGAAGGCTTGCCCCATAATTTTGTCTATGGCATTTTGGAAGATGACGAGACGGGAAACCTGTGGATGAGCACCGATAACGGCATTGCGGAATATAATCCCGGCACACGCACATTTCGCTCTTTCGGCATCAGTACTGGCTTACAGAGCAAAGAATTTAACCGCCTCTCGTACTACAAGGACAACAACGGAGAGATGTTTTTTGGCGGTATCAATGGCTTCAACAGCTTTTTTCCGCGCGACACGAAGGACAACCCAACACCGCCCAACGTGGTGATTACAGCACTGAAAGCCGGAGACACGACCATATATCGCATGGGCAGCGAGACCGCGCTAGAACTCCCCTACACACGCAACAATCTCGTTTTCAGCTTTGTAGCATTGGAATTTACCTTGCCTGAGCGCAATTTTTATTCGTGGAAACTGGAAGGTTTTGACCCCGATTTCCAGCAAAGTAGCGCTCGGCGCGACGCATACTATACCAATCTTGACGCAGGCACGTACAAATTTCGCGTTCGCGCCTGTAATAGCGACGGCATTTGGAACGAGACCGGAGCATCTCTTACTGTCGTGATATTACCGCCGTGGTGGGCGACGTGGTGGTTCCGCGCGGCATTACTTGCTGGTGTTTCTACCCTTGTATGGGGGGCATACAAGGGGCGTGTACGTACAGTAGAAGCCAGAAACCGTGAATTAGCGAGGCAAGTGAGCGAGCGCACGGAGGATTTACATACGGCAAATTTCGAGATTCAGCGCCAACTGGAAATTCAAGCCGAACAAGCCCGCGAAGTGGAAATTGCAAATTCCGAACTGAGTGAGAAAAATATTGCTCTCGACAACGTTGTTCAGGCACTAAAGCAGACTCAAACGCAGCTCGTTCATGCGGAAAAGATGGCTGTTGCCGGGCAGCTCACCGCAGGAGTAATGCACGAAATCAACAACCCCAATGCAGCCATCTATGCTGCGCTACACGACCTCGACCGCGCGCATCTGACAATTGAGGAATACTTTTTTTCGCTTCTGGACGAAAAATCGAAAGAATCACAAAAAGCAAAGCGTTTTCAACAAATGCTTGGCGATGCGCAGCACCTCACACACATTGCACTCACAGGCTCGGAGCGTATCAAATCTATCGTCTCTGGATTGCAACACTTTACCAAGCATCAACGCGAGGGCATGACAAAAGGCATCGTAGCGGACGAAATCTCGGCAACCGTGGCGATGTTCCGTTATCAATTCAAAGAAACACAGGTGCGGATTGCTATTGAAAAAGGCTTGCAGTTGACCATGCACTGGGGCGAATTCAATCAAGTGCTACTGAATATTCTGGTCAATGCGGCACAAGCATATGCAACAGAAATCACACTCACAGCGCACTTGAAGAATGAATTTGTCGTTCTTACCATCGCAGATAACGGACACGGTATGGCGGAGGAGACGCAAAGGCGACTCTTTGAGCCGTTTTTCACGACAAAACCCGCCGGCAAAGGAACAGGCTTGGGTATGGCAATTGCGCACGGGATTATCGAAAAGCATGGTGGACAAATTAGCGTAGAAAGCATTATCGGCAAAGGAACGGTATTCACGATTATACTCCCTGCTGTCGCACCCTATGCAACAGTAGAAGGCACACACAATACCGCGAATCAGTAAAAATATTTGATAATCAACTTGACAATCAAAAATAATTGGTTATATTTGTAACCATAATTGGAAAACATCATGGAAACAATCGAAACTTTCAACGTAAACGACTCGTTCGGTCTTTTGCTCGGGCGTACATCAAAGCTCATGGCTGAACACCTGCAACGGCGTTTTGTAACGGCAGATTTAGGTATTACCATGAGCCACTGGATTATTCTTGCGCAACTCTGGCACGAAGACGGACTATCGCAGCAAGAAATCAGTCGGCGCTCAGGCGTTGCGAAGCCGAATGTAACGACGATGGTGGATGCGCTCGAAGAGGAAAGCTATATCGTTCGCATACCAGACCAATTAGACCGACGCATTAATAGAATTTATCTGACGCAAAAAGCAAAAGATATGCGCTGTGATGCAGTTCGGCAAGCTATCTCGGTGTACGATACTGCCTTTGAAGGCTTATCCGAGGAGGAGCAGCGTAATTTCCTTCATGCTCTTTCTACTGTGATGAAAAATCTCCAAGCGCAGGGCACAGGCTGTGGAAATGCGAGCTGCCCATCAGCAGGAATGTAGAACTTCCTTTGTGTCGGCTATCGTTATCCTTTGGGATTATTAATTTTTCGACTATATAGTTATTTTTATCACTATAACTTTCATAACTATTTTTCACCATATTTTTTTTACCGCTATGAGTACCACAAAAATTGCCTCGAAAAAACTCCTGACCGTTGCGCCGATTACCGCGATTGCTGCGGCTGGTATCAATGCTGTTCTGTTCTTTATTGGCAAAGCCACAGGCTTATTGCGTGATTCTGTCTTGATTCAGCCTGCGAACGAGCCACTATCGCTTATTCCTGTCCTTATTTCTTCTATTCTACCGACACTTCTAGCTGGAGGTGTGCTGGCACTGCTGAACCGCTTTGTTGCTGCTCCCTTGAGAATTTTCAACATCATTGCAGTAGTTCTGCTCGTGTTGTCGTTTATTAATCCATTTGCCGCGATTCCAAATGTTCCCATTGGCATGGGCGTTTGGCTGAATGTCATGCACGTTGTCGTTGCCGGAGCAGTAGTCTTTGCTTTTAACCGCTTTACTGCAGTGGAATAATACTTTCTTCACCACAGAACCTCACGCTCCACCATGAAACTCACAGAAAAAGTAACTATCGGCACAGTAGAGCTAAAAAACCGCATGGTTATGGCTCCCATGACCAGAAGTCGCGCCAATGCTGACGGTATAATACAAGATATAACCGTAACCTACTACCAACAGCGAAGCACCGCCGGACTCATTGTTACCGAGGCAACAAACATTTCCGAACAAGCCAGAGGTGCGCTCTTTACACCCGGCATCTACTCAGATGCACAGGTAGAGGCATGGCGCAACGTAACCAATGCGGTTCACCAAGCCGGAAGCCGTATTTTCATGCAGCTTTGGCACACCGGCAGAGTGGGTCACTCCATTGACAAGAACGGTATATTGCCCGTAGCGCCGTCGGCGATTGCTATTGAAGGACAGCAACACCACACTTCGCAAGGCGCACAGCCGTATGAAACACCTCGCGCATTGGAGACACACGAAGTAAAACAAATTATTGCCGATTATATCGAAGCAGGAAAAAAAGCCAAAGCAGCTGGTTTTGACGGCGTGGAATTACACGGTGCCTTTGGCTATTTGCCCAATCAATTTTTAGTTGATGGAGCAAACAAACGCACGGATGAATATGGCGGTTCGATAGAAAATCGTTCACGTTTTGTTCTCGAAATTCTCGCCGGTCTCACCGAAGTCTGGGGCGCGGGTAAGGTTGGCGTGAAATTGTCGCCTTCCATCCCGTACAACGGCATGATAGATAGTGACCCCGTCGCGCTTTACAGCTACTTAATTACGCAATGTAACGCCCTACCGCTTGCATACCTTCACCTCATGCAGCCGCTCCTCCCCATTGAGCAATTCCCGCACTGGTCGAAGGATGTATTGAAATCGTTTCGGCATCTTTCCAAACACTCCGTCATTGCCAATGGCGGTTATCAGATGGAAAATGCAGAAAAGACCCTGCTTGCAGGCGAAGCCGATGCTATCTCCTTCGGTAGCTTGTTCCTTGCCAACCCCGATTTGCCCCAACGCTTTGAACTGAACGCCGAGCTTAATGCGCCGGACAGAAGCTCTTTTTATGGCGGTACCGAAAAAGGGTACATTGATTATCCTGTTCTTCATTGATGAAGTTTAGGATTATCAAAAGAATATGAGATGGAGTGCGAAACGCAAGCTTGCTCACTGTACGGCTTCAATTGGAGTACGAGCTTGCGTTTGTACTCCAATATGACAATCTATTTCTCGAGCAATCATACAATTCAGATACCAATTGTTCGTACTCTTTTTTCAACGCCATGAAGACGTTATTACTTTGGGATTCAAGACTCTACCCTTTGCGATTTTTTTACATTGCAATCGCAATCGTCTGCATCACACACCTCGCGGTACCAATGCGCACAAGAGCACAGCCAGCAGCGACGGCGACAAGTACTCCTCCAGAAGACAGCCTCAAAGGCTCAGCCCGTATTGGCGCTGAGATGCAAGTACAATCAGGCAATATAGAGCGCTTCATGCTGCGGGTGAATGCTGCGGGGGACATCCGCAACTCCTCGTTTGCGCTTATGTCGTCGCTTTCCTATTCCCTCCACCAGATTTTTGGACAGCAGTTAGATAATGATTGGTTCGGGTTTGTGGATGTACGCGCTTTCCCCACAAGTACGTTCTTTCCGGTTGGTTTTGCGACTTTTGAGACCTCCAATTTACGTTTTTTAGACTTGCGTGTGCAAGGCGGAATGGGCGGAGGAATTAACTTTGTACGCTCTCCAGCGGTCAATCTTTCGCTCAGCGCCGCGCTCACCTACGATCAAACGAGGTTTCGCATAGCCAATAGCTACGAAGGTTGGCGCTATTCCTTTCATCTCTACGGTAATTATGCCTTGTTCGACGGCAAGATGATACTTACCCATAATTTTTTCTCACAGCCGACTGCTCTCTTCACGAGCAATTATCGCCATCGCGTCATTGCCCTTTTGCTGATTCCCATCACTCGTAATCTTTCTATCTCTTCCACAGTCGATTATAGCTACGAAAGCGTCGTGGACGAAACACGCAAGCCCACCAATATATTTCACGCCATTGGCATAACATGGAGTTTCTAAGAGCTTGTTTGAAAAGTCATTATTTGTCTAACCGACGGAGCAAAAGCCGAATCATCACAAGTTCAACAAAGGCTTGATGAGATTGTGGTAATCGTTCATAATCTTTTGCTAACTGACGAGCAGATGAGAGACAAGCGAACGTTCGTTGAACGACCCAGCGTCGTTTGAGCGGAAGAAATCTTTTTTTGTGTTCGCGGCACAACCTCAAGCGCTATCTGCCAAAGAGAACAAGCCAAGGCAATGAAGGTTAACTTTGAAGCCGGCATTGCACCAAACAAGACAAATAGTTTGATAGCATTCATGAAGACGATGCAGCACCAAAAAGCCGCACTGATTTTCGCTTGTCCTTTCGGTGAAGATGTTTCCCCTATCGAAACCATTATGGGGGAAACCGTTGATTCTTTATCTAGGCTCTTAATAAGCCAACATAACGATGAGAGAAAAGGCTTCAAAGCAAAAGGTATGCTACTGCAACATGAAAACATGCTAAAATCAGCTATTTTCAAAACGTTTTGTTGTAAAGAAGCGTTGAAAAACAAACCCGTTTGCGGCAGTATTGCTGTCACCAACGGGTTTTGTATAAAACGATAAATAACGGAAGAACTACCGCACCACTTGTATCTGCTGCGTGTACACTTCCTCCGCATCTACACTCAAACGCACGGTGTAGGAACCACTGGCAAAGCGTTCTACTCGTACAGGGAGAGTATGTGTACCTTTCGCTTGTACTTGGCTGAGAAATGTCCCCACCTCTTGCCCACGCACATCCACGAGCGAAACCGTCACAAAACCGCTCTTTGCGAGGGTATATGTTACTTCCAGAACGTCTCTTGAGGGATTGGGAGCAATGCTGACCGCCGTTATCCCGGCAGAAGCACCGGCAATAAGACGTTTTCCGCCTGCTTGCGATACTCTTGCTCGGAAGTTCGTATTAGCGTACTCCGTCAAGTACACACCCTCCCAGCGAAGGTCTTCGATTTCGATACTGGTCGTATCGGTTTCTCCTGCCACCACTTGAAGATTGAACTGCGCAAGCACAAGCCCATTGGTGGGCGCAATCGTCGTCCGCGGCATTAACGCCCGTTCCATTCGATTCCCCACTCCGCTATTCCGCGCACGACGCCATACGTTTTCTTGCGGGGCAAGCGTCAGCACTTGATTGCCGTACCGTATCGAACCATTGATAAACGGCTCCGCCCGCTGTAGTAGCATATCACGACCGGCACTACCGGATGCTAAATACAACTCCATCGGGACCGTCGTTCCCGGCGGTACATTGTTGATATTATTTGCAGGGCGCACACCCACCCGTGCCACAAGGTCAGAAGGCTGTCTGAGTCGGGCAAACGAGCGCACTATCACTCTTGCCGTGTCGAACATTGTTGGCGTACTCTGTACAATACCACTCGATTCCAGAAGAGCCGTTGGAAGTGCACCAATACTCTTTGCTTCGCATCGGATAAGAACGGTTGCGGTATCACCGACACCGAGTTTGGAATCCGGTGCGCCTTTGATTTGGAACACACCCTCACCACCACTTCGGAAGCGCGTTTGCGCAATATCTACCGGCACATTTCCACGATTGATGAGCAGCGCTGCCGCCACGCGGGGCAAACCAATCAGGATCGTATCCAATGCCGGAGCCACCAGTTTTAATGCCGAACCGATTCCCCGTAATCGCTCGGAGTGCACCCACACATCGCGTTGACCGTTCACGCTATAGTCAAAGCGGATATCGGCACTAAAGCGTCTGACCGCATCCGGCGTAAACCTCACGGTATAGTCCCGAACTTCTCCCGCTTGGAAGACCGTACCACCCGATGGCTGTCCGCCAGATTCAACCCGAAAGCCAGCATCACTTGATTCCAGGGAAACAAGTGTTGCCGCGCTGCTTGCCACATTCCGCACTCTCAGTATTGCAAACGCCGTATCACCTCGCGGTATGCGTCCGAAGTCCGTACGTCGCGCCCAGAAGGCAACGTCCCTATCGGTCGTAACAAAAGTGGAAGACGTTGACCAGACACTTTCGCCAAATCTGTTTCGCGCCACCACACGCCAGTAGTACGTAGTCGAAGGCTGAAGAGCATTCAGCTGCGGTGCTTCCACGATACCCGTTTGTATTGCTTCAAGCGTTTGCTGCACATTCTGGCTGTTTACTACTCTACCAAAGTCTGCTTGCGTAGCTATCTGTGCTGTGTACGATGCCGCACCCTCACTTGTCGTCCACACCAACGTCGGACGTAAAGCGGTGGTTTCGTTCCGCTCCGGCGCTATCAGAATAGGCACCGGCGGCGCACTCTTCGGCTCGACCGCCAGTAATGTTTGCTCGCGTGAGATAAGCGTCAGATTTGGTAACAGCGGATTGGTGACATAACACCGATACACGCCCGCGTCCGCATCTTGGAACGAAGCAAACACCACCGTACTGGTCGTACTCTTGGCAGTAATGGGTTTCCACGCCCCATCCGGCTGGCGTTTACGCCACTCATACCAATTACGCTCGCCGCTGACTTGTAACGACAGACGAGCAACACCGTCCAAAGCCACTTCTTCTGTCCTCTCCGGACCCACTTCCGCCTGGGGCGCATATCGGAAGATAGGCGTCCAACGATTATTCTCCAGCGGACCGAACTCAAACGCATTGTTATCCACCGCCACGGTGTTCAAACGAATAATCGAACGGAGGTCCGGCATATTCGTCAGCGCATTCTTGCTGAGAAGCAACGTTTGCAAACGCACAAGCCCTGCAAAACCCTCCGGTACAACACCTGTCAAGCGGTTACTGTCCAATGCCAATGTTCGCAAGCCCGTCAGCGTAGCCCATGAATCCGGAATACCATCGGTAATGGCATTCACTCCGAGGTCAAGCACTTGCAATCCTGTCAATCCTGTCACCTGCGCGGCTCCTTTGAATGCTTTTATGGTCTCCTCGTTATTGCCCCATGCTGCCGGAAGAGCGCCCGTTAAGCGGTTCTTACGCAGATTAAGCACCGTGAGCAACCGTAGTGTGCCCAAGCCCGACGGCAGCGAATCCGAAAGTTCATTCGCGCTTGCATCCAGTACGCTCAATCGTTCCAGATTCAGCAAGCATTGTGGGATAGGTCCGTAGAGCCGATTATTGTTCACAATTGCTCTCTCCAAATTTATCAGACAGCATAGGACATTACTCAAGCTATCACGCAAGGCATTGTTACTGATGTCCAAATCGCGCAGCTTGAGAAGACCACACAAGTCTTTCAGATTGCCCGTGAGATTATTCTTACCCAGATTGAGGGTTTCGAGCAGCTTGAGTTTGCTGAGACTACGCGGCAACGTACCATTCAAACCATTTCCGGACAAGTCCAGCGCCCGCAATCCATCGAGGCGAGCAAGCGCAGAATCGACCACCGCACTGCTGACGGTGCCGCGCAGATTATTGCTTGGCAAACGCAGCTCACGGACTCTTCCACCTTCCACCGTCACACCATACCACGAGCCGACAAAGCCCCGCAGCCAGTTGGTGTTCCGCGTCCACGACGTACCGCCTAAGGCGGAATACAGAGTAACCAACGCTACCGAGTCCTGACGGGCAACACCACCCACAACAGCACCGGTATAGCGGAACGTAGCGGTTGTCGTAATCGTCCCCAACGGCGTGCGGATAACAACGGCACCACTTGCCACATTCCCGACAACGCTGACTATCAAGCGCGAATTCTGAACCACAAACGATTGCACCGGCACGCCACCAATCGTGATATCCACAATACTTGACCGCAAGCTTGTACCAAAATTGCGACCTTCGATAGTAATGGTCGTAATACTATCGCCTTCTTCCGGCGTAAAGCCGGTGATGACCGGTGCATCGGGCGCGAATACCGGAACCTGCAATGAGGCGGAAGTTATTCCCTGTGGTGTTCGTACGCTCAATACGGCTTGCGTGGAAAACACGGTCTGCGGTACAACTCCCGATGGAATGCGAAACGTGAGTGTCGTTGAGGAAGTATAGACTGCACCCGGAATGGCAATGCCCCCAAAAAACACGCTTGCTGCGGACTGACCATTCGGATTGTACGGAAAGTTGACACCGCGAACGGTGAGGAAAGCACCCTCAACAGCCGGCACGGGCTCAAAGCCTGTAATGGTCGGATTGAGCTGGGGCGTACCGCCAAAAGATTGTGTTGCCGTTACCGTACCGCCACGAGTGCTCACACTGATGCTCGCGCCGGTGCTCACACCACTTGGAATAATTGCCCGTATGCTTCGTCCGTCCGCGCTGACCGTAAATGTCGCTGTGGTATTCCCGAAGCGTACTGCCGTTGTCCCCAAGAAGTTTGTTCCCGATATTTCCACAATCTGCCCCGCCGACCCCACCGTGGGTGAAAAACCCGTGATCGAAGGTGGTGCAATAATGGTCAGGGCAGTGCCGGAGACAGCACTGCCGCCACTTGTTTGGATGCGAATAAAGCCCGAACCCGTCGCGCCGCCCGCTCCGGCAGGAACAGTGAGGGTGATACCGGTCGAAGAGGTAAGGATATAGTTCGTCACCGGCACACCACCGATAGTGATACTACTAATCAAGCGGAAATCCGTACCCCTAAGCGTTATCGTCTCGCCTGCCGCAGCAGTGCCGGGCGAAAAACCGAGAAGAGTCGGTGGCGGAAGAACGCCCACGACTGTCGCCGTGGTAGCGATACCGCCCCATGACTGCACCGTCAGATTACCCGTCGCGGCGGCGGTGAAACGCACTCGCATTTGCGTAGGGGAAATGACTTCCACACTGGATGCCGTGATACCCCCTATCCGCACCACCGGCAGATACAATTCACCCGATGTCGGTGTGCCATAAAAATTATTTCCACTGATGACTATATCTTGCCCCAGCGCAAAGAACTCAGGCGAGACCGTTGCCATGGTCGGCGGTCCAATAAACGTGAACGGCTGAAACGACGTGGTAGAGCCACTGGTGGCCGTTTGCAGCGTAATAGGTCCGGTTTGCGTTCCGGACGACAGTGTCAGTGTAATGCGTGTCGAAGAAAGTACCGTAAAGCTCACCGGCACACCGCCGATACGGACGCCGGTCAGATTGTTCAGGTTCGTACCGTTCACTACCACTCTTGTGCTGCTCGTGCCTATCGTCGGACCAAAATTTGTTATCGTCGGCTGTTGCGACGGCGCAACGGCACTAAACGGCGTACCGATGGTAAAGGTGCTAAAATTTGCAAACGTACTGCTTTGAATCTGATTACCCGACACCGAGCCACCGATATTGGTGTAGATACCGTTCCGCGTGGGTGATTTTGCCACCACCGAACCTACCGGAATCGGCTGCACAAATGCACCAAAGCGCCCCAACTCTGCACGGCTCTGCGTATGGTCGCCCGCCAGCAAGCGCACATTCCAATACTCTCCCTGCCCTATGGCGCTGAGTGTACTGTCCATCGTCCCGCCTTGTGCACCACTAAAAGCTTCAGCTTCTAGGAGTGGAGAGTTACCGCCCGTGCGTGGGTCTATGAGCGTGAATGGCAGGTATTTGCCCGCACGTCCGGTAGGGAACAACCATGAACCGGAGCCACTAGTGAGAATATTGGTCGGAAAATATCGACGAATGGGACCTTCAACAAATGACGAATCATTACCGCCGACAATCGCATTGAAATTTGTGTTCACTACTATTGGATGGTTCGATGTGTCCGAGCGCAGGAATCCCCGCGCCATAGAAAGACCGCCTCGAATCAACATCGGCGAACCAAGAGTCAGCACCGATGCCGGACGATTCATCGTAAAATCGTTCAATACATTCGTGGCGATATTGAATGTGCCTTGGATGGCTGCCGGCGTCCCGCTTTGGTGACCGATTTCCACATTCGAGAAATTGTTCGCAATAAACGCACCGCGTAAATCCAAGCGCCCTTGCAGAAGGATATTCCGATTGCGGATGTCGAGCAAACCTCCCAGTACAAGACCGCTTAAGAAAGTCTTATGATCGTCCAGCACCGCCGTCACGCCTTCATCCACCACCACCGTTGCCGGCATGGAAGACGGGAACTCTAATGGTGTCGTCGTACGGACGACATTGGTACCGGAATACTGCAAAATAGTCATGGGGCTTTGATAGAGTGGCGCAGTGCCCGTTATCGTACCACTGCCCACAAAACGGAGCGTTCCACCCGTCGAGGCAGTACCCTCCACGATTAATGTTCCGTTATTGACGAGCGTCATGCCATTGTCCACCGTCAGGACAGAAGGTGCTTGGACGCGCATGGTAACGCCCGCGCCAAGAGTAAAGGTAGCATTTGCCGTAGCAATCGTGGAACTCAGAACACCATTGCCCATGACAATAAATGTTGTTCCGGGTGTCGTCAACGATGCTGCCGGAACCCCTAAACCATAGTTCGTGAGCCAATTGGACGGTACCGAAGCATCGCCACTGCGGAAATAATACGCTCCGCTCACCAAAGAAACCGTTACCGCCGTGGAATGAGAAAATCCGAGAGCGTCGGTCACCGTGACGGTGTACGCCTGCCCTGCGGCACCATTGAAGATGGGCGATGCAACATTAGTTGCGCTCAGACTTGTCGCCGGCGACCACTGCCACGTGAGCGGTCCGGTGCCACCGACCACCGTAGGCGTAGTGAGAGGCGTATTGACCAGTGCAACGGCATATTGTGCTCCGCCGGTGGTCAGACGCGGCTCGTAGCGCACAGTCATCGTGGCGGTGCTCACACTAACGCCGTCCGTTGCTTGATACCCAAATGTGTCCGTTGCGTTCAGAGCCACAGGGCTGGTGAGATTGGTAAAGGTGATGGCATTGGCGACCGGAGCTGAAACCGTTCCCAACGCAGAAGCAGGAGCAACCAGTGTGTACGTTGGAAGACCTGCCGCCACTGTTGCCGGAAGCAAGGCGGCATTGACCGAACCTACTGCCGGATCGGCAACCATGCTCACCGGAGCTTGGGAAATCACATTCACCGGTGCGTTGAGCAACGTTCCGGTGTTGACGCCTTTGCTATCTGCTGCCGATGCGCCGCCGTATTCATTCAAGCGCCAATAGCTCACGAGCGAACCCCAGTTCGGATGCGTGGTGCTAATTTCTACGCCATTGTACGTACTGACAACGTTCTGCCCAAGAGCAGTATTCCATACCCGCACTTCGTCTATTGCGCCCGTGAAGAACGGTGCTGCGCCACTCAGCGCTCCGATACTGAAGACCGACGCATTGGCGCCCACCGCCACGGCGGTGCTGAGGCTGCCGACTGCCATACCATTCACGTAAAGCATCATCGTCGCGCCGTCGTAAGTTGCCGCCACGTGCGACCATGCGCCAAGCGGCACAGTGGTCGTTGAGGTCAGGGTCGAAAGCCATGCCGCACCGCTACCGATTTGGAACACAAGATTACCTGCCGCATTAACGCTCAAGCCGACGACGTTGTTTTTGCCAACGATGTGTCCGCCGCCGACAAAGGATGCAGGATTAATCCATGCTTCCAGAGTAAGCGGGCTCGTAGGAGCAAGTGCCGCACCTGCGTTGACGGATTGATTGATGCCGTTGAAGGATAACGCATTACCGAAGCCTGCGCGTATTGGGGCGTTTTGATTGAATAAAATCGATACGTCGTTCGAGGCATGATTTGCGGTGGCAATATCGATGTCTCCGTCCCCGTCCCAATCACCCGACGCAAGGCAAAAGCTCGTTGTTCCGCTTATCAGTGTCGTGGAACTTGCCGATGCCGGGAACCGCGCCGCAAGAGTACCCGCGCCCGCATTGAGAAGTGCATACACCGTATTGTTGTTGACCGAAACAATGTCAAGGCTGCCGTCGCCGTTGTAATCCGCAATATGAACATCCGCACTCGGAACGAGGCGGTTGATGATACCGAAACTCAAAATACCACCCGAAGTAGTATTCTCCAATATCGTCAATGCCGCACCGCTGTTGATATTCCCCACCACCACATCGACATCGCCGTCATTATCCAAATCGCCGACGCTCAAATAGATTGCTGTATTCACCGCTCCAACGACAAACGGCGTTGTGGAAAAGTTTCCGAAGCCATCATTCACCAAAAAGCCGACGGTGTTGCCGCCGTTCGTTCCGTACACAATATCTACATCGCCGTCATTATCCACGTCGCCGACGGCACAGGATTCAGTGTTTCCGACGGGAATGGTTTGGTACGTGGTAAAGGACATTCCGCCGTTGTTTCGTGCAACACGGATGCCGCTCAGACCGCACGACGCCACAATATCTATCAGCCCGTCGCCATTGAAATCTGCGGCGGCAAGGTTGTCTAATCCCCCCAACCCTGCTATTGAGCCAACATTCGTCATCGTGCCTGCAGGGAAGTTCCGGAAAATCACCGCCGATGAGGTTCCCAAACTACTGACGATGATGTCTGCATTGCCGTCGTTGTCGAAATCCCTGACCACAGGAACGCTGGGCAACGTCATGGCAAGTGGTGCTTGAGCAGTAAAGCTCCCCGCTCCGTTGTTCATCATCAGCCGAATATTATTGGAACCGTTTTGATTGACCATCACCAAATCAAGGACACCGTTGTTGTCCCAATCTCCTGCCGCGACGGAGCGAGTATTTCCGCCACCGCCCGCGACGGTCTGTACTTGCTGGAACGTTCCCGGTCCAACGCCTGCTGCCGCGCGGAAACTGTACACCACGGGACGTGCCGCGATGCCAACACTACCCACCACACTTGTCTGCGCCTGCGTCACGCTGACCCATACTTGTTCGCCCGGAAGGAACGCTACCGTCGGCGCAAGGCTCGGCGTTGTGCCGCCCCCGCCCGAATACGTCCCCGCCTTTATGCCTGTAAAGCCACCCCAGACTTTGAACGCTCCGACCGATGCCGTGCCCGTCGTCATGGTTTGATTGTACACCGGTGCGATACTTGCACCAAGCGTCGCCGTGTTCGTGTGCCGCGTAGGCGCTACACTTGTAAGTATGGGTTGGGAGCCATTTTTGAGCAATACACCACCGGCTGAACCTAATGCAAAGATATCTAGGTCGCCGTCGTTGTCGAAATCTCCCGGACTACAAGCAAATACTCCCTCTGGTGAACCTGTTGCTGATTGGGTAAACGCCCACCCGCCCGTGTTCCGAAGCACCATGTAGCGTGTGCCATCGTTACAGAAAATATCGGGACGTGGGTCATTATCAAAATTGCCGACAGCCAAGCCATATGGAGCAGCAAGTCCTGATGCGATGTTATGCGTTATGGGAAAGTTTCCTGTGCCGTCGTTTTCCAGAATGGCAACACCAGTCGGACCGCCTTCATACACAATATCTACATCGCCGTCGCCATCCATATCAAACACCTTTGGCGTGGCACCTGTTCCGGCGACAGATGTCACTACAAACGAGCCAGCACCGTTGTTTCGGAAGGTATAGCGATTACCATTATTAGCAAAAACGAGGAAATCCATATCACCGTCGTTGTCAAAGTCTCCCGCGCAAGCGGCATTGGGAGAAGGCGTAAGAGGAAGAGTAACATTATAAAGCAACGCAAAGCCGCCCCCGCCATTGCCAGAATAGACATTGATTTCGTGAGAGTTAAAACTCGTTGCCGCAATATCGAGATTGCCATCGCCGTTAAAGTCTGCCGTTACAACCGAAACAAGTCCAAATGCTGTCGGTACAATCACTGGTGCGCCGAAGCCGCCAGAACCGTTATTTATAAAAACATCAACTTTGCTATCTCCGTTATTAGCAGCAACAATATCAATCCACCCATCATTATTAAAATCACCCGTTGTTACAAAACGTCCTTGCGGTGAAGGACCTGACATAAGATAGCCAATCGGAGCTAGAACCCCCCCCATTCCATCGCCGCGAGCAACTTGTATTCTAGCAGATCCAGCGTTTTGTTCAATGATAATGGCATCAACGTTACCGTCTTTGTCCACATCAGCAACCGCACTCGAATACAACGACGTCGTACCGACAGAGAAGCCGTTAGTGCGATAAAGGGTTCCAATACCGTTAACGGCTTCGCCGACAAACTCGTACACGTGCGGAGCCGTCATAAAGCCCGCAGCGCTCGATGTTCCCGTCATGACGGTGGTGTGGATTTTTTCACCGGGTTTGAAGGTGTTCCCGCCCTGTGTGCCGATATTGCCCGCAAAACTTGTCGCCGTGAGGTTTTGTCCCGTCATGCTACCCCACGTCCGCGACGAAAATGCCGTTAATACCTGCGAAAATGTTATCGCTATCGGACTTGTCGCCGGTGTTGCAGACGGATTGTTTCGCGTTGGCGAAAGGGCTGATACAAGCGGCGGTCCAATGCTGGAGCCAATTCCATAGAACATCGTTCCCGCTGACAGATTCTGTGGTGCCGTGTTGGAAATTGATATATTGGGGACGACCGTACTCAAAAAGCCAGTATATGCACCATTGGATGTGACAGAATTTCCTAAAACGTTGCCGCCAGCACCGCCCGTAAGGGATCCCATGGGAGGAGTGCGCTGGAACGTTAGTGTGGCAGTGTTCACTACTCCGGAGGAATTTGTACGCCAATACTCAGCTGTTGAAAGAGTAAGCCCCGCCATAATACCCGTTTCCGTCCCTCCCGATGCCCCAAGAATTGATTCGACTTCATATGTCGCACCGCCTGCTGCCGAAGCATAATTCATCGACAATGGCAAATACGTCGTACCCGTGCCGCCGCCGACGGGAAAATTAAAGATGCCGCCACCAGCCGGAAGACTCCTGCGCAGCGTACCTGCTATGTGTGCCGTCGTGCCGCCGCCAGCAATAGCTCCCACAATCGGATTCGTCACCGACAGCACATTTGCGGGCGTGTTGTTCACATAGCCTTGCGTCAGCGTCAGCGTACCCGTTACATCCAAAGGTGCACCAAGCGTCAGCGTCGCGCTCGCTCGGTTCATAGTCAGCGTTTGCAGACCGCCCGTCAGCGTCATTGCGCCGTTCAGATTGCCCGCGCCCGTTATCGCAAGACCCGACGAAGCGCCGCCTGTCATGCTGCCGCCCGTAAACGTTGCCGCGCCGTTCAGCGTGAGCGTGTTCGCGCCCACGGCAAACGTACCCGACTGCATCGTGAACGTGCCGTTCACTTGTGTACTGCCCCAAAGCGTGACCGTATTCGAGCCGTTCACCCAGACCGAACCCGGCATTGGTGAAGGCAGTTCCACGTTTGTTGTCAGTGTCCCGGCGATGGTTTGATATTCCAGCGTTGCATTGGTGCTCCAGTACCGCACGGGATTGCCCGTGACGGCTCCCGAACCGACAAGCTGCAATCTCGCTGCTTGGAGCGTCGAGCCGCTCACGTTCAAAAAGCCGTTGTTGGTAATGGTGACGAAGTTTCCGACTGCCAATACGGACGGTGTAGTAACGTGCAGGCTCACATTTGCGCCAATCGTAATCGGTGCAATGACTGATGCCGTTGTTGTCGCGCCGCCACCCATGACGTAGAAATCTGTGGCAGGGCTGGAGAAGGAGGTTGCCGCCAAACCACCGCCCCACGGTAGTGAATTCCAGTTAGCAGGATTATTGGCGTTGCCGGATTGGTAGTAGTAAGTGGTGGGGACAATAGTATTAAACAAAATCTGCACGGCATTGCCCGACGAGAGTGATGCCAAAACGTCCATGTCGCCGTCCCCGTCGAAGTCTGCCACTGCCAAACCGTCGTTCAGGTTATTCCCCGCTATGGTCGTATTCACGGCTGCGGTCAGCGTCATTGTACCGTTGCCTCGCAAAAACGCCATGTTCCCCGTGCCCGCGCCCGCCACCACATCGACTTGACCGTTGCCGTCAAAGTCCCCGACCGACAGACCGTTTGCATTTGCCGTCAGCGTGTTGGTCTGAGGAGCAGCAAACAAGCCCGTGCCCAAGCCTTGCAATACCGAAACGTTGCTTCCGCCGTTCGTTCCCGCCACAAGGTCGAGATTGCCGTCGTTGTTGATGTCGACGGCATGAAGATTCAAAACATTGGTAAAGCCCGTCGCATATCCTGCCAACGAAACAAAGGATCCCGATCCCGTGTTTTGCATGATTTCGACCGTGCCCGCAAAATTGCCGAGCGCAATATCAATATCGCCGTCGTTGTCGAAGTCGCCCGCAGCAAGCGAAAACGGGCTTGCATTGGCAGTGCCGTAGGTTGTTGCCGTAGCTGGGAACGTGCCTGTGCCCGTACCCAAGAAAACTGCAAGGGTAGTAGTTGCGGTGTTAGCGGTGATAAGGTCGAGATTGCCGTCGCCGTTCACATCCGCCGTCACGAGCATATTCGGCTGAACACCGCCCGTACCGTAGGTAGTACCAACGCCAGGGAAGGTGCCCGTGCCGGAGTTTAGAAGAACGCTCACATTGTTTGCGCCATAGTTTGCCGTGGCAATGTCTATCCAGCCGTCGTTATTAAAATCACCGAGGACGGGACCACCACCGTTCATACCGACGGTCGAAAGTGCAGGCGCAGAAAAGCTTGTGCCACCACCCAAATTCCGCATGACCGCAATCTGACTACTTCCGTCTGATGCAGCAACAATATCCATCAATCCATCATTGTTGACATCGCCCGCTACTGCCCTCCGCACGACAAGTCCAGAAGGAATGCCTGCACCCGGCACAAACTGCGCCGGACCCGCGACCGCCGCTGTGCGGAAACCGTACACATGCGGACGCGCCGCTATGCCCACACTTCCCACCGAACTCGTCTGCGCATTCGTTACCGTTACCCAGACCTGCTCTCCCGGGCGGAATGCTGTCGTCGGTGCAATACTCGGCGTCGCTGTGCCGCCACCCGAATATGCGCCCGCTTTTAAGCCCGTGAAACCTCCCCACACCTTGAAGGCGTTTACGGATGCTGTGCCTGTCGTCATCGTTTGGGTGAATGTCGGGCTGATGCTTGCCGCGAGTGCGGCAGTGTTGATGTTGCGAGCAGGGGCGAGGGTGGTCAGAACGGGTTGGATGCCATTTTTCATAATGGACACATTATGACTGAATTCATTTGCCGTTGCAAGATCAAGGTCGCCGTCGCCGTCAAAATCGCCATGAACAACAGATGTTGGAAACAGTCCCACATCGGAATTCACTGCAGCGGCAAATACTCCGCCACCGATATTCATCAGAACGTTGAGCTTATTATCAGATGTGGCTGCTATATCCAAATCGCCGTCACCGTCGAAATCTCCCGTTGTAATACCGCTTGCATTCGCACCCACAGGATAATTCACCGCCGCCGCAAAGGTAGCGTTACCGTTATTTCTGAGAACAGAAATATCGTTGCTATTAAAATTCGACAATGCAAAATCGAGATCACCGTCGCCGTCAAAGTCACCCGACGTACAAATAACCGGATTGGTACCGGTCGCATAATTCACCGCAGCAGCAAAAACACCATTACCGGTATTGAGCAGCATACTCATATTGGAGCTGCCGCCGTTTGACACTGCCATATCAAGGTCGCCATCGCCGTCGAAATCACCGATTGTAGTTGCACGCGGAATTGACCCCGTGCCATAATTCACCGCTCCGGCAAAGGTACCATTACCGTTATTCATGAGAACGGAGACATTACTGCCGTTATAATTTGCTACGGCAAGATCAAGATCGCCATCGCCATCGAAATCACCCGCCGAGACAGAATTTGCTCCGCTGCCTGCACCATAATCTACAGCGGCAGCGAATGTTCCACCGCCGATATTCAAAAGAATGGAAACATTGTTGCCGGAATAATTTGCCACCGCAAGATCAAGATCGCCGTCATTATCAAAATCACCACTCGTGATTCCTAAAGGTTGCGCACCGGCTCCATAGTTTACTGCCGCAGCAAATGAACCAATTCCTCCATTCAGCAGAACACTGACACTATTGCCATTTCTATTTGCCGTTGCCAAATCGAGATCACCGTCGCCGTCGAAATCCCCGCTTGTTACGCAATAAGGACCCAGTCCTGTTTGCGGCGAACTGGTTGAATATATGGTTCCCGGACCCGTTCCCGCTCTCATTTGGAAGCCCATCACAAAGGGGCGCGTACTTACGCCGCCCGTAGATTGAGCATTCGTTACCGTCACCCAGACTTGTTCACCGCTCTTGAAATCCACCGTCGGATTCACCGTCGCAGTCGCTCCGGCGGCGCTGTACGCCGCTACCTTCAAGCCAGTAAAGCCGCCGTGAACGCGGAAGTTTGCGGCATTGACCGTCGGGGCGTTCAGGTTTGAACTGAAGGGGATGGTAATATTTGTCGCAAGAGCAGCGCTGACCGTATTCAAAAGTGGTGTGGTTGCGGGGCGAGGCGTGAAGGGCGGAAGATTGCCCGCCACGTTCATCGGTGTCGCATTTTTCCATAAAAACCACGGCTGGGTTCCACCACCGGTAGTTATCACAATATCCATGTCGCCGTCGTTGTCGAAATCCGCTACCGCCTGAGAGTATGTCGCCGTTTGCCCGTCCGACGAAAAGAGAGCAAAACTTCCCGCGCCGTTATTGAGATAAATTTTTCCATCGACAACAAGGTCGAGTCCGTTCAGACCGTCCATATCGGCAAACACTGCATCGATAGCATTTGCCGACAATCCCGTAATAGCCGGATCAGCCGTAAACGTGCCCGTACCCGGGTTCCGCAGAATAATCACGTTCCCCGTTGCAGCGTCCGACACTGCCGCATCCAAACCGCCGTTACCGTCGATATCCGCAAGGTCTCCCAAAGCGTTGCCGACCGTCAGTGTTTGTGTGACCGTGAAATTCCCCATACCGTCGTTGCGCAAAACATGGAAATTGTTTGTCGCCGAAAAATTACCCGCGATAATGTCTATATCGCCGTCGTTATCCACATCGCCCGCTTTGAGAGCCGAGGCATTAACCGTGCCCAAAGCAAGCGGTCCGCTGACCACCGGGAAAGCGCCCGTGCCGTTCCCGAATGCAATGCGCACCGTGCCGGCAAAATAATCCGTTACCGCAAAATCCATATTGCCGTCGGCGTTAAAGTCTGCTACGCACAACGCGAATGCCGAGCCGCCCACCGCAATGGTCGAATTTGCAGCTGCCGGTAAGGCACTGCCCGTGTTCAAAAACACATCCACCCCGCCGAATAGTATCGCCGAAACGACATCCAAGCGTCCGTCATTGTTGAAATCGCCCGTGCAAGCAAGACGGCGATTGCCCGTACTCGCGCCGTGCGTGGTCGGTGCGGCAAAATTCCCCGCACCGTCGCCGGCATAGACGTACAGCATACCGCTGGTACCAATGATGTCGGGATTGCCGTCGCCGGTTACATCACCGGCAAGAAGCCACGCAAAGTTATTGCCAACACCGGAGGTGGCGGAATTGATAAGTCGTGCCGGTCCTGCGCCCGCTTGTGTGCGGAAGCCATACACCTGCGGACGCGCCGCTATGCCCACGCTGCCCACAAGGTTCGTTTGCGCGTTTGTCACCGTTACCCATACCTGTTCGCCCGGGCGGAACTGCGTCGTCGGCGCGAGGCTCGGCGTTGCCGTGCCGCCGCCCGAATATGCACCCGCTTTTAAGCCCGAAAAGCCACCCCACACCTTGAACGCAGGCGCGGAGGCTGTGGCGGTGGTCATCGTTTGATTGAACGTAGGGGAAATTGTCGCGTTGACGGTGGCGGTGTTTATGTTGCGGGCGGGGGCAAACGTCGTCAAGACAGGCTGCACGCCGTTTTTCCAAATATAAATTTGATTGTCCGCATTGAACGCGATATCGAGGTCGCCGTCTCCATCATAATCTGCCGGCGGTGTAGGGTACGAATTGCCTGCAAACGTTCCATATGTGAGCGGTGAGGACAGAGTCGGGAACGTACCCGAATTATTCCCAAGACCAACCCGAAACGAACTCGAAGAGAGGATCGAGGCAATGATGTCCATCTGACCGTCACCGTTCACGTCCGCAAAGGTCGGATAAGTATAGCCGATGGCAGAAGCCCCCATCATCGTAGCCGACGCAGGAAGGATGGATGCGGTTCCCGTGTTCAAGAAAATACCGATGTCCGCCCCGCGTCCGCCGACCGCCACATCCAAACGACCGTCGTTATTGATGTCGGCAATCGAAAGATAAATCGGTACGTTTGCGCACGTATAGGGCGAACCCGTTGCCGTTTGGGAAAAATTCCCCGTGCCGTCGTTGAGGCGAATCGAAATCGTGTTTTGAGTATCGTCGGTAATAACCCAATCCAAATCTCCGTCGTTGTCCATGTCGGCGAATTGCGACCAATCCCGCCCTGATACTGCCGCCGCTTGCGCGTAGGTTTGTTCGGTGCCGGCAAAGCTTCCGTTGCCGAGGTTCAGGAATCGCCCGATGAGCGTATTGCTGCTCGTGAAATAGGTAACGCCCAAATCCAAAAATCCATCGCCGTTCACGTCACCGAGTGTAAGACCGCGGACGCCCGTATTGGAGGTTGCGAGGGGCGAACCGACCATTTGCGAAGGGAAAGCACCAGTACCGTCGTTTTTGAAGATACGAATTTGATTTCCGGTGTTAAAATCGGTGTTCAAAATGTCGATAAACCCGTCATTATCGACGTCCGCAAGAATACTGCGGGCAGTGCTGCTGCCGTACACGCCGCTCACGAGAGCGCCGACCGCAAATGTTCCGTCGCCGTTTCCGAGATAGACCCGCATTTGCGTGGCATTGATATATGCTACAATATCCAAGCGACCGTCATTGTTCAAATCTGCCGTAAGAATATCTGCCGAAGAGTAGCCGTTAAAAACTGTTCCCTGCAGGAACTGATAAAACGTGCCGGGTCCGGGACCCGCTTGTGCTCGGAAACCGTACACCTGCGGACGCGCCGCTATGCCCACGCTGCCTGCAAGGCTCGTCTGCGCATTGGTGACCGTTACCCACACCTGCTCGCCCGGACGGAACGCCGTCGTGGGCGCGAGGCTTGGCGTTGCCGTGCCGCCGCCCGAATACGTTCCTGCCTTCAAGCCTGAAAAGCCGCCGTGTACCTTCATTACGGGTGCCGATGCCGTCGCCGTTGTCATTGTTTGGCTGAAGGTCGGAGAAATTGCCGCGCTGACTGCCGCGGTGTTGATGTTGCGTGCGGGAGCAAACGTGTTCAAGAGGGGTTGAACGCCGTTTTTGACGATTGTTATACCGTTTTCTGAGTATCGAAAACTCAGCATATCCAAATCCCCGTCGCCGTCAATGTCGGCAAGATCGGACATCGAAATACCCCCAATCGACGGATTTCGCGTTGCCGAACCGAAACTGCCCGTTCCGTTATTCAAACGCACGACAATATCGGAAGCACTCGTACCGTCGGTTGTGACCAAATCAAGACTTCCATCACCATTAACATCTGCAAAACGTACCGGAATACCGCTTGTACCTGTGGGGTACGATGTCGGAGCAGCAAACGTGCCGTCACCATTATTGAAGCGCACTTCCGCATTACTGCCGACAGTAATCGGTGTCGAAACAAGATCAATATACCCGTCACCGTTGAGGTCACCCGATGCAATATCCGCTTCTGTCGCCGATGCCGTATAATTTGCCTGTGCACCGAAAATACCAGTACCGTCGTTGCGAAATACTGCTACCTGACCCGTAGCAGCCAACTGCGTCATCACATCAACATCGCCATCGTTGTCCATATCTCCAACCAATGCCCTGCGTGGAAAACTGCCTGCACCGGTCGCCATTGCCCCGGCAGCCGTAAACGTCCCGTTGCCGTTGTTCCGAAAAACGCTCAAACTATGAATAAACGTATTGACAGCAATCAGGTCGAGATACCCGTCGGCGTTTACATCCCCCGTTACAACCGTTGTCGGACCGGAGGTTGCATAGACAGTAGCACCGGCAAAGGTGCCATTACCGTTGTTGAGCAGAACACTCAGATTGCCCGCACCGCCGAAGTTTGCCGTTGCTACGTCGAGATCACCGTCATTGTCGAAATCGCCGACCGTCATGGATTCAGGTCCTGTAGCACCGCCGCCAATACCGTACGTCACGGGTGCCGCAAAAGTGTTCGGTCCCGTATTGAGAATAATTGCCACTTGATTTGACCAGCGCAGTAGCGCAACAATATCGGGATTGCCGTCGCCGTTCATGTCGGCGATGTTCGTTCCCGCTACTCCTGAAGGAAGAGCAATATTGGCAGCAGGATAAAACGTCCCCGGACCCGCGCCAGCCCGCGTCCGCACACCCATTACAAACGGACGTGTGAATGCACCGCCTGTGCTTTGCGCATTGGTAACACTGACCCAGACTTGTTCGCCCGGATTGAAGTTTGCCGTTGTGGTAAACGTCATCGTTGCGCCTGCGCCCGAAAATCCTTGACCGGAGCGGTAGCCTTGAGAAGTCGTGCCGTGAACTTTCATCACATTGCGGGCTGTCGGGTCAGTAAAGGTTGCTGCCGTTGCGTTTTGCGAGAAGGTTACACTGATACCCGTCGGAACTGTACTCATCGGCACTGTCACAGGCGAACCTGTGGGCGTGCCGTAATTCATTGTATTCATAAGCGGCACGGTCGTCGGGCGTGGATTATATGGAGGGATGTTTCCCAAAACGGTCATAGGAAGCGCATTCAGCAAAATCGAAGCATTGTTGCTGGTAAAATTAGAAGCGACAAGGTCAAGATCGCCATCACCATCGAAGTCAGCACTGGTAAGAGAACGAGGTCCGGTACCGACAGCATACTGTACTGCCGTGCCAAAACTTCCCGCGCCTGCATTAAGAAGAACACTAACGTCGTTACTGGTAAAATTTGCGACACTAAGGTCAAGATCGCCATCACCATCAACATCGCCGCTTGTTATACCTCGTGGACCGACTCCAACAGCGTAATTCACCGCAGCAGCAAATATACCACTACCGGTATTGAGCAGAATGCTGGTATTGTTGCTATTACCATTGGCAACAGCTAGATCAAGGTCGCCATCACCATCAAAATCACCACCGGTAATTGCTGCGGGGGCTGTACCAACAGCATAACTTGCTGTTAAAACAAACGTGCCGCTTCCGGTATTGAGGAAAATATCAACATTATTACCAAGAAAATTTGGAACAGCAAGGTCAAGATCGCCATCACCATCAAAATCGCCGCTTGTTATTGCCCGAGGCTGCGAACCTCCGGCGTAATTTGCCGCAGGAGCAAATGTTCCGTTGCCATTGTTCAGAAGAATGCTGATGGTATTACCATTGAGGTTTGCCACGGCAAGGTCAAGGTCGCCATCACCATCAAAGTCGCCGCTTGTTATTGCTCGAGGCTGCGAACCGACTCCATAGTTCACCGCTGCGGCAAATGCTCCGGCACCTGTGTTCAAAAGAACACTGACATTATCGATACCATTATTCGCTGTCGCTACATCAAGGTCGCCATCATTATCAAAATCACCGCTTATCACAGAATATGGTTGTGAACCGACTCCATAGTTCACCGCTCCTGCAAATGCTCCGGCACCCGTATTAAGGAGGATACTTGTATTGGCGCTACCAAAATTTGCAATAGCAACATCAAGATCGCCATCACCATCGAAATCGGCACTTGTTATGGATTCCGGATTTGTTCCCGCAGCAGGAGCAGAACTTGGCTGGAATACAGCCGGACCCGTTCCCGCTCTTGTGCGGAAACCCATCACAAAGGGACGAGTGAATGCGCCGCCCGTGCTTTGAGCATTGGTTACCGTTACCCAGACTTGTTCACCGACGTTAAAGTTTGCTGTCGTTGTAAACGTCATCGTCGCGCCTGCGCCCGAAAACCCTTGACCGGAACGATACCCGCGTGAGGTCGTTCCAAAAACTTTCATCACATTGCGGGCTGTCGGGTCGGTCAAAGTTGCCGACGTTGCATTTTGCGAGAAGGTAACGCTGATGCCCGTCGGAACAGTATTCATCGGCACTTTCATGGGCGAACCTGTGGGCGTACCGTAGTTCATCGTGTTCAAAAGTGGCGTGGTGGTGGGGCGTGGCGTGAACGGCGGGATGTTGCCCAGAACATTCATCGGCGGTGAGTTGAACAAAATAGAAACATTATTGCTGCCAAAGTTCGCCGTGGCAAGGTCGAGGTCGCCATCGCCGTCGAAATCACCTCCGGTAACTTCCCGTGGATCTGTCCCGACGGCGTAATTCACCGCCGCTGCAAAAGCACCCGCGCCCGTGTTCCGAAGAATGCTTGTATTGTTGCCGCCATTATTCGCCGTGGCAAGGTCGAGGTCGCCGTCGCCATCGAAATCACCACTGGTAACGGATATTGGTCCTGTCCCGACGGCGTAATTCACCGCCGCTGCAAAAACGCCCGCGCCAGTGTTCAGCAGAATGCTCGTATTGTTGCTCCCTTGATTCGTCACGGCAAGATCGAGGTCGCCGTCGCCGTCGAAATCACCACTGGTAACGGACCGTGGCTGTGTCCCGAGGGCGTAATTCACCGCCGCTTCAAAAGTTCCTGCGCCAGTGTTCAGCAGAATGCTTGCATTACCGCTATTAAAATTCGCCACGGCAAGGTCGAGGTCGCCGTCGCCGTCGAAATCCCCACTGGTAACGGATACTGGATTTGTCCCGACGGCGTAATTCACTGCAGCTGCAAAAACGCCCGCGCCGGTATTCAGAAGAATACTCGTATTGTTGCTATTTGAGTTCGCTACGGCAAGGTCGAGGTCGCCGTCGCCATCGAAATCGCCGCTGGAGACAGAATATGGAGTTGTCCCGACGGCGTAATTCACCGCTGCTGCAAAAGTACCCGCGCCGATGTTCAGGAGAATACTCGTATTGTTGCTACTTTCATTCGCTACGGCAAGGTCGAGGTCGCCATCGCCATCGAAATCCCCACTGGTAACGGATATTGGTCCTGTCCCGACGGCGTAATTCACCGCCGCTGCAAAAGCACCAGCGCCGGTGTTCAGGAGAATACTCGTATTGTTACTGCCATAGTTCGCCGTGGCAAGGTCGAGGTCGCCGTCGCCATCGAAGTCGCCACTGATAACGGAATACGGACTTGTCCCAACCACCGGCACTGAACCGGGCTGGAACGTCGCCGGTCCCGCGCCCGCCGCCGTGCGGAAACCCATCACAAAGGGGCGCGTACTTGCACCACCCGTGCTTTGAGCGTTGGTTACCGACACCCACACCTGCTCACCGCTCCGGAAATCTACCGTCGGATTCACCGTTGCCGTTGCCCCCGCCGCACTGTATGTGGCTGCTTTTAAGCCCGTGAACCCGCCGTGAACACGGAAGTTTGTTGAGTTTACTGTTGGGGCATTCAGAGTTTGATTGAACGGAATAACGATATTTGAGTTTAATGCCGCCGTCATGGTGTTGAACGTCGGTGTGGTAGGCGGGATGCCGAAGGGCGGCACGTTGTTTTGGACGTTCATCGACGCTACATTGAACAAAATCGAAACGTTGTCACTACCGTCGTTCGCCGTAGCAAGGTCGAGGTCGCCGTCGCCATCGACGTCCCCGACAATTATGCCAAATGGACTATTTCCAGCCGGATAGTTCACTGCTGCTGCATAGATGCCTGTACCAATGTTGCGGAGGATGCTGACGTTGTCACTACCCTCGTTCGCCGTAGCAAGGTCAAGGTCACCGTCGCCATCGAAGTCCCCAGCGCTTATGCCGTGTGGACTATTCCCCGCCGGATAGTTCACTGGTGCTGCAAATATCCCCGACCCCATGTTCAAAAAGATACTTACATTGTTGCCGCTACCATTCCCCGTCGCTAGATCAAGGTCGCCGTCGCCGTCGAAGTCCCCGGCGGTTATACCGCGTGGACCATTCCCGGCCGGATAGTTCACTGCTGCTGCAAATACCCCCGACCCCGTGTTCAAAAAAACGCTTACATTATCGCTGAGAAAATTCGCCGTCGCAAGGTCCAGGTCGCCGTCGCCGTCGAAGTCTCCGGCGATTACCTGGCGTGTATCACTACCCGCCGGATAGTTCACCGCTGCGGCGTACGTCCCCGATCCAGTGTTCAAAAACACACTCACATTGCCGTCGAGGTTATTCCCTGTCGCAATATCGAGGTCGCCGTCGCCGTCAAAGTCACCAATTGTTATCCCGTTTGTACCATTCCCCGCCGGATAGTTCACTGCTGCTGCAAATACCCCCGACCCCGTGTTCAAACGCACACTCACATTGTCGCCGACAGCATTCGCCGTCGCTAAATCGAGGTCGCCGTCCCCATCCAAATCTCCGGCGATTATCCCGAGTGGACCATTCCCAGTTGGATAGTTCACCGCTGCGGCATATGTTCCTGACCCCATGTTCAAACGCACACTTATATTATTGCTGACTAAATTCGCTGTCGCAATATCGAGGTCGCCGTCTCCGTCAAAGTCACCAATTGTTATGCTGCGTGGACTATTACCCACGACAGGGGTAGAGCCGGGAACAAACGTCCCCGAACCCACGCTAGCAGCCGCACGGAAAGAATATACTTCGGGGCGACCATCGATAAAGACGGCATTTTGCGCGTTTGTCACCGTCACAAATATCTGTTCGCCCGGTTTGAGATTATTCGTTGGGTTCAGTTGGATTTGATTTGCCCCCGGATTGGAATATGCTCCCGAAAGCCGCCCCGTCATCATTCCATACACTTTCAGCACATTTGCCGAACCCGTGGCACCCGTGACGTTTTGTGTAAAGGATACATCAATGTTTGTACCGAGTGGCGCTGTGTTCAGATGCCGTATGGGGCTGCGGGTACTGACGTTGGGCTGCGCAGACAGCATCGACGGCAGACTGCACAAGCACAGCATGAGAGAAAGCGCCGTAAACACTCTCGAAAGGAAACCGCCACGAGAATAACCAGCATTCATGCGCAACACGCGATAGGAAGGGAAACCAAAAGTCATGGTATTACGTTGGATAGAGGTAAGAATGTGGTGATTGTTTCGTAAGGAAGTTTTTAGTCTGCCGTGTTCGCCGAAGCAAATACCGACGGCATATCCGGTGCAACCAACGCGACAAGAATATCTTCCGGAGCCAGTACTTCGACTGACTCCCGAAAGTCTTGTTCCCATTGAGCAAAATCCGTCGGCGGTGGTATCTTCACTCCTGCTTCCACCATACCGAGCAATGCAGTTCGCAGAGAGGTACGAACAAGTTTCAGTGTTTGCTCCACTGTTGTTCCCGTCACAGTACAGCCGGGAATATCGGGGACGAACGCCCCATAAATTCTTTTGTCCGGAAGCAAATACGGCTTTATGATAATGATGTATGGTTGCATACACAAAAATAGCATTCAAGCAAAATATAACGAGAAATTTTGGATAAGCGGTCAATAGAATGGGTAAGCGGTAAAAATGGGCAAAAAAAGCACGTTTTTTGCGATTTTTAGGAGAGGCTAAAAATTGAATAGGATTTGCTGATGCGCTATAAAGATGTAGATTTGCGTACTTCATTCCCGTTCTATACTTGGGAAAGTGTAGGGCGAGGAAATCTGACCAGTTCATCACAGCACATATTCCCCATGCTTTTCCACTGCTTTATGTTGAGTCGTAGTTTCGTTATCGCTCTCTGGTCGCTATTGGCAGCGTTCTCGCCCCTTTGGGCGCAGCCGGGCTACGACGATTTCTCGGTGGAACGTTTTACGCGGGAACAGGGCTACAACCCAGATGTGGAGCCGCTCTGCTTTTTGCAGGACAAAAAGGGCGTGATGTGGATCGGCACCTCGGACGGTTTGTATCGCTATGATGGCACTTTTCGCCGCTATGTGCACGAGGTTGGCAATCCTTTTTCCCTCCCGAAAAATTCTATCTTAACGCTGTATGAAGATAAAGAAAACGTACTGTGGGCTTCAATCACGAATGGCGGTTTGGTTCGCTTCGATCGCAATAGCGAGCGGTTTATACAGTATAGCAATCGTGCGGGCGATACAAGCTCTTTGCCTGCTACCTATTATATATTCTCCATCATCGAAGACAGAGATGGTCGGTTTTGGTTAGCTACCGCTGATTCGGGAATTATTCGTTTCGACAGACACACGGGAAAGGTCGCTCGGCGGTATCCGTTCCACGTGGAAGCGCAATCGTTTGCACTCGATGGCTCGGGGCGGTTGTGGGTCTCTTCTCAGAATGATAGGTTCATATACCGATATGATGAACGGAGCGATTCGTTTATGCGCTCACCGTTTGAATTGCCTTTTACTGCAAATATGTTAATGGGCGTGGGTGACACTTTGTGGGCAGCGACGAATGAGAAAAGAGGCGTTTATGCCGTCAATGTCCGCGAGGGGCGGGTGGTGGGCGAATATTTGAAGAATGAAAATCACTTCCCGCAATGCCTCTACTACGCCACATCCGACCGCATATGGGTAAGTGGAACCGATATCGGCGGAAGCAGCGCTTTATTTACTATCAACCCTCGCACGGGTGTTGTCCTTGCACATAGAAACCACTCACGCCAAAATGGTCTCGTCCCCTCACGTCTCGGCTATTATGTTCAAAGTGTGTACGAAGACCGTTCGGGCGTTGTGTGGCTGAATGACGCAGGTGCTGCTGACAAACGGAATCTTGGCAAACACGCGCCGTATAAACTACGGTTCAAGACATATCGCCATAACCCTTCGGATTCTAATAGCCTGAGTGGGAACTACGCACGCGCCCTGCTTGCCGACGACAAGAATAACCTTTGGGTGTACGTTCAAACGGAAGGAATTGATCGCGGCGTATTGAACGCCATAGATCGCACCAGAGGCACGGTAAGACGATATTATCCGAACCCACGCAAAGCGGGCGGTCTTACTCAAGGTATCGGTACGCTTTATCAAGACACAAAGGGAATGCTTTGGGTGGGGGCAAATACTCTGCAAATTTTTGACCCCGACCGTCCCGCACTTGGTTTCCGTACATTCAGATCTCGCCCTTCGCCCAAAAAAAATTTCGATTCTACTTTTATTACATACATCGGAGGCGACCACGCGGGAAATTTATGGGTAGGCACCATTGGTGCAGGCTTGTGGTACATACCCTCCGCCACTGGAAAAACGGGAAAATACCTCCCTCTCCGAAATCCCCAAACGGGAATGCCATTTCCCTTCAAGTACATTAACGCGGTACTCGAAGACTGCTACGGGGCATTGTGGATAGCGAGTTGGGATGGCATTATTCGCTACGATACGGTGAATAAAACCTTCCGTCGGTACGCGAGCGAAGCGGGCAACCCGCTGACTATCGGGGACAACTTAGTTACGTCCATCCTTGAAACTCGCTCGGGGGACTTGTGGGTAACTACTAAAGGAGGAGGTATTGCGCGGTACGACCGCGAACGGGATGTTTTTAGGAAAATGACGATGGATAATGGCTTGCCGCACGACAACTGCTATGCCATTCTGGAAGATGGCGCGGGGCTGCTCTGGATAAGTACGGACAACGGGCTGTGTTCGTATAACCCCAAAACGGGCGTTGTGCGACGCTACGACACCGATGACGGCTTACAAGGTAATGAGTTTAATCGGTTCTCGTATTACCAAAGCACAAGCGGAGAGATGTTTTTTGGGGGTACGGGCGGCGTGAGCAGTTTTTTTCCGGATTTACTCAGGGACAACCCCACCCCGCCGCTTGCGGCAATCATAAACGTACGGGACATCGGGGGCGACACGACGTATCTGGTTGCGTATCGGGGGGAAATCGAACTGACGTACCGTCAGAACAACCTGAGCGTCGAGGCGGCGGCGTTGGAGTTCACCCATCCCGAACGGAATTTATATTCGTGGCACTTGGAAGGTATTGATACGGGCTGGACGGAAGCGAAGCGGAATCGGTGGATAACCTACACGAATCTGTCACCGGGCGAGTATCGTTTGCGGGTCAAAGTTGCTAATGCTGACGGGGTGTGGAACACTGAGACTGCGACGCTTCTACTGCGTATTCACCCTGCGTGGTGGCAGACGTGGTGGTTTCGGACATTCGTTGTGCTTGCCTCCGTGGGTGCCCTAGCGGCGGTACTGCAAGTGTATCGTCGCCGTATTGCACGTTTGCAGGAGCAGCGAGCGGAATTGATGTTGCACATCGAGGAACGCCGCCGTTCGGAGAGGAAATTCCGTGCACTCTTCGATACTTCACCCTTGGGGATGATTCTGTGGGAGCGCAGCGGTCAGATTATCGAAACCAATCCTGCCTTTGAAGCAATTACTGGGTACGGCGCACGTGATGGCGCTCCACTAGACTTCCGCAACCTCGTCCCCGATTCGCTCTTTGCGCTTATTGACTATGGTCTGGAGAGGCGAGGCGCCTTCGGTCCGATAGAGCACCTCTTTACTCGTGCCGACGGCGCAAAACTTTCCATCATCCTCTCCGGCATTATTATCAGTGAAGCGGACGTGCCGACGGGGCTGGACAGCAATCTTGACAACAATTCGGACAACAATCGGATTTGGTCGGTGATGGAAGACGTAACCGAGCGCAAACGCGCCACCGATGCGATGCTACGGCATCAACTCAATCCGCATTTTATGTTCAATGTTCTCAATTCCATTAGCTCCCTTCTGAGCGAAAACCCCCGCAATGCCAAACGGATGATTCTGGAATTTTCCTTGCTGCTCCGCCACACACTGGATGCGGGTTCGCAGTTAACTATCCCTTTGGGCGAAGAAATTGAAGCGGTGGAGCATTATCTGGATATTGAAAAATTGCGTTTTGAAGAACGACTGCATGCGACCGTGTATGCCGACCCCAAGACACTCAATTTCAATGTTCCGGTCTTTCTGATACAACCCTTGGTCGAAAATGCCATCAAGTATGGCATGGAATCGTCGGAGGAAGATGCCTTGCGCGTAGAGGTGTCGGTTACACTGGACGGCAATATGAGCGAGGAGCAATGGCTACGACTTGTCGTGGGCAATAGCGGTACGTGGATAGAGCTGGACGAATCGGACGACGAAGAGCGAGGTTTGGCGGCGCTGGTAAAGCAGAATAGCACGGGAATTGGCTTGGACAATTTACGAAAACGATTACAGCAACTGTACCCCGATGGTCACAGCATGGACATCACGGAAACCGGCAACATGGTGTACGTCATTATCCGCATTGCTACGCGGGAACTGGAGCAAAAATGATTCTTTATCTTGTTGATTTGAGTTCTCGCTTACGGTCTGTCTCTTCGTCCTCACATATTCATACGGTACTGGGCAGATCGCTCAGAAAGACGGACAGCAGACCTAAGGACTGCAAAAAAAATAAAGTGTCAATTTTTTTTGGCTTCGGTGGCACAGAAATTCTTGTCTGTGAGGTTTGAAGCAGTTTGCAAGGACTCGCGCAGACAAGTATGTCTTTGCCACCCAGAAAGATTTTTTCACTTATTTTTGAACTATTTCTAAGCAATACGTTCTTTTAACTTCGCCAAATATCTGCGGCTTACAGCAAAGGGTTCCGGAATATCGCGCACGTAGATTTGTACGGAGCCGCCCATCGTTTCCAACGGTCGGGAATTATCAATAAACGCTCGGTTTACGATGGTGCTGCGATGAATCCTGAAAAAATCCGATGGCGGCAGTATAGATTCCCATTCATTCATCGTTCTGAGAATCAATGCCCGTTTATCTTTTGAGAGCCACACCTCGGAATAATTTCCATCGGAAGTGATACAAACGATGTGGGGAACAGGCACAAAACGCATTTTTTTGCCAATCGTGACAAACACGAAGTCGTCTGGGGTAAGTTTTTGTAATGTTTCAACATTTGTTTCTTGTACAGTGTTGTCGTCGCGCTCATCCGATATATCGTTTTCTGCGCCCGCCTCAGATTGTCTGCTGTCTACTGAAACACTTGTTTCTCCCATTTTTATTTGAAGTCGCGCGAGCGTCAGTTCCAATCGTTTGACATCCACCGGTTTAACGATATAATCAAGGGCGTTGACCGTAAAGGCTCGAACGGCGTATCTGCTGTAGGCGGTCACAAAGACGATGCAAATCGGATGCTTGCCTTCGTAGTCTATGTCCTCCAACACCTCGAATCCTGACCCGCGCGGCATATTAATGTCCAAAAAAATCACATCGGGACGTGGATTTTCGGGAGATGCCAAAAAATTTGTCACCTCGCGTTTATTCGCCGCTTCACCAACGACCGTAATTTTATTGGTAAATTCCTCCAGTATTCTCCTGAGTTCCACTCGCGCTAGGCGCTCGTCATCAACAAGTAGAGCTTTGATCATAATGAAATTTGGGAAAAGCACAAAAAAAATTGCCCCAGAACACTTGCTCACGAAGCGTGAGCAGATTTTGCCCCAAAATTACAATAAAGTGATTGTTTGGCATAGAACTTTCAACCAGTCTCGCATTTGTACACACAGCGCTGAAGCTCACTGCTTCGTAAGTCATTCTTGAACAACGGTCTTCATCCCCATTATGTTCGATATTTGCGAACGCCCCCTTTGTTTTTTTGTGCAATCTTAACTGCGCAGTGGCTTCTTCCGAAGTCGCTTTTTCAATCGCTTCTTCCTCATCCGCACTGTCTTTGCTTCGGTTGTAGCACATCTCAATGAGGGATGTGCTACAAGGTTGCGAGGGCGCCATGATTCTTGTTTGTTCTTCAGGCTGTTTTTGAGTATCTTCTCCCTCACTCAAATGTTTATCGTATGCCAAACAGGAAGCTTAGTATGGGACAATCGTCGGAGTATTTTCTCCTCACAACCAAAGACGGCAAGCAGCTTTGCGGTTATATCTGGGATATTCCCGAACCATCTGCTTGCATCACGCTCGTACATGGCTTGGGCGAACACGCTGCTCGATATGCCCACGTCGCTGAAGCGCTGAATAATGCCGGCTGTGCTGTCGTCGCCTTCGACCAGCGCGGTCATGGCAAAAGCGTTGCAAGCACAAGCGGGAGACGCGGGCATGGCGAAAGTTATGAACAAATGCTAGATGACATTGCCTCACTTCTGGATGTCTCTGCGCACCGCTTCCCGTCTTGCCCACAGATACTGTACGGACATAGCATGGGTGGCAATCTGGTTCTCAATTTTGCACTACGCCGCAAGCCCACTCTTGCCGGGATCATTGCGACCTCCCCCGCACTCCGCCCCGCCTTTACGCCACCTGCGCTCAAACTCGCAGCAGGAAAAATGCTGTACTCCATCGCGCCATCACTCACTATGCCGAATGGGCTTGACGTAACGGGTATTTCGCGTAACCCTTCCGTCGTCAAGGCGTACATCGCCGACCCGCTTCGCCATAATCAACTTTCTGCACAACTTGGCATGGATATTCTCTCCTCCGGCGAATGGGCGCTTCAGCACGCCCGCGAATGGACGTTGCCTTTACTCCTCATGCACGGCGAAGCTGACCGCCTCACGTCATGCGCAGCCACAACCGCGTTTGCCCAAAACGTGCCACCTGCCTTGCTGACGTTTCGCACGTGGGCGGAAGGATACCATGAACTGCACAACGAACCGAACAATGCAGAAGTGCTGGAGTTTATGTGCCAATGGGTGCGCACGGTGCTTGGTTCTAAATAACATTGCAAACGATTCCGTGCCATGCTGAAGCACTGTGCTTAAACCTTCCCCATCATTCACGGCACAAAGACTAGAGCAGTAACGCACCAGTAGAGTAAGCGCCTACATGAATGTCCCATCATTTTTTTGATAGAGAGAAAAAAAGACATGAATACCTCTTCAAAGACTTCACTACTCAAAGCAGCCAGGAATTACATACGTCATACCCGTGCGACGGAAGCGTCCTTTAATTCTTCAGTCGTAGGACTGGGGGAGCATTTTAGCTTTAGGCTACTTTTTCTATTCGCCGCGTTCATCATTGCCCACACGCTCCCGATATATGCCGAAGACCGTATCGCAAGCGGGCGAGCAACACCACCTGCTTCGTTGAATTATGATACGAAACTTCTCAAAACGATCAAAAAACCGCAAACAGTGGTGGATTATTTTTTGCTTCTCCCGGAAGCGTATTTCACGCACTATGGCGCAACGACAAGCAGCGTCACATCCTTCGACACACGTAAGCGCCGAACAATTCTATCGTCATTTTCAAGCGATACTTCCAAAATGCTGGGCGTGGAACTCTTCACCGGAGCGCTGGAAATCAAGAACAAGTACCTCATCGTCAATACGCCCGAAAGCGACAAAGGGTACTCGTTTTCGGTAGCGCTCTGGACTATGAAAAATAAGAAAACCTTGGTGGGCTTTAGTCGCCGCCGATGGCAGCGCGATGGCATTGGTACGGAGGTCGCATTCTTAACCTTTGAGAACAATCAATGGCAAGACGTGACGGCGCAAGTCTTTCCCGACATTCCGCTCACCACGTTTTTTTCATGGAGTGGACTCAAAAAACATCCCCACCTAAAAGCACCACTTGATATCGAATTAGCACGGGGCGAACAAGCTATCATCGTGCATTTGGATATGCTCACGCTTCAGCAAATGCCGGAACTGAAGCCTATTGGCGAGGCGGGATTGGAGAAATCTGTCACCATTCGCACGCTTGAACTTCGCCTGAATAATGATGCCTTTGCGATTATGAATAAGTATTGATGGGGACTTTCGAGATGGGGTTTCCTTTCTTCCCTGTTCCATGGCTGAAGAGTGCTCAAAAATAGAGGCCTATCATCCATTATTTTTGAATTTTACTCCGTTTTTTGATTTTTTTTTCAATCTCCATCGCCACGCCCCCACCGACCACAACATCTTTCCTTACAATCTTTTACAGAGATTCGTGCACGGAATAATCAATGTTACAACAACGATTGTAACGGGTTTTTCGTTACAGGTGACACTAGCGCGGTATGGGGTGGAAGTTGTATATTTGCGCAGGAAAAACGTCGAAGAATAGCAACACGAAAAGTACGACGAACAATCAAGGCAATATGAAAAAGGCGACAAAAGTTTTGCATATTTATGAGCTATCACTCACACTAAATTAAATCACAAATGAAAATAAGCTCAGTTAAAATAAACAAGTTTAAAAGGTTCACAGACCTGACAATTAAGGATATTCCAGAAAGTGCAAGACTTATTATCCTTGTCGGACCAAACGGTTGTGGTAAGACCTCAATGTTTGAAGCATTTAATCACTGGTACAGATGGAAAGGTTTTAATAATCATGGACAAAAAGAGTATTATGAAAAAATTGACACTGTTGGCTCAACGAATACTTGGTATCAGGAAAAAGTCACAATTAATATTCATAATTCGGACGCATTAGATAAAGAGGAAATAAAAGGAAAATTTTACTTTAGAACAGCTTATCGAAATGAACCAGACTTTACAGTAAGTAATCTAAACAAGCAAGGTGACCCAACACAAGGTATAAAACTTCAAACTTTAATGCAAAATGACATTAGACAAAATGTATTGATAGTTCTTTAATTTTCATTGTTTTATCGCCAAAG
>JACVZY010000044.1 GCA_014654705.1 Ignavibacteria bacterium
AAATATTATCGATAAATCACGGTTTTGCTGTCCAATCAATGGGGTACACCTCAGTGTTTGAGTGGGTTCAAAGTTCACAGGAAAAATACTACTGCGACTTTGTACCCTCTTTTGTTCTCGGTTAAGAGAATAATGGTAGTGTTCAATGCAAGTTGAAAACGCATTTATAAAACTAGGCAATATGCTGCCCTGCTCCAAGTTATCTCCTCAAAAAAAAACATTACCGAACAATTTATTATCTTGAATTCAATTAATGTGAAAAATAAACCATCAGCGAACTTTATGGAATCAATTCACCAAGATTTTATTGCGTGGTCGCTTTATACGGGACCATCGAATATGGCATTTATGCAGAACCCAAATCTTTGGATTACCGGTATTTGGAACGGTGGTAAACAACATAGCTCAGACTCAGCCCAAGGTCTTAAAGCAGACCTTGATGAGCGCATAAATCTTATTGTTAAGGTATTTGAAAGGGCTGTACCAATGTATACAACATCGGACCGTCACTTTGTTCTTCCCGAATTTTTCTTTCATTGCGGGCATGGACCATATCCCCTCGTAGTAGAGGGCGTGGATGGTGATGAGATAGATGCCTTTCAATATATGATTGATCACCTCAGCGAGAGATTTGAGCAATGTATTAAGTCCATTGATCCTGACGATAATAATTGCTATAATATCGTTATTGGTTCTATGCTGACAAGTAATCAGATTAATTATGATGAATTTTTACAATCAAAACAGGTTAACGATCGGAAAAACGAATTAGATAAAATTCTTACTCTCTTTCAGTATCGTGTCATTTTTCTTGTGAGCGTATCCTTTCTTTTACTATCACAATTGGATAAACTGAATCAGCCAAATTTATCAAGCGAGGTAAAACCCGGTAATATACAAGAGCTGATCGGTGAGTATGAGGAGGGTGTACATCAGTTACCGACCGGACTTACTTTTGATGATATTTTACCTCCAGAGTGGAAAGATTTGTTTCTGGGTAGTACCGACGATATGCCGAATATGGATTTATCAGATTCAAATCTACTCACTGCACTGAAAAATTTTTATGGACAGGATACTAACCAATCAAGCAATGTTCAATGGGAGCGTAACCGACGTACCGTGACAAAATCAAATGGACAGCCTTTTTTGTCGATGACAACAAAAAAAGACGGAAGAACAAATAAAGACAAAGCAGAAGATGCAAATAAAGAAACAAATGAGAATAGTAAACCTGCTGAGCGTTTCATAAAGTTATTGGTAAATTTAGACGCTTATCGTCAAGCGATAGAAGCGGATTATCAATTTGAGATTTCAAAGTTTATGGATCAAAATAAGACTAATCCGCTCTGTACAGTCAGGAATCGTGGTGCCTATTTTTATTTTCGGAAATGCACTATACCCGGAGAGACGACTCCAAAACGCAGAATGCAAGTATTTCGATATGAAAAGCAAAATGACTCCTCAATTGATTTAACAATGGGTAGTCATATTGATACTTCCCAACCCGAATGTACTCTTGTTCTTGGTGATGTGATTGCTGAATGGATGTGCAATTACCCTGCATATTCACTCTATTGGGGCGACAAGAACGTTCCGCTTAACTTTCATCCGAGCGATAATTATCAATATGCAGCCCGTTTTACTCCTTTTGGCGTAAGTGGTGTGGATTTTGGCGTAGAACTGTGTCTTGACCACGGTTGTCAGCGATTACGGAGAACGGTAGAAATGTCATCTTCTAACATTCTGTATAACTCAGTACAAAATTATCCATTATGCAAACAACTTATTACATCCTGTGGCTCTCAAATCCAGAGCTTCAGCGTTGCTGCCGATAGTAATTCTGTTGTTTTTCATGCTGATGGAGGTGAAGCAATGGTTGAAAATATTGATGGAAATAATGGAAATTGGTCAGGTAATGCGAAAACGATTGGTAATACAAAAATAAATAAAGGGATTTTTTGCGATGTATATTCTCTCTATGCATCGTCCGCGTGGGAAGATGCTTCAGGTAAGAGATACTTTTCTCATAGTCAACTGGCATTTACTACGGATAATTCTTCTGTGAACGGATTTAATAATGCAGGTACAGACAATAACACGGCAACGACCTATAACGGCACGACAGAAAATCCATCGAATAGATTGACGGATAGGTATGAAGTTCAAGTGCTGCCGTTAAAAACTGACACAGAAGCAGACGGCGATAAACCTTTTTCAGATATGGGCGACGTATTTGAGGGGAGTCAGTGGCTTTTTGCTGCTGGAGTGGGTGAATTGCATCATTATAGACCAATAATCAGGTAAACAGTTGTCATATCGTTGTTGTAAAATGTGGTTGTGATTTCATTGTTGTTCTCCTTTGTGGAATTGTGTATGTTGATTCCGAAAAAATAACACCAACAAACGTACACATCATTTCTGGTTCGCAGTACTATGTCCTTGAGAATAACAACGGATACTTCTGCCCATCGCTATTTGCCAATATTGTTCATCATTTGGATTGTATTTGCCAATGTTCCGCTTATCGCTCAGACCATCATTCAAACATCCGCACAAGCCGATTCCCTACGCCGAGTGATAGCCATAGCAAAACACGATACCACACGCATATATGCGATGAATGCGTTAGTATATTATTTTTTTTATCATAATAATTATTTTGATTCAGCATTAGTCATGGGGCATAGTGCGCTTGAGATAGCAAAGCGTTCCAACTTTCGGGTGGGTATGGCTAACGCCATGAATAATATTGGTGAGGTGTTAGCTAGGCAGAGAGAATACATGAAGGGATTAGACTATATTTTCCAATCGCTGCGAATAAGCGAGGATATTCATTATAAAAGTGGAATTGCCGCTTCGCAACGATTGATAGGTTTTGTCTATCTCAACACTGCCAAATATTCCGAGGCACTTGACTATCTTTTTCAAGCGTTACGGCTGAACGAAGAACTTGGTAATAAGTTAGAAGCTGCTAAAACCTTTAATAATATTGGGTCTGTTCATTCCCTTATGGGCAAACACAGTCAAGCACTTGAGTATCTCTTTAAAGCATTACGGATATATGAAGAGATGCGTTATAGCTTTGCCGCTATTATAACATTACAAAGTATTGGATTCCACTATGGAAATTTAGGTGAATATGCAAAAGCCATTGAGTACCAATTAAAAATAATTCGTATAGCCGAAGAAGAAGGAGAGACAAATATTCTTGCAGGTTGCCTTGATCAGATTGGTAAAAATTATAATCGCATGGGTGAATACAAATTGGCGCAGCCGTATCTTTTTCGAGCCTTAAATCTTGCCGGAGAACAGGTATTTATCTTGAATCATATTGCGGCATCCTTTCGTGGTCAAGGCAAATATGATTCCGCCTTGGTCTTTGCCTTGCGAGCGTTGGCTGTGGCAGACTCTTTTCATATTCCTGTGCATACCAAACAAGCGCTAGAAGAACTCTCTATCATTTCCGATTCTCTGGGACGACACAAAGAAGCATTGATGTATTACAAACGTTATGTAGCAGTCAAGGACTCTCTTGTCAATTTGGAAAATCTCAACAAAGTAGCCCAACTCCGCGAAGCCTACGAAGCCGAAAAACGCGAACAGCAAATTGCATTACTCAGCAAAGACAAAGACCTTTTGACCAAAGAAAAAGCCTTGCAAGAAAGCGAACTGGAGCGCCGAAGCATAGACCTAGCCCGCTCCCGTGCCGAGCAAGAACTTCAACACAAATCCATCCTCCTCCTCAGCAACGAAAAAGACCTCCGCGAACTCACCGTCAGCCGCCAAGAAGCGGAGCTTTCGGCAGCACACGCCCGCGACGAGCAGAACAAGCAGGCACTCGCACTCGCGCAGTCCGAACGAGATTTGCAACGCGCAGAACTCCAACGTCGCAATGTGATACAGTGGTCATTGGCGGGTTTTTTGGTGTTGGTGGCAATTTCTACGGTGTGGCTCTGGTGGCTGAATCGTCAAAAACTGCGTGCCAATAGAAAAATTCTCAAACAACAACAAGTGCTGGAAGAGCAAGCCATCGAAATCGAAGCTGCCAATAAAGAACTGCAAAGCACGAACCTCGAACTTGACGAGGCCAACCGCATGAAAACACAGTTGCTTTCGATGGCGGCGCACGATTTGAAAAATCCTCTGGGTGTGATTATCGGCTATTCGGACATCATTCTTTTCGACACTCCCGAAGACAGCGATACGGGAAAGTATGTGCATGATATTCAATCGGCAGCCTACCGAATGAATAAACTTATCAGCGATTTATTGGATTCGGCAGCGATGGAAATGGGGAATATCACGCTGGAACTCGACGAGGTACTTCTGCCCGTGCTCGTCTCCACTATTGCTGCGCGGTATGAATACAATGCCGCACAGAAAGGGCAGCAAATCCTCATGGAAACTGTTGACGATATTGCCATACTAGCCGATGTCGCCCGTTTAGAGCAGGTGTTCGATAATCTTGTTTCCAATGCTGTCAAATACTCACCTCATGGAAAAACCATCCGCCTACGAGCAAAAAAAATCAACACCATCGCCCGGTTTGAAGTGCAGGACGAAGGTCCGGGAATGAGCGAAGAAGACAAGAAAAAACTGTTCGGCTTTTTTCAGCGTTTGAGTGCGGAGCCGACGGGAGGAGAAAGTTCTAACGGTGTAGGTTTGGCAATTGTGAAAAAGATAGTAGATTTGCACAAAGGGAGAATTTGGGCAGAATCGGAGCTTGGCAAAGGCACGACGTTTATTGTGGAATTACCGATTTCTCGCCAGATACTTTCTTGATAAAGGGTTCAAACGGATAATTTTGTTTGTGTCGGAGCATTCTTGCCTATAGTTTTTTCGCGCCTACCGAAATTATTGTCATACCCTGCTTTTTTTTTACCCTTTGTGTGAAATCTTCTATGGAACTTGCTATGGATCAACAGAAAATTCGTGCAATGATTGTCGATGACGAATCCGGCATACGAACTCTTCTCCGAACGTTATTAACGCGGTATTTTAGTGGGCGCGTTGAGGTTGTAGCAGAAGCGGACGGCGTAGAGTCTGCACTTGAGACCATTCGTGCCAGTCAAGCACAATTACTTTTTTTGGACGTGGATCTTCAGGATGGTATGGGCTTTGAGGTGTTGGATTTGCTTGGGGAAGAACGCAAAAAGGTTCATGTTATTTTCATTACTTCTCACGGTGAGAAGTTTATGCACCGTGCTATGCGCAGAGATGCTGTCGATTATCTCAATAAACCCATTGATCCTTCGGAGTTCACCATCGGAGTCGAACGCGGAATAGCGCACGTGCTTGAAAGCCGAGCCATTGAACAACACTCCACTTCCCCCGCCACGAAACGAAGCACGATGTTGTGTATTCGCCACAACACCGGCACTGAAACCATTGTGGCGGTGAATATGATTATTTGTTGCAAAGCCGATAGTAATTACACCCAGATTTATTTGACGGATAAACGTCCCATCACCGCTTCAAAAACACTCAAGCATTACGAAGAGGTGCTGGTAAAGTACGGTTTTGTGCGTGTTTCTCGGAATCTGCTCATTAACCCCGCACATTGCCACGTCAAGCTGGATAAAAAAAATACGGCGGTCGTTCAGATGCCGGACGGTAGCCATGAACAGGTTGATCCTGCCTTCCAAGAATCCGTCAAAAAAGAATTTCTTGAGATATTGGAATAGTCTGCAGACGAGATTTCGTACCCGTTCAGGTCTGCTGAACGAGGTCGAATTTGCCCCCTTGACAAAGGGGGAACGGGGGATTACAAGGAATAAAGCGTCTTACGGCAAATCCCCCGTTCGTTTCACTCGCTGCCCCCTTTGTCAAGGCAGGGCTGCTAAGTTCTTAAATGTGGATGAGCAACGGTGTGGCTTGCGACAATCCCCCGTTCCCCCTTTATCAAGGGGGCGAAGGATTGAAGCGGCTTTGCCGGCTTTTATGAGGAGAACTTAGCAGCCCTGCTTTTGTCAAGGGGCTTTTGGAAGCAAGTATTTATACACCTTTCAGACTTATGGGTATTGGATAGCTGTATCAAGGGGGCGAATGAGTAAATGTATCGTGATACTTGAATAGGTACAAGATTTCTTCTTTCCCTTTTCAAAATAGAGAGCCGTAGCATGAATGATGCCACTTTGGGCAATTCCTGCTATGGCTTTTTTATGGATAGTCCTTCCCCGCCCTTCAACATTCTCACTCAAAGTCTCCCCGTCTCGTTCAAATCTCCTCGTCTCGTTCAAATCTCCCCGTTTCGCTCAATAGAAAACAGGTCTCGCTCAAAACTCCTCCTTTTCGCTCAACGTACCTTTTTTTTCCTTGCAATCAGAACTAACTTTGCTCCCGTAACACAGAATGAACCATAACGCACGACGACCAAAACAGAATACCAATACGTAGTCTCTTTTTTATGCTTGCTCTTATTATTGACGATGAATTGTCTATGCGTTCGCTTTTGCAAGCGCACTGCAAACCGATGAACAATGTCCGCACGATAACAGCCCGTAACGGGCAAGAAGGACTCGAAGTAATACAAACAGAACAACCGGACATTATTTTCTCGGATTTGAATATGCCCGTCATGGATGGGCACACACTCTGGCAAATACTGCGAGCAGATGCGAAAACGCAAACAATTCCGTTTGTACTTATCACCTCAGAAGTGAAAGCAGATGGGAAAATCGGCAAGAACAAAAAAGAGATAGAGCACATCGGGAGAGACCCACACGGATATGTTTTGGGAAAAAGTGACGTGAAGCGCGAGCGCTTACTAGAAATCATCGAATCTGTACGTCCGAAGCCGTAAGCCATTATCCCCTTTTTGCAAACAAGAGTCTGAGCAAGGCGCATTTGTGCCTTGGAGGGATTTGCTATGTCAAAAAATTAAGAACCATCACAAGAGCAACGTTTTTTTACGCACAAACACAAGGAGCACTTGATGACCAGAAGGCTCATTCCCTAGACGTGACAACGCGAGAAAACAACTAACCAACGTGGAGACCAGAACCCACTTGAAAAAACGGGGCGGATTCCGAAAAGCCAGATGAGTAGGAAAAATTAAGGATAAAATATCATGGCTAATAATATTTTTGTTCCGGCAGGTTCTTACTCACTAACAAGTAAAGACATTTATGTAACACTTCATGCTAACTGCGCTGATCGTCAAGGCAACTATGTGCCATCACATGTGAAATATTCAGTCGCCGACGCAGAACAAGTTGTAGATATTGAAAATGTTAATGGAGTATTAACGCTTCAAAAGATTGGTAGAAATCCATACGATGAATTAGGGCAATATGTCCCCGCCGGCACTTACCAACACACAAGCAAAGATATTTTTGTAACACTGGAGGCTGTTTGCAAAGATCGTAAAGGTGTTTATCAACCAGCAAGTACTGTACGATATTCTGCACTGGACGCACCGTCATTTGCAGATATTGAAAACATTAACGGAGTTTTAGTTTGTGACGATAATCTCTCGCCAATTTTTCAATTGACAGCTGTGAGTCAAAACGATGGAGAGTGTAGTCAAGGGGAAAATATTACAGCAATTGTGACAAGTACTTCTGGGGTTAATTTTTGGATTGCACCTGTAATTCCACCGTCTCCATATCCGGCAACACAGTTTCCATATCAGGAACCAGTAAAACTACCAATACCTGGTGATGGAAAGCCATCGCCAACTTGGTTTTTCAAGGCTAGTGGTAAGTTGGCGGATGCTTCTGTTACTATCGAAATAAATACTCCCAATCAACCAGTTTTATACATTACGATTGAGGGGGATGATTTAGTTAAATGGGGATCTCAAAATTTTGTGAATCCTTCTTTCTTTACTAACCAAGTTTATCAAACAGGTAGTTGTGGTGTATTCGGACTGGCAACTTCAACACAAGGAGCTGAGCATAAAGATGGTCAAGCTTTACAACCCGTATCGTGGATTTATACTATTACAACAGGTGTTAATAATCCACAAACAACTTTTCCTAAGTAAGGATAGCTTACAAGATTTTTTGGAGAATATGTAAGCGAGATAGTTTTACCTAAAGTTTCTGTAAGGCATTGGCAGATTACTTTGCTTGGAGCACTCTGAATACGTGAGAAAAAGTTGGTATCTACCACTCAAGTATCATGTATTCAGAGCAATCCAATGGGTAGAGAGTGTGATAAACACACAATTAACCAAGGTGGAGACCAGAACCCACTCAAAAAAACGGGGCGGATTCCGAAAAGCCAGATGAGTAGGAAAATTTTTGCAACTGTGTCAGGTAGATTTCAAGCTCGTTCATATTGGAACGCTCTGAATACATGAGAAAAATTTGGCAACTGCCACTCAAGTATCATGTATTCAGAGCAGTCCAATGGCTAGTAGATTTCAGCATTGGCGGCTCAATATTGGAACTGCTCCATGAAGCAATTTTGCAAGTCTCCCGTAAAATTCTCACAGAATATTTCGCGCTCACAAAACGCTTGGGCGTTCTCACAAAACGGTGCTTGACTTTTTGGGGTGCTGGGGCGTATGTTGTGCGCGAGTAGTTGTGGAAAAAATGAAAATTGGGTTTGTACAGAAAAGTAAACAGAACGATTCAGTCTCTATTCCTTGTATTGCATTATGAATATTGAACCATCAGTTATTGTTTCAATTGTATCAGCTACAATTGCTGCGGTATCAGTTACAATTGCTGCAATATCTACAACTGTGGCTATCCGAAACTTTCGGCGGGAACAGTTAAATCAAAAGATTCAAGCTGCAAAATGGCAAAAGGAATACTTTATTGATCTTGTGAAATGGTCAGATGAATCAATGATTCTACTATCAGAAGCTCTTCACCTATGTGATCTTGATCCCCAGAAATGTGAGAAAGGAAAATTCTTTGATATCCGTCATATGCTGCGCATAAAACTTTCGGCACAGATTGACAAGGGACGCTGGTTTTTCCCGAATATTGATACTGATAGGTATGGGAAGCATAAAGTGGAAGCATATCGTGGATATCGCCACAAAGTTCTTGATGGACTTGTTTATACATACGATAGTGTAACAAAACTTAATTACTATGATGGTTCAAAAAATGAAGAGATACGGGGATCAATTGAAAATTTCAAACGTCAATTTACAAGTGAAATACAGAAGATACTTGCGCCGAACTCTCGAAATAAAGAATTTAAGGAACTTACAAAGCTGGTTACAAAAGTATAATCATATAATCAATTGTACTCATGTTATCAAGGCATCAAAGTTATTGTATTGTCTTTTCTTTTCAAACACTCTGAATCAATATCATCATTACTTATTCATAGAGAAAATCTGAACTGTTTCTTGAAAACGGTAAATGCCCTGATTATTTCTTTTTCCACCACACTCGAAAAGGAGAACTCATACAACACAACGACGAATCTCTCTACCCGTGCAGCAATAAAAAAACCTCTGTGCCAAAAATACCGAATCACAATTTGTAATTCATTTTTTGTATCGTTCTATGCTTTTCTAAGGAATACTCATTATGGGACGTGTTGTTGTCAATCAGAAGCCAAAACGTATGCCCACGAGCGTACGGATTGATGAAATTACGAGTGGGATGAAAAAACCATTTTTCGTAGCCGGGTGCAGAGGAGACAACACCCAAAAAAATGGTGCGCCAAATAGCGAGATTCACGGCAATTATACGTTTGCATCCGGTGATGGAAGCAATCTTGCCGGAAAGCATCTTATCATTTTCGTTCATGGCTATAATGTTACGGCTGATGAGTCGCTCAAGTCGGCGCAAGGTTTTTTCTCTTTTTTGGATGCTTCCTTAAGCAAGACATTGAGCAAAAAAGGAACTGATACGGCAAATTATGAATATCTTCTTTTCACGTGGCCCGGCGATACGGGAGTTATCTATTTCAATGAAGCACAAGAATTTGCACAATACTCAGGTGCAGCGCTCTACAAATTACTGGATATGTTGTATTCCAATCCTTCCCCGCCGCTTTCGGTTGCTATCGTTTCCCATTCTTTAGGAGCACATGTACTGCTTCGTTCGCTGGCTATTTTGGGGGAGCGCTTATACAGAGGGAAAGCAAAAAACGCGGTCAATTGTGCGTTATTACTGGGAGCTGCTGTGGAAGATGATGTTTTTGAGCGTGCAGACGATGAAAATGAGTATCACTTTCCCGAAGCAGCCTTTGGAGTGGAGAAGATTCATTTTGGTGTTTCGCGCTCTGATGATGTGCTGAACGGTGCATTTGCCATAAATGAAAATGACTCCGCACTTGGATACAGAGGACCAGAATCTATGGATGCCCTACAATCTTTAACCCGACGAGTGGAAGCAGTTCTTCATCGTGCATTTAGTTTTGAGATACACGACTTTACACCCTCCTCGCCTACGGTCATGAATCCCGATTTGTACGTTCGGCATCACGGAGACTACTGGGTGAATCAAAGCCAAACGGATTATTATGCGAATTTGTTGTTAAAAGAGCAGTTAATATAATATCAATACCCAAACCACTATTATTAGAGGCTTACCATGGCTGATAATCCAAATACCGATCCTGTTCAAGAAAAGGTAAAAGAACAGTCAAAAACCCCAAAAATTATTAGCTTTTTCAAGCGCTATTCGTGGTCAATATTGTTTGTGGCACTGTGGATTGTGGCGTTTTTAATATTTACTAGTTTACCTCAAGGTCCGAGTGGTAAAGGCTCATCTTCTTCCTCAGGCGATAATTTGGGAATATTCCCATCGCTCTTGCTTTCTTCCGCTGTCGTATTTATCCTTTATATCCTTTTTTCAATCGGGGCGAGAATTCGCCATAAATTAGATGGGTGGAAAGAATCAGAAGAATGGAAAAAAGAATCTACGGTACTCAATGACAAAGAAAAGGATTTAATCGATATTATTACTTTGATTAATGAGCAAAGATTAAGAGAGCTCAAAGAGAAAATACCAAATGTAGAAAAAAATCTAGCAGAATTTAAATTTCAAGAAAGTTTACTACAACAAGATAGAGATGCTGAACCCGATCAAAAAAAACAGGAGATTCTTGATCAAAAATTGCTTTCAAAGCAAAAACAAATTACTAGGGAAATAAATACCCTTTCAGAACTCAAGAATGAAATTAACATACTTTATACTGCTCGTGCAGTACCTCTCTTTCTTGAAATCAAACATTTAGTTTACAAGGCAAAAATTAATGAACACCGCTATAATATAGCAACAAAGCGTCATCGTCAGTGGTGGTATTTTCTCCAAGGATTTTCATTAGTCGTTAGTTTCATTATTCCAATTGCAGGCGGTCTAGGTGCTGCAGATCCGGGGGTAACCACGATTTTGGATAATCATATTAAAGAGTTTTTCACGAAAAGCAAGAGCATTCCTTCTGATACTGTTTTTGTTGCGCTTAAAGATTCCGTTCGTCTCTTGAGAGAGGTTGATATGGGCTTAAAAGCAGACATTAACAAACTTGATACAATTTTGAAAGCAAATAGAAAGCAAAGTGTGCAGTCCGTGGGCAAAAAGAACCTTACTGCATCCACAACAGAAACAGTTATCAAGGAGCAAAAACCTAATAAGCCTGAAGTACCGCCCAGTAGAACGATTCCAAATACAAAAGATATTATTACGCTTTTGCTTATTATCCTGCCAACACTTTCGGCAGTCTCGGCGAATATTATTATTCGTTTTCGGTTGTCAGATTTGTGGTTGATTCGAGATAAAGGGCGTATTGATTATCGCAAGTTGGCTGAAGAAGGACGACAAAAAATGCTGATGGCAAAAAATGCACAGGACTTGGTAGAAATTCACTCTTACCTGAATGATTCCATGCGAAAAATAGAAGATACGCAGCAAGTGCGATTCTTCTCTGTCCCGGATCCTTCACAAAACCAAGATGGTAAAACATCGACGTAAAATACATTCAGATAAGATTCTTGTCAATATTCACTATTTATTCTATCTAAATATTTGGAGGATTGCTATATGTATGAGCTAGTAAAAATCAATCCTACATTGGGCAATATTATTATTCAATTTAATATGCCTAGTTGGCAATATGATAAAGTATTAGTCAGATATAGATTTCGTTTACGGAATGGAAATCAGGTTACAAATTCTACTCTTGGCGATAATAAAATATTGAGTGATGACATATTTGAGCCTTTCCAACTTAACCAATATTTAAGCGCAATGCTAGAATGTAAAATACAAACAATGACCCTAGATGGTTATGAAGAAGGAAAAAAGATTACAATTGGACTGCGACAACAAAAGTCGACAGGGAACATAAACAAACCATACGTTTTCACTATACCTATTGGTTCAAGTTCTGATGAATACGTTACTGAGTTTACTCTTTAGTTTGATATCAATAACAGATTTCATAAGAAAAATTCAACCTTGCTTGCCGACACCTTAGTTACATACTTTCATTGTAAGGATTTTGTAAATAGATGATAAGATTTTTTTAACTCCTTGCATACAAACGTGAGTCGCTACAAAAACCCTACATTTTTCATCAAACTGTTTCTTCTATTTATGAAAAAACATCTGTGCATTTTACTATTTGGGATGCTGCTCGCTGAACTTACTGTTTCCTTTGGACAAGAGACAAGCCCTTCTTCAGCAACAGATACTCAAAAACAATTAACTGAGATATTAAAGAGCTTGAAAAATATAGAGTTTAAAGTTACTAATGCGACAGTCCAACAAATCGAACAACATCTAAAAAACATTGAGTTTAGAGTTACTATTGCAACCGTTCAACAAATTGAACAACAACAAAGAGAAAATGAAAAGCGAAGAAATGAATTACAAGCAAAACTCTTGAATGAGTATGCTGTTCCAGATATTCCTGCAACAAAAATTCTTGATGTTCAACCGGATAACATTTTGCGACCAACAACTCCAAAAGCACTTGCTGTTTCTATAGCTCAAGCAGCTTCTAATACAGGTTTGGGAGCTATACCTGCTGCAATCGCATTAGAATTCTCCCCATATATTTTCATTAAAAACGGATTGCCAAGTCAAAAGTCCAATTATTTTCAGGATAACAATTTCTTGAATAATTTGCGTGTCTCTTTGGCGACAACGAGTGAAGCGCAGACAAGAGCGATGGCGTTTGGAGTGAGATATACAGTCATTGATGAGGTAAACAAAAGCCAAACTGCGGAATGCAATAAAATGTTTGGTCTTTTTACAAATATAGCAGACAAGAATTTTGACAAAGGTGATATTGTAGATATAATTCTTGCAAGGAAATATGGAAAGAATGTGCAAGAATATAAGCGAATGAAAAACGATTTTTCATTATATGATTCCTTATATTCAAAAGAAAATAAAGAGTATCTTAAAAATGTACAAGAGAGTGATTTAGTTCTAAGTGTCCAATTAGAAGCAGAGAAACAAATAGATTCCTTATTTAATATTTTATCTAATGATACACTTTGGTCTAATAATATCCTAGATATCGGCTTTGCAGTACGTGGTAGTTCGTCAGATTCTCTATTTTCTAGTTTTCAACTCAGACAAGCGCAATTCTGGGGAACATATGCAGTACGTTCTAGTTCAAAATTGCAGATTGTTGTTGGGGCAAATATCTGGTATGGTATACAAGCAGCAGCTAAAGAATCAGATAAAAATAAATTAGGTATCTCCGGTGCAGCTCGACTATATTATGGAGCGAATGCATTGAAAATATTTGGTGATATTACTGCATCTTACTACTCTACAGAAGAGCAATCTGGTCGTTTTTCAATTGCATTGGGCATTGAAGCGCGAATTAATGAAAATATTTGGTTGGAATTATCAGCATCAGGAAAGTATCAATATTTAAAATTCCCTATTTACTTGCCGATTGCAACAGTTCGCTATGGGATAAATTAGGAAGTATTATTCTCACTCGCTGCCCCCACGGAAAAATTTTCAACCACCTAGCCGCAAACCCTCATCACCTTTTCAATACTCCTCTGCTCCTCATTCCTACCGTGGTGTGCGCGATGACAAATACCCACTTTCTTTAATTGCTTCAAAGAGTTGACCACGGGAAACAGGCTTGGCGAAATATCCGCCCGCTTCTGCCGTAAAAAACTTGAATCGTACTTCTTGCATCTTCCCTTCCCCTCTACAAAAAATCCCTCCTGCAACCACAAAAAAGCCGTACTTTTGTCGAAGCATTGGTAATGACTGCCTTTCCCGATGACGATATTTTTTTGCATGGGTCGCTGTGTGTGTTGGCTTACGTTGTGCGACTTGTGCTGATGAAATGTTGTTGTCGGTTTGGTGTTTCTTTGTCCTCATTTTTATTGCTGCATGAAACGATTTGGAGTTGGACTGATTTTTTGCGTTATGCTTTTTGGGTTTCCGGTGTTCGCTCTGGAAAACACCGCAACATTGAACGGCATTGTGTACGATAAATTTTCCGGCGAAGTTCTGAGCGGTGCTTCCCTTACCCTTTCGCGGGATAGTGAGGCTCTTCCAGTGCGCACGGCACAAACGAATACCTTCGGGTTTTATTCTTTCGGGCGCTTGCAGCCCGGAGCGTATATGCTTTCGGTTCGATTCCAACGCTATCAGCCTTTTACCGTGCGGATAGTCATTGCCGATTCGTCCGCATCTGTGCGGCAAAATGTGTACCTTACGCCTTACACTGCTCGTTCTAAGGCGCTCGTGGTGGAGGGGCAATCGTATTCGCAGAAAGAGCATCTGATTAGTTCGGTCGAACTGACGCAGCAAATGTTGAAGACCGTGCCGGCGACTTTTGGCGAAGCAGACATCACGAAAACGTTGCAACTTTTGCCCGGCATCAAATCTTCCTCCGAAGCCTCAAGCGGTTTGTACATTCGGGGCGGCTCGCCGGATCAAAATCTTGTGCTGCTGGACGGCATTCCGGTTTATAATCCCATGCACCTCGGCGGAATTTTCAGCACGTTCAATTCCGATGCCCTCAGTGATGTGCGTGTTGTCAAAGGCGTATTCCCTGCCGAATATGGCGGGCGGCTTTCGGGTGTGGTGGATGTGTCCATGCGCGACGGCACACGTGAGAAAATTTCCGGCAACGTAAACGTTGGTCTCATTGCTTCGCGGCTTTTGCTGGAAGGACCAATCACCGACAACGCAACCTTTATGCTTTCGGCACGGCGCACCTATTTTGAATTGCCCATTGCCGCAATTAAAGCCGTGACGACCACACCTGAACTGCCGCAGTATTATTTCTATGACCTGAACGCAAAAGTAAGCCTTGCGCTTTCGGAGAACGATAAGCTCGTCGCAAGCGCCTACACCGGAGGCGACGTTTTTCTTTACACGTCGGCGGATACGACCTTGCGGGGGAATCTTGGGTGGGGCAATACGATTGCTAATCTTCGCTGGACGCATATTCTTTCGCCGTCCATTTTTACAACGGTGTCGGCATATTACAGCAGTTTTCTTTTTTCGTCGGATATTGATACGAAAGTGTCCTCATCGTCACCGTTTATTGATGTGCTGAATCTTTTTTCGCAGATTCGGGATATTGGCACTCGCGCCGAAGTGCAATATTTTCACTCCGACGCGCACACGGCAAAAGCAGGGATCGAAGCAATCTATCACCGATTTTTGACGTTGACTGATTCCTTCGGGCAAAATATTGTTGGCTACGTCAATCTTTTGGATGCCTCGCGCACGGTCTCGGCGCTTGAACTCGCTGCCTATCTGCAAGACGAATGGAGCATCACGCCGTCGCTTGATGCGACGATTGGCTTACGAACAACCTACTTCGAGCAAGGCAATCGTGTTCGAGTCGAACCGCGCGTAGCATTGTCGTGGGAAGCCAGCGACCATCTTGCGGTGAAAGGTGCTTTTGGCGTGACCAATCAGTTTTTGCATTTGGTTTCGCGGAACGACGTGACGATTCTTCCCACCGACGCATGGTTTCCTTCCACGGCGCTTATCGAACCGGCGCAATCTCTTCAGTATGAACTCGGCGCAGAGACGCATCTTTGGGAAAAAGAAGTGTTCTTGAGTGTGCAGGGTTATTACAAATCGCTTCAGCATCTCTACGAATTTCGAGACGATGCCCGCTTTACGCTGCTCACTCCTGCCGAAACGTTGCTCACCGAAGGCAAAGGCGAAGCCTACGGTGCGGAAATATTTCTGCACAAACGCATGGGCGCTTTGAAGGGCTGGATAGGCTACACGCTTGCATGGACGTGGCGGACGTTTCCCGAATTGAACGGCGGCAGACCCTTTGCGCCACGTTACGACCGTCGGCATGATGTTTCGCTTGTGGCGAGCTACACGCTCAGCGACGCTTGGGAAATTGGAGCGACATGGACGTATGGCACAGGGCAAGCATTTACTTTGCCCGCAGCGCAGTATAGTTTTTCGTTGAATACCTCTCAGGGATCATATTATGTTGCTTACCCACAAATTCAATACACCGAACGCAACGGCGGACGCTTGCCGCCATTTCACAAACTGGACGTGAGCATTACTCATCGTTTCCAGTGGTGGAATCTTCCCTTTCAGGCATCATTGAGTGTGTATAATGTCTATAATCGTTACAATGCTTTTTCGTGGTCGGTGGAGTATCAGACACTTTCTCCCACCGCTTATTCCACGGCATGGACAAGCAACATCCAGCAAGTGTCGCTTTTGGGTATTGTCCCAACGTTTAGTCTGAGTGTACAATTTTAATGTTTTGAGGAAGCAATTTTTTCTATCAACTATGGTTATGAATAAACGTCCCATTCTTCTCTGGCTATACTCTTGCTGTTTAGCACTTACTCTTTGCGGATTGCTTGGCTGCGAAAGCATTGTTACCGATGCGTCGCTTCAGTATAGCGAAAAAATTGTGATTAGCGGTGTACTGACTGCCGGAGACAGTCTCAAAAATATTCACATCTCGCGCACGGTTGCACCGTTGGATACGTTCTCCACGGAGAAAATCTACGTGGGCGATGCGGTTGCATCCATCACAGTGGACGGGAAGCCGTATCCGTTGGAATTGCAGAGCTTGGCGGACATTGATTCGCTCTATATTCAGAATGGACTCGTGCGGAGTTTATACCGCGTTCCGAATCTTGTGGTCGAAGCAGGCAAGCGGTACGCATTACGTGTGGAATGGCGAGGAAAAGTAGCAACAGCGGAGACGTTTGTTCCCGAACCGATAGAAATTATCTCAGCGCGACTTGTGCCGAAAGAAGTGGTCGAGACGGTGCTATATATGTCGGGCGGTCTATCGCAAACACGTACCACATACGCCTCGGTTGAAGTGACGCTTCGCCCGCGACCGAATGAGACATATGGTATAGCAAAGTATGAAACATATCAGTATGAAATTCTTCCTTCGGTGTTTCGGTATAGATTTGGGCAAAATGTTCCCGGCGTTACTGTTCTTGGAACATCAGCGCAAAACGGTAGTCTTTTGTTGCAAAAAACAACGGACTACGGCTATCCACTTCATAACCGTTATCGTTTGTATGTGGGCTGCTTTTCCTTTGATGCCGCCGCACAATCATATTTTCGCAGCCTACGGGCAGATATGCCCTTTGGAACGGGAACACTGCCTAGCATTCTCTACGGCGAGCCGGGACGAAATCCTGAGTGGAACATTCGCGGTGACGGAATAGGATTATTTGTGGGGCGTTCCGAGATGGCGGTTGCTGAGGCGAAGTAGTACATTTCTAACACTGAGACCGCGAAATTTTTGTATTTTTGCTCGTACTGTGCAGTGGGCAATTCATTGCAGCAATGTGCTTTAGTAAATGATGTTCTTCACTTCTTTTTATGTTCATGCGTACAAAACAAGCAGCAGCAGAATTGGCAAAAATTATCGCCGTGGTCAATAACAAGGGAGGCGTAGGGAAAACAACGGCAGCCGTACACATCGGATGCGCATTAGCAGCTTTGGGTAAGAGAGTTCTCTGTGTGGACATGGACACCCAAGCAAACCTTGCGCAGAATTTCTTTTCACGAAAATTTGTCAATACTGCTATCAAAGCCGTTCAAAACGGTTCTCCTTTGCCACCTGAGCACCATTCTTCCGGTGTGGATGTGCTGACGCTCTCGTTTTATGAAGCAGATGAAGAAGAGTACCGTGCGGCGATTCATGCGTACGCCAGTGAATACGAATATATTTTGATTGATTCGCCTCCGTCTTTGGAAAAGCGGACACTTTCGGCGCTGAAAGCATCGTCGTTTGTGCTGATACCGACCGAAGCGGAGCAATTTGCATTTTCCGGTATTTCTAATCTTCTTCAGCTTGCTGCGTCGTACAATCTTCATATTCTGGGAGTGTTCATCAATAAATACGACCCGAAAAAACAGGTGCATAAAGCCTTTCGTTCATTTATTGCCGACCAGTTTTCCCAATTTTTTCTTGAGGACAGTATTCCCACCAGCACTGTTTTTCCCAACGCACAAGCAGAAAATAAAACGGGATTTGAATTTTATACGCAGAAAAAACCGAATGCAGCCCTAGAAGCATATCAGGCAATAGCACATTCAATTATCGCAGCATAAAGGAAAAAAATACGATGGCTCGAAAACTCAGTATTGACGTATCGGCAGATGTGGAAGTGATTCCTGCGCAGTACCGGAATGGAACTGCTCTTTCGGAAGTAAAAAAAATCACTCCGGCACTTCTGAAGGCGAACAAAAAAAACAAAGAATACTTTGTCGAAGAAACCGACGATTATTTTACGAATCTCCGCGACGATATTCGCAGGCGGGGTATCATTGTTCCGCTTATCGCTCGGCAAGACGGTACGCTTCTGGCGGGGCACAATCGTTTGCAAATAGCGCAAGAATTGAAATTGCCTCAAGTTCCGGTGCAGTATGTTCAGGAAGAATTAACGGAAGAACGCGAGCGGGAATTTATCATCAAGGACAATCTTTTTCGCCGTCAGTTAGACACGCAAGAATGGGTAGAACTCTACCGCAGATTGTATCCTGATTTTGAAGCAGTTTTTTTGGATGCGGACACCAAAGCCACACGCGGCAGAATGAAAGCAGGAGACAAACGACTGACGATTACTGCGATTGCCGAAGAAACAGGACAAAAATACGATACCGTCAAAACGCAAATCCGTCGCGCCCGCGAAAGCGCTCAGAAAACGCCATCACAAGAAAAATTGGGAAAAGGGTTCAGTGAACCTTTTTCTTCGGATGAAGCCAACAACCAAAAAAAGATTGACAAAGAAGTACGCAGCGCCGTAAAAATTCTTCTTGATTCGTTGGAAAAAGCCAGCCCGACGGTACAGCAGGATATACGAAAACGTTTAGCACGTTTTTTCAAATGATGAAGTATTGTCAAACGTAGAAGAGAGCGAGAGATGACTGATGATGAAGCCGGGCAAGATGTGCTGCTTGCTCTTCGTTCTGCACCTTTCGCTCATCAAGACCACAGTGCGCAATAAACTGGAGAAATTTTTATCAACGGTGTCGTAGATTACACTACAAATGTTGCGATATTTCACCGCACCGCATTCGTGAAAATATACCGGAACTGATTGAACACGCGCTCCAAAATGCGGAGGTCTTCGGTGATAATCTCCGCATTGCCTTGCATTTCTTGCTGGAAGGCGAGATTCTTTTTGTACGTCGTCGTTAGTCCGTTCGGAAGCCCAACCGTAACGACGTACTGGTTATTGTTGGGGATAAGCGAAATGCTTTCGATGACTGCTTCGACCGAACCAAATTCTTGAAACGGATAGCTGTCGAATTTGATGTTTGTGCGCTGCCCCACCTTCACCTTGCCCGAACCCGCGACAGGCATCATAATTTTGCCAATCATTTTTTGTTCACCCGGAATGATGGTGAGCATTTCGTCGCCCATAGCAACGTACTGGTTTGTTGCCCAATACTTCGTCAGCGAGACTGTGCCTTCCACTGGCGCGATGATGCAATAGCGCTGCTCCCATCCGGTGATACTATTTTGCAAACGGTTCAGCGATTCTTGGAGCGCGAGTGCTGTGGAGCGCTCCTTTTCCTCGCGCTGCTGCTTCAGGTCGAGCACGTTGCGCTGGAATGTTGCAATCTGCACGTTGTTATTGACCATTGCGGAGCCGGCATTTTCCAGTGACGAGCGTTTTGCGAGATACGCGCTTTCAGAAGCGTTGAGTTCTACTTCCGACAAATATTTTTTCTGAAATAATCCCTTGTCGGAATCAAATTTCCGGCGTGCCATTTCCTCTTCGCGCTTGGCGATGTCTTGCTGCTTGGTGAGTTTGCTTGTCAGTTCGGTGTATGAATTGAGCTGGCTGGCAAGTGCGGTGATGCGGCTGTCGAAATAGCGTTTGTAGATTTGGTGAAAGGATTTGTACTCGTTCAGATTTTGCAGGAACACGCCGTATTCCGCTTGCACGTCGCCCAAGCGCAAGGTGGTGGGGAGACTAAAGCGAAGCAGTTCGTCGGTGTTGTTGTTCAAGAGCGCCGTTTGAACGGTGCCGAGAGTACGCTTTACCGATTGAACGTCTGCCGTCACGGCGTTATTTTCCAGAATTGCCAAAATACTATCGGCTTTGATGTAGCCTTTGTCTGCTACGTTCAGGCTCATGAGTTTTCCGGCGGAGCGCGTGAGAATATGTACGGGCGGATTTTGCGTGACGATGGTGATTTTTGCCGGAAGCACGTCGGGGTATTTCACCACCCACGCCAACACAAAAAGCGCAATAACCACAAAAAGCAGCACGGTAATACCCCAGCGAATAATCCAATGCGGAATAAAACTGAGGACTTCTTGGACTTCTTCTGAGCGAAGGTCGAGATTGTCAATGGAGGCGTGAGGCATAAAGGAAAAATGGATGATGTTGGTTATTCAAATAGTGGGAGACCGAAGCACAATGCACAGATCACCTCTGCAAACTTCGCACAAAAAAACCGAACGGCGAAAAAATTCTTGCGTTTCGGCAACGGAATAGAGAGGCTTCGGCATGGTTTCGATTTTGCGTTCACTCCGATTTTGGCTACGCTCACTCCGACTTTGGCTACGTTCACTCCGATTTTGGCTACGTTCACTCCGTTTTTGGCTACGTTCACTCCGTTTTTGCCTACGTTCACTCCGTTTTTGCCTACACTCACTCCCGAGCTATTGACTTTGAGGGGCTCAAAAGTGTAGTTTTGTAGTGTTAATTATTAACTATTTTTATCCTTTTTATCCATTTTTTGAAATACTATAGTATGTGGAAAAAATATTTGTACACAGGAATAGGTGTTTTCTGTATTGCTTTTATATCGTCTTGTTCGGATGCGCTTATTGTCCAAAATAAGCCTGTAAATGTAAAAAATACTGTTGCTTATATGAAGCCTCTTCCTCAAAATCTACAACCTGAAAAAATTGAGGTCGTTAAGAATACTGCTTCAAGTGGTGTCTCGAAGGTAATTTATTATAAAGGTAAATCCCCATTACTTGGACTATCCAATATTTCTGCTCCAACAATTGAAAGTAAGTTAAAAATTGACAACGAGCTTCCCTTTAAGAGAGATGGAAATGATCCAAAGATTGCAACTTCTATTTATGACTTAGATAACCCCCCGAGTCCGAATGATCCACTTTTACCTCCCTGCCCCAGAGGAGGGGTAAGAGTAACTGCAATGGGGTATAATTGGATTTCGCCTTCGGTTGTTCAGCAGTTTCAACAAGAACCTATACTGTCGTTTACTTTTGAGTACACTCAATGTTCAAATATAGGCTCAAAAAATTTATCAGTAAATTTGTACGTTGATGGTGTTTATGTTAAGTCAGTTCCAACACTCATATATTCTCCAAGCAATTATCCGACTGTACAAATTTCCTTGCCATCAAGCTATAATCCAGGTACTCATACTGTGCGTGTTGATATATCATATCAGCCGTATCCTAGTTTTGAACCCGTTGTTTTTGTAAAGAATATTTTAACTCAATATACAATAATTCCCTATGTTTCTCCACTTAATGTAACACGGTCTGGTTCAGATTGTGTGAGTTGGAATAATGTTGGTGCGGCGTATTACGTTGTAAATGTTACATCTTATGGTACAGATGCTAGTGGGTCTTTATCAGAGGCGATTGTTTACAATGATGCTCAAGTTGTATATAGCAATCAAATGTGCGGCATACCCATAATTTCGTATCCAGGTGCAGGCGGCATATCGGCTGTTTTTGTTTCTGTAACTGGTTACAACAGTAGTGGGCAAGTAGTTGGTCAGGGTAGTATTAGATATTAGGTTTAGTTTTTGCCTACACATCATGTGGTGTATTCAAGTGATTTGTTTATGCAAGATAAATGATGATAAGTACGTCATTAGATTTAGTTTTGTTATTTGTACCAGTAAGCTATTGGTAAATAAAAGAGATTGATTTTGTAAAATGCAAACTAATTTGAGTGACGTACTTATTTAAAGGCAATTATTGGAATTGAAATATCAACAATTATGTACGCTTTCCTATTTAAGTGCTTCAACAAAATTAGTTGAGATTATAGAATTCAGATTATCGTTATTTAACAATAATTTATAACAAGCTCTTTCATAAAAGGAAAGGGCTTGTATTTTTTGCTTGCTAAACTCCAACTGATTCTTCACGAGATGGTAATACGCTCCACGCCACTCAATGATAATGCTTACGCTTCATGAAGTACAGGCACAACATCTTCTGTGGGAATGAACGCCCAAATAAACTCATGCCCGTCAAGTTCGACATCTTCCCGCCGATATGATTCGATGTGTTCTTGTACGGGGCGAGGAACGGGGATTGCCTCTCCGTCTTCTAGCATTAGTTCAATATGTGCTTGTAGCGCTTCCCGAAATTCTTTCAATGTTTCCTCTACTGTTGCACCCGAACTGACACAACCAAGCACATCGGGAGAAAAAGCACCATAGTTATTCGATGCTTTTTCGATAATGACTAAATATGAGTTCATGGTATTAATCCTGCTTGTTTAAGAATACTACGTTCTGTTTGTTTGGGAATATCGTCGTTTGGTTTGCCCGGAACAGTTACCGTACCACTTTTCATGGGGTGATGATATTGTTTATGGCTGCCTTTTTGTCGCACAAAATACCAACCGTCTGCTTCCAACAATTTAAGGATTTCTTTATATTTCATCACGTTAATTCCCCAACTCCAACTGATTCTTCACAAGATGGTAATACGCCCCGCGCAAATCCGTTAGTTCGCGGTGTGTGCCGTGTTCGATGATGCGTCCTTTTTCCAGCGTAACGATTTGGTCTGCTTTTTTGCTCTACTTCTGTAACAGTCTATCGGAAAAAGAATTATTGTCTCCTACGCTCACTCCGATTTTGGCTACGTTCACTCCGATTTTGGCTACGCTCACTCCGATTTTGGCTACGCTCACTCCCGGGCTATTGTTTTGTGGGGGGTGATAGCTGTATTTTTGAAGGGTAATGTTCAGATTTTTTTACCTTTTTGGAGTATGACAATGATTCAGCAAACAAAGAAATTGCGCTTGGATGAATTGCAGGTGGATAGTTTTGTGACTTCTGCTTCTTCGTCGGTTGTAACGATTAAAGGTGGAAGTTATACTGATAATGAGCGAGATTGTCATTCAATACCATATGATGCTTGCGCTACATATGATCCAGTTGCATGGTCTGACTGCTGTCCACCTGAAAGTGTAGCAGGGCGAGATTGCCCTACAGGCGATAGGTCATGGTGTGGATATGGGTCGTATTTCACTTGTATAACATCACCAGATATTTGTGACTAAACGGTTTGCAATTATCTTTCTACAGCTTTCTGTATTATTAAGGCTATCATTCTGCATGATAGCCTTTTTTAATTCCCCAACTCCAACTGATTCTTCACGAGGTGGTAATACGCTCCGCGCAAATCCGTTAGTTCGCGGTGTGTGCCGTGTTCGATGATGCGTCCTTTTTCCAGCGTAACGATTTGGTCTGCTTTTTTGACCGTGCTGAGGCGGTGCGCTATCACCACCACCGTGCGCCCCTCGAAAAATTCCTGCAAGTTTCGCATGATGACCATTTCGTTGTTTGCATCCAAAGCACTCGTAGCTTCGTCGAAGAAAAGATACGCCGGGTCTTTGTACACCGCACGAGCTATCAAAATACGCTGGCGTTGCCCTTGGCTGAGGCCGTGACCGTCCGAGCCGATTTTGGTGTTGTAGCCCAGCGGGAGTGATTCGATAAAGTCTTGGATGTTTGCTACGTGAACGGCGTGCAGTAAGCGTTCTTTTTCTACGCGCTCGAACCCAAAGGCGATATTGTTCGCAATAGTATCCGAAAAAATAAAACCGTCCTGCATCACCACGCCGCACTGCTGTCGCCACACTTTTGCACTGAAGTTTTCCAAGTCAATCGAACTGACGTTTATTTTGCCCGTGACAGGCGGATAAAATTTCAAGAGCAATTTCAGCAGGGTCGTTTTACCGCTTCCGCTTGTGCCGACGATGGCGGTCACTTTGCCTTCGGGAATGACCATCGAAAGGTCTTTCAGCACCGGCTCGGAGTGTGGTCCTTCGTATTGGAAACTCACATTGTCGAGCGTAATCGTGCGGTCTTCGGGGAAGATAGTTACTTTGTCGTCGTCGGGATTTTCTTCGTTTTCTTTGCCGTGAATTTCCTGCAAGCGTTCCAAACTGAGCTTTGCATCCTGCGCGGATTGAATGAAGCCGATGAGCTGCCCTACGGGCGCGTTTAACTGCCCGATGATACTTTGCACAGCCATCATCATCCCCAAGGTCATGTCGCCGTCAATAACCGCTTTTGCGGAATAGACCGAAATGAGAATGTTTTTCAGTTGGTTGATGAAGGAGTTTCCTGCTGACTGGTATTGTCCCAGTGCCAAGCCCGAAACGCTCATGTTGAACATTCGCGCTTGGTTGCGTTCCCATTCCCAACGTTTGATTTTTTCTGCGCCGTTCAGTTTGATTTCCTGCATTCCGGTAATGAGTTGGATAAGCTGCGACTGATTGCCGGAGGAAAGCGTAAAACGTTTGTAGTCGAGTTCTTTGCGCTTTTTGAGGAAGAGCACTACCCAGATGGTTGAAAAAACGGTGGAGATGAGGTAAATAATCGCAATCGGAACGCTGTACATCACCAGCACAACGCCAAAAATAACGAGGTTCACGAGCGAAAAAAGTGTGTTCAGCGCCGTGCCGGTCAGGAAACTTTCGATGCGGCTGTTGTCGCTGATGCGCTGCAGGATGTCGCCTATCATCTTCGTATCGAAGAAGGGCAGTGGCAACTTCATGAGTTTGATGAGGAAATCCGAGACGATGGAAATGTTGATGCGCGTTCCCAAGTGCAGCAATATCCACGACCGAATAAATTCCACCGCCGTCTGGCTGATAAACAGCGTCACCTGCGCAATCAAAATAAGGTAAACGAAATTGAGATTGTGCGTGTTGATACCAAAATCTACAAGCGATTGTGTTAGGAAAGGAGCGGCAAGCTGAAGCAGTGACCCAACCAACATTCCCACAAAGAGCTGTACGATAAAGCGCCTATACGGACGCAAGTATTGCGCAAAAAATCTGATATTCAGACCTTCTTTGCTTTTGCGCTCGTCTTCGGTCTGGTGGAAAATGGGTGTGGTTTCGAGCAGTAGAAGTACGCCTTGGTCGCCGATGCTGCACCACCCCTTTTTGAATTCTTCGGGCGTGAAGACGGTCAGTCCGTGTGCGGGGTCGGCAACGTGAATGTTTCCTTTTTTGTCAATGTCGTACACGACGATAAAGTGCCGTTGATTCCAGTGCGCAATGCAGGGCAGAGGCATTTCGTCCAGACGGTCGAAGGGAATCTGCACCGATAGCGTTTTGAAGCCGATAGCCTCTGCCGCGTCGCTGATGCCCAAAAGCGAAACGCCTTCGCGGGTGATGTATGCTTTTTCGCGGAGGTACTGCACGGAATAGACTTTGCCGTAGTGCTTGGCTATCATGCGGAGGCACGACGGACCGCAGTCCATGGATTCGAGTTGGCGATAAAAAGGGAAGGAGCGAAATTTCATGGGGGAAGATTACAAAATTGCCAGTTGGATTTTTATAGCGTGTTCAATTGCTTTCAAATCATTCATGGCAATAGTGCCAACCTGATTGATAAAGCGCGATTTGCTTACGGTTGCTATTTGGTCTGCCATTGCTTTATGGGGCGTACCGTTTAGCGTAATCAGAGCTTCGCCCGGATAGATTGTATGTGTTTTGCTCGATATGGGAATAACTTGAACTCGGTTTAAGGCTGCGTTTGCGGAATCATTACTGACAATAACGGCAGGGCGCTGTTTTTGAATTTTTCCGCCAATGGAAGGCTCAAAATTCACCCACCAGACTTCACCGCGTTTCATTGGCAACGTCTCCTATTGTACCTTCCGACCATTCCAAAGCCTCGCGTTCACGTTCTTCGTCGAGCGCCATTGCACGGTATGCTTCGTCAAGATTTTCTGAAGGGAGATAGGGGCGAACGAGCGATTCGATAAAGCGACCGATATTGCGCTTACCTGCTATCGTATAAAGTCCGTTATAGACAGATTCTTCGACGGTGATGGTGAGTTTGCGTTGCATAGAATCAGATGAATGATGTACACGTGGAACTACACGTGCAATGTACGATTTTGCACAATCATAGCCAAGAAACTCCTTATGAATCATGGACTCCAAGTTGGCGATAAACAGGGAAGGAGCGAAATTTCATGGGGGAAGAAAACAGGTTCTTTTTTTAAGGTAGAAATGCTTGGGAAGAAATATGTTACGGCAAAGGAAGATGCCGAGCAATGCTGAGAAGAATCCATTCTTCCAAGACTTCCATCAGCTCTTTTCGGCAGGCTTCGATGGTGATGCCTGTGGCATAGACACCTTGAAATCCTTCAATTTCACCGTAGAAGGTCGCATCGTCTGCTAGAAATTCATACGTTGCTTGTGCTATTGCAGCATGGATGTAGTCGTTGAACATAGCGCTAAAAGATAACGGTTAGCAAGGCTTTCTATGGCAACAAATTACTGTTTTATGACGAGCTGACGAACGAAAATGAGAAAGGAGTGAAGGACAAGAGAAAACGCCCCTCTTTTTTGAAAAGGAGCGTTTCTACCAAAAATGCGATTATTTTTGTTTCGTAACTAGTGCGATAGTTTTACAATTGAACGTGGAGAAAAATGTGCAAGAAAAGCTGTTAGAGTTAATTGAAAAAATACATTGTAAACTTAGAGCTCTTATTCTTTTCATTAGCATTGGGTAGTACAGTGATTTACGCCAGCAGTTAGATTACAAATCGGATTCCAATCCGCGGAGTTGCACTCACCGAGATTACATGTAGCTTCATGAGTTTGATTACACCAAGTCAAAAGTGTATCTCCAGTACAGTTATTATCAACTGTATCATATCCACAAACGTCCCAATGGCAAGTTCCTACACCAGTCTCACAACTGCCAATAATGCCTTCGGTCATTGAACCACCCTTAAATATTGCTTGATGATTTGTTACAAAACTTTCTACGCTTAACTCATCCAAGCGCAATTTTTTCTGTTGCACAATCATTGTAATACTCCAAAAAGGTAAAAAGGAAAATAATTTACCCTACAAAACTACGACACTCACCCCCTGCAAAACAATAGCCCGGGAGTGAATGTAGGCAAAAACGGAGTGAACGTAGGCAAAAACGGAGTGAACGTAGGCAAAAACGGAGTGAACGCGGGCGAGAAAAAAGTGTCTGCTCTTGTCATTTTTTGCGGCAGGCGGAAATGATGCTGCGAACAGAGAGGTAGAAAGCAAAAAGCCCTTTTTCCAAAAAGAAAAAGGGCATAGAATTTTTCAAGGTGGTCGAGTGAGAGACTCGCTCTTCGATTACATACAAATAAATTGCCCAATTTCGCTAGCACCACAACCGGGCAATCCTGGCAATGTCTGGCATGGAACACAACTTGGGACATCAATAGTTGGGCAATTTGCTTGTGTGGCACAAGCGTCGCATCCGCTATTCGCACAACTACCTTGAACTAAATAGCTGCGACAAAATGCTCCACCACATGTTTCTCCGGGTCCTGAATTACCGCCCAAAAGAATTTGTTCATTTTGAGTATCTGTGATAAAGCTTTTTACTTGAATTTCATCAAGCCGAAGTTTAACTGAGGATTTCATATAACTCCAAAAAAGGATAAAAAGGAAAATAAATTAATTTATTCTATAAAACTATGACACTACTCCCTGCAAAACAATAGCCCGAGAGTGAGCGTAGGCAAAAGTGGAGTGAACGCGGATGGGAAAAGGCATCTGTTCTCATTATTTTTCGAGGTAAACGAAAATTGGGGTACCAAACAAAGAACAAAAAGCCTCTTCTCATTATTTGAAAAGAGGCAAACAATAAATTTTGTATTGTTATCCGCATATAAATTGGTCAGGACCACTACAACCAACATTTACTTGCTGACTAACTGGTACGTAGCCTCCACAATTATTATTACACGATTGGCAATTGGTAGCCATAAATGTACCGCCATTACCTGAACCAGTGTAGTAATCTTTAGTTTGAAGGCATATTTTTGAACAACCTTCACATGAAGCATCTTTTACCGTTATATTTCCATCACCAGCCATACAACGCAGATTGGTATCTTCTTCTCCACCATGTAAGGTACGCACAAAATCTTTTGTAGATGTAACAAAGCTATCAACGTGTAACTCATCCAAGCGCAATTTTTTTGTTTGCTGAATCATGTCAAAGCTCCAAAAAAGATGTAAAAAGGAAAACGTAGTTAAAACGTATGGTACAAAACTACGACACTCACCCCCTGCAAAACAATAGCCCGGGAGTGAGCGTAGGCAAAAACGGAGTGAACGTAGGCAAAAACGGAGTGAACGTAGGCAAAAACGGAGTGAACGCGGGCGAGAAAAAAGTGTCTGCTCTTGTCATTTTTTGCGGCAGGCGGAAATGATGCTGCGAACAGAGAGGTAGAAAGCAAAAAGCCCTTTTTCCAAAAAGAAAAAGGGCATAGAATTTTTCAAGGTGGTCGAGTGAGATACTCGCTCTTCGATTACATACAAATAAATTGCCCAATTTCGCTAGGACCACAGCCCGGCAATCCTGGCAGAGTTTGGCATGGAATACAACTTGGGGCATTCTGGGAACAATTATCTGTTTCTTGTGGACAACCTACAGTAGGGCACCATGGAGAAAATGCTGATGCACCACAACAAATAGGATCCGTACAACTTTCAAATGTAGGTATTCCTGTTCCACCACGGTTGTGAGAGTTAGCTTCCGTAGAAGTAACAAAACTACGAACGGAAATATCTTCCAATTTGAGCTTATGGTGTTTTTTGGAGGGAGTCATAAAAAAAAGATACTAGATGTTGGAATAAACAAAATTAGAATAATTTATTTAACACTGGAACTCGCCTGGGTTTGTGCAGAGACAAACCGACCCGCCTTCGTTAGAGACTGGACATTCGTTCGGAACACAACTTGGAACATTGTAGGAGCAGAGGTCTGATACTGGTTGACAATCACTGATAGGATCTGTGCAATAACATGATTGAGGTGGATCGGAAAGGCATCTGCACGTTCCTATACGCTTACCTTCATATGTCTGACCTCCAAGAATATCACCTGTCTTGACGATTAAATCTAAGGCGGTCACAAAACTATCTACTTGCAACTCGTCCAAACGCAATTTTTTTGTTTGCTCAATCATGGTAAAACTCTAAAAAGAAAAATCAATCAGATATTTAGAAAGTTCGCGAACTTATTGAAATTGTTCAAGCAAAAGACTCATTTAACAAACAAATACGCCAGCGTTGTAGTTGCATCGTCTGAAGATTAGCACTCACAAAATTGGCTGCCACCACACTCAACGGGACTGGTAGCACCCAGGCAACCACAAACTGACATATTTGTGCAAATAATGGGCGAGTTGGTGCAGAGGTTTAGTGAGCATCCCCAAGTTCCTTCAGGAAGGCATGCTGGTTGCGTTTTTGGTTGATCAGTGCATTCGTCTTTGACTTGTGTGAACCCGCCACCAGCTTTGATGGTATCGGTATTATTTATTGGTGTTGTTACAAAGCTGTTCACTTGTAATTCACCAAGGCGCAATTTTTTTGTTGGTTGAATCATCATAAAAAACTCCAAAAAGATGTAAAAAGGAAAAACGTAGTTACAATGTATAGTGCAAAACTACGACCCTCACCCCCAGCAAAACAATAGCCCGGGAGTGAACGTAGGCAAAAACGGAGTGAACGTAGGCAAAAACGGAGTGAACGTAGGCAAAAACGGAGTGAACGCGGACAGGAAAAAGTGCCTCGTCTCGTCATTTTTTCATCGTAGGCAGAAACAATAGCACGTATTGAGCAAAAAAAAGCCTCTTCACAAAAATATGAAGAGGCATGTCCGAGCTATTGTCAATGGCACATAGGAGACGATGTAATCATTATTCCCAGCACGGAACAGGTGTCTGTGCCATTGTGGGCATATGTGGTGGGCAGTTATTATCGCATGAAGCCTCACCGTTGACCGTTACCGGGCAATATACATAATAAGTAGCCGGACAATAATATTGGACTCTGGTGTTACAGTCAATAGGATCTTCCGTATCCCAACTCGCACAACCTTTATTATTAAAGGTTGGATTTCCACCTTTTAGCTCTGCTGTTCCTGAAAATGAGTTTATCGTAGTCGTGAAACTTTCTACTTTCAGTTCACTCAAGTGGAGTTTTTTTGTTTGCTTAATCATTGTAAATATCGTTAGATGAAAAATGAATGTATGTTTTTTGATAATTTTTTGCTTTAGAGATTGAAATTATTCCCAGCACGGAATCGGTGTTTGTGCCATTGTGGGCATATGCGGCGGGCAGTTATTACAAGATAATTCCTGAGACTCAACCGGAAAGCAATTTGGTATGTACTCAGTGATAGGGTAACAAACAGTACAAGAGCATAATGTTGGTAGGTTGTCTGTGTATTGAGTCCCACCACGAAGAGAGTTATCATTATGATTCAATGCAGTAACAAAACTGTTCACTGAAAGATCTTCTAGGTGCAATTTTTTTGTTTGCTGAATCATATCAAAACTCCAAAAAAGAAATAAAAAGGAAAAAGTAGTTAAAACTTAATGGTACAAAACTACGACACTCACCCCCAGCAAAACAATAGCCCGGGAGTGAGTGTAGGCAAAAGTGGAGTGAACGTAGGCAAAAGTGGAGTGAACGTAGGCAAAAGTGGAGTGAACGCGGACGGGAAAAAGTGGTCGTTCTTATCATTTATTCATCGCCGACAGAAATTGTATCATTTGAATGCACAGGAGATAAAAAAACGCACCCGAAAAATACGGGTGCGTTTTTTATCTACTTCATTTTTCTTTCAAAGATTAGACGGGTACGGGCACTGTGCAGTTCCATGAGTCTTGATCACAGCCTGCACAAACACTACCACCGTCACAAGTTCCACCAACTGAAACAGGTGGGCAACCAAAATTACCAGCACAATTACTAACTGCCGGCCAACCGCTGAAGGGGGCGCACCAAAACAGATTGGTACACCATCCTCCGGGTCCTAAATCAGATATCATCATACTAGTCCCACCATTTGCTTCCTTAGAAGCATTTTTAGTAGTTACAAAGCTTTCAACTTGCAACTCATCTAAGCGCAGTTTTTTCTTTTGCTCGCTCATCACAAAAACTCTCAAAAAAGAATAAAAAAAATTGGAAACAATGTTTCAAATCATTATCTCCTGATGCAGACCATGGTAATCTTATTCGGGAGTAGGCAAACCTTCTGGAGGATAGCATATTTCAGGGCTTTGGGTACAAACATTTTCAGTCCATATACAATCTGGATCTAGTGTTGCGGCATTGCAATTTTCAATTGTTTCGGCTATGCCACCACAAAGAGCACTAGTTCCAATTGAACAAACAGTAAAATTTCTTGTATAGTAGTCGTAAGGCTCTGTAACATCGTCACCACCTCTGATTGTTCTTCTAGAAAAACCGGAAGTTGTTACAAAACTTTCTACCTGCAATTCGTCCAAGCGGAATTTTTTCTTTTGCTCAATCATGGCATAAGCTCCAAAAAAGGAAAAAGGAAAATAAAATAATTTACCCTACAAAACTACGACACTCACCCCCTGCAAAACAACAGCCCGGGAGTGAGCGTAGGCAAAAACGGAGTGAACGTAGGCAAAAATGGAGTGAACGTAGGCAAAAACGGAGTGAACGCGGGCGGGAAAAAGTGCCTCGTCTTGTCATTTTTTCATTGCAGGCGGAAACAATAGCACGTAAGGATCAAAAAAATGCCTCTTCATGTTTTTGTGAAGAGGCATGTACGAACTATTGTCAATGGCACATAGGAGATAACGGAGTTATTATTCCCAGCATGGAATCGGTGTTTGTGCCATCGTCGGCATCGGGGGTGGGCAGTTATTATCGCATGAAGCCTCACCATTAACAGTTACAGGACATACTCCCCAAGACGGTGGCAAACAACAAAGACCAGTGCAGCTCTCAAATGTGGGTAAATTACCTGTTCCGCCACGTTGATGAGAAGTATCTTCTAAAGACGTGACAAAACTGAAAATAGAAAGCTCGTTCAATTTGAGCTTGTTTTTTGTTTGGTTGCTGTTCATAATACAAAAAATACTTGTGGATAAATACAATAAATTATTGTTCTAAATGATTTTAGCTGGAAAAAGATTGGTGCGATTTCGAGACTATTAATCAGACAAGGTGTTACCCCCCACCCGTTATAAAGAGCGCTTCAATACTTGTGCTTGAGCTAGTCTTCTTCGTATTTTCAACTGAATTCAACTAGAACCTAAGTTATTAAGTACAAAAGAAAGTAGTACCGTACTAGACGTAACACGGTATAGGTGTTTGATCCATTGTAGGAATTTGCGGAGGATATGGACATCTAACTTGTGTAGCGCAATCATCGCACCCAGTAATTTCACAATTAGTTTGATCAGTTGCACGGCAAAATGCTCCACCACATGTACCTACGGGTACTGAGTTACCACCTAAAAGGTTAGATGAGTTCTGAGAGCCTGTTATAAAACTGCTAACATTTATCTCGTTTAAGCGCAATTTTTTCTTTTCCTCAGTCATGGTTGTATTTTCTATAAGATAAAAAAACTATGAATTTACACATAACAAGGAATCGGAGTTTGATTCATTGTAGGAATAACAGGTGGGCATCCAAATGTATTAGCTGGACAACCATATGTTACTGGACAATCTGGTGTTGGGCACGGTTGTAAAGCTCCTGAAACTCCGCAGGGGTCACTGTTCGATTTGTCATCTGGGGGTCCAATAGTTAGATCTCCGCAAATACAAGAACCAAAAGTGAGGCAGTGGTGGGCGGGCTGAGTTATATTGCCACCCAAAACTATATCTCTAGAAGATGGTATAACAAAGCTATCGACTTTCAATTCATCCAAGCGCATTTTTTTCTTTTGCTCAATCATGTCAAAACTCCAAAAAAGGAAAGAAGGAAAATAAAATAATTTACCCTACAAAACTACGACCCTCACCCCCAGCAAAACAATAGCCCGGGAGTGAGTGTAGGCAAAAGTGGAGTGAACGTAGGCAAAAACGGAGTGAGCGTAGGCAAAAACGGAGTGAACGCGGACGGCTAGTTTTCATGTTTTTCAGATGAAGAATAAAACAGAAATAAAAAAGCCCCTTCTTTGGTTAGAAGAAGAGGCGGAAAATTTAGATTACATTCAATATCTGTTAACAGAAGAACTGACCGGGATTAGTGCACAAACAAACAGAATTATATTCATTTGTTGCATGACAGCCGAAATTATAAGATTGTCCTCCTTGATTAGGGGGGCATATTTCCGGGGGATATGCTGTTTCACAGCATGCCCCAGTACAACTTTCATTCGTTGGTACTCCACCAGTTCCACCGTGCTTTTGGGGATTAGTTTCTAATGAAGTGACAAAACTGTGAACGGAAATATCTTCTAATGTGAGTTTGTTTTTTTTCTGGATGGTATTCATGGCTTATTGGCAAATTATTTGATCAGGTCCGCTACAACCAACGTTTACTGCTTGACTACCACCTAAGTCACTACCGCAACCACAAGTTGCTGCGCAAGTATTACAGCCTGTATTAACATAGGAACCGTACCCACCACCACAATCACCTGAAGCACCAGATTTTTTAAGACAATTAATATTTGTGCAGCGTGCGCAAGAAGGAGCATCATCTTCTGTTGGAAAATCACCACCACGAATTGTTTGTGGTACTTTTACCGTACTTGTTACAAAACTATCCACCGTTATCTCATCTAAGCGTAATTTTTTTGTTTGCTGAATCATGTCAAAACTCCAAAAAGATATAAAAAGGAAAAAGTAGTTAAATCTTATGGTACAAAACTACGACCCTCACCCCCTGCAAAACAATAGCCCGGGAGTGAGTGTAGGCAAAAGTGGAGTGAACGTAGGCAAAAGTGGAGTGAGCGTAGGCAAAAACGGAGTGAACGCGGACAGGAAAAATGCCTCATCTCGTCATTTTTTCATTGCCGACAGAAATTGCGTCCACATTCTGGAGGAAACGTCCACGCGCTCGCCGTTGGAAAGAAACGCAAAGCCGTCGCGGGCATGGGAGAAATACCTGCGGTTAATGATGTGTGAGCGGTGCGTCTGGTAAAAAACCGTTTCGGGCAATTCCTGCGAACATTCTTGGAGGGTCTTGGCAATGACGAAGGGTTTGCCTTTGGTGTGATAGACAATCGCATATTTTCCGTCTGCCTGTAGATGAACAATCTGTTCCCATTCTAAAATATAGACGGTTCTGTCTTTTGCTTTAATCGTCCAGCTTTTTTCTTTGGGTGCGTTCTCGGTCGTCGTCGTCGGCTCTGTGGTAATAAATTTCGGCGATACGTTCGATTCCACACCCACATTGCGCAGCGAAAACACCCGCTCGACTGCTTTTTGCAAATGTGCGGGGTCAATGGGCTTCACAATAAAATCAATGGCATCGTACCGGAACGCCCGTGCGCCGAACTCGGGATAACTGGTCACAAAAATGACCGCAAAACTTGGATTGGCAAAAGCATCCAGCACATCGAAGCCCGTACCGCCGATAAGTTCGATATCCAGAAAGACCAGCTCGGGTTGGTGTTCTTTGATGACCGCTATTGCCGAATCCACCGAAAAGGCTTCGCCGACAAGCGCAACGCGGTCGCCGAATGTTTCTTCTACTTTATAGCGCAATGCCGAGCGCTGTGCTTTTTCGTCGTCCACGACGATAGCGCGAAGCGGTGAAGCATTTACTTTTGTCGTCGTCGTTGTCGTCGGCTCGTTTTCTAGGAGTGTTTCGGCGTTCGCACTCTGCTTACTACGTTTTTCGATAACTTTTTCCAGCGATGCAATAATATCTTCCGGTTGAAATGGTTTGACCAGATATTCCGTCGCGCCAAAACGAATAGCTTCTTGGGCGTATTGAAAATTCGTTTGTGCCGACATGATGATGATGTCGAACGTTCGGTCGGGAATGGCAGCTAAACCCTTAAACGCAGAACCGCCGCGCACTTGAATATCCAAGAGGACAATATCGGGCTTCTCTGCGCCGATTAAATCCGTCACTTCTTGTACGGTCTCGCAATGCCCAACAACGCGTACTGCCGGAAAATACTTCGTTAGGATTGTTTTGAGGGATTTGTAGGTAATAAAATCATCTTCGACAATGACGAGCCGAACCGGTTGTTCGGCGTTTGGTATTGCTACATCGGTGCTAATGAGAGAGGGTTCCATAGTGTGCTGCCGTAGGGGAAAAAGAAAACAATCACGATCACCAACTTGGGAGTAGCTGGCGCATGAACCAATTGGGGAAGCATTAGACCAAACGCAACGCTCCCGCCAAAAGAAGTTGCTGAATCTGATTCAGTGCTGCTTTATTGATTTGTTCGCGTTCTTCGGGCGCATGGTCTATGTGCTCGGCAATAATGGCAAGGCTAGTCTCAATGCTTTTGGGTTCGGTAAAAATACTCACGGTGATAGCACCAAAGGGCGAAAGCTGCTGTTCGCCAATGCCGAGAGGATGGGCATAGAGTAACAGCGACGCATCGTCAATGTCCAAAAGCCGAGCGTATTTGTCAATATGAACGTGCTTGTGCAAAAAGTCTGCCGCTCCGATTGCTTCCTGAGCGCGTTTCAATTCCATTTGTGAGCGAATGAAAAGATATGAAGCGCTTTCTACGTTCATCTCAAGGTTATATCGTTCCCGCTCAATCGTAAAGGTGGATTTGATGGCTTTGCCATTGTCATCATTGGCAAGTGTGGGTAGAAGTGCTTCTACAAAAGCAACAAAATTTTGTAACTCCTTCGTGCGATTGCTGTCTGATTGCTGACCAATCCCCCTTCGTTCTTGCTTCGCAAGAACATTTTCCCCCTTTATCAAGGGGGCGCGGTCAAAGTCCCCCTTTATCAAAGGGGCGCGGTCAAAGTCCCCCTTGATAAAGGGGGATTTAGGGGGATTTGGGCGATCAAACAAAGAGTTTTCCAACAGTTTCTCAAGAATTTCTGCGGGCAAGGCACTAATCGTGCGCGGAAACATTTTCTCAAGAATCGTTCGGCGTACGTCTGCTTTGGATGCGCCGAGAGTAGTGTACGCAGTATTTTTTTCTGCTTTGGACACAGTTTTTGTAAGCGTCGGTGCTTCCACCGAAGGCGTATTCATGGGGTCGAGAAGACGCAAGAAAAAATACCCCACGCCTGCAGCACCCATATACATACTACGGTCTTCCATACCGGGCGCAGCCAAGCCAAAACCCGAACGATACGAACCCTGTACGGCGTGCTGTTCCAATGCCATTTCGGCAACGGTCTCGCAGTATGCTAAATATTTTTCATCTTTCCATGCACGGTATGCTTCGATGAATACATCGGCATTGCCGCCGCCGCCGTGACAAAGAGCAAAATTTGTTTCTATCGTGTGAAGGGCAACATTGGTTTTATACGTCATAGCTATTGCATTATCGGCTTCGGTGCGATAGTGCGGATTGCCGAGGAGTTCGGTAGCGCGCACACGTGCCAGCCCGATTCCGGCTGCGCCGTGACACCACGCGTTCATGTAGCCGCCGTGCGTGAAAAAGTCCATGTTGCCGTTTTGATAGTTCTCTTCGTGTTCTTGTTGGTCTTGGTCGCGGTAGATACCTTTGCGGAAGTCCGCCCAGTTGCCGACGGCGGGATTGAAGTATTGTTCTTCGTAGAAGTATGCTTGTTCGGCAATATAGTTCAGTGCATCATTACCCAAATATCGTGCTGCTTCGGCAAAAACAAAACCAATACCCGATGCACCGTGCGAAAACCCGCATAGCCCGCGAATCTGACGGTGCGTTCTGTCCCAATACAACCCCTGCTGTCCCGAATGTGCTTTCCGAAGGAGATGCTCGGCGTAGGCGTTGGCACATTCCAGTAGCCATTCTTCGCCGCTTGCTTCGTGGAGAAGAAGCAAACCCAGAAGCGTTCCCGAAGTGCCGTTGATAAAATCGTCGGCGGAATGTGGCGTGAGAAATTCTTTACAGTTTTTGACAAGCTCTAGTGCTGCATCCACGTACGACCGTTTCCCGGTACGCTCAAAAAATCGCAGCGCTACAAACGAAACGCTCATGCGTCCGGTGATGAGAGCATAGTAAGGGCTGGGGGTGGTGCGGCAGTGTTCGAGAGTGCTCAGCATTGCTTTTTCGGCAGCATCTGTAAAACGTTGCTCTCCGGTGTAGCGCCCCAATTCGAGCAGATAGAGCGCAATGCCCGACGAGCCGGAGTAGAGGCTTTCGCCACGTGCCCATGAATAATTGTTATCGGCATCGGAAGTGAGGGTTTCCCAGGGGAGTTTTTCTGCCCAGTCGGCATCATGGAGGAGTTGGTCGCCAAGGCGGCGGATTTCGGTTTCTATTCGGGCGCGGAGTTCAGTATTCATAGACAAAAAATTAAAGAGGAAAATATATCCTGCTCTGTGAAGAGGAGGGATAAGGATAGGAAAAAGTTACATTGAGACAGTAGGGGAGATATTACCCGCAACGAGAGTCTTTTGTAAATGGATTGCAATTTTGTAACCTTTCAGGCATTTCTTGCACTTACAATGAGAGAATACTACTTTCATCATTATTGCGAAAGAAATTATGCCGTCATCAAGGAATATTATTCCATTAGAAACGCTCTTCCGTGAAGCGCGGAAGGAAGTAGATGACCAATCAGGAAAGCAAGAACCACTACTTTCCCAAGATGACATCACGGCAATACTTAATGGATATAAACCACAAACAAGCGAGCATCCCAACACCTCAGGAGGCAATACCAACACAGACAATAACAAACCGAAAAAATAGGAAAACTGCGGGAGGTGAGCAAAGAGTATTTTGTGTGGGTGGCGGGAAGGGAAATAAAAAAGCCCGCTTTGTATGGAGCGGGCTTTTTTTTGTACCTATTTTTTCGGCTTTGGCGGCAAGAGCTTCGATGATATTGTGCTATCAATGTACAAAAGTGCGTCGTAGCTTTCGGGAAGAATGCAGGTATAGAATTGTTGGTTTCCTGCAACGGAACCAACTGCACGCATTTCAAAGGGTGTGGTAAGCCATTGTGCTAATGGGCTTTGGCGAGTAATACGTTTCGTGAAAAGAATTCCTGAAGAAACGCCTGCTGCCCGAAAATATTCTTCAACTGTTCCCGTATAAGGTTCAATAAGAGTATTATTTCTAACAACCTTGTTAGAATCAAAATTATAGGCGGTATATGAGCCATTACCACATGAAAAGCCTAATGCGTAATAGTTTTTGCCAAACATATTGTCTAAAAATCCGCCCATTCCGGCTGTAACTTTGGATTGACGGTATTTCGTGATATGCCCGTTGTGTGCCCATAAAACAATGCGCTCATCGGGATTTGTTTGTGAAGCTATCCAGCGAATATTCTCTGCCATACAGGAATCGCGATACAAACTGGTAGCACTAGGTGGTTGCTGAGCAACATCAAGAGAAATTATCGTCATTGCTTGCAGAACGATGCGGCAATCTTGAAGAATGCGCTCTTTTTCCGGTGATGGTTTGTTTGCTGAGATGGCGGACGAAAAACGAGCAGAGAATGTTTGTGCGTTTTGTATTGCTGCCGCAACTAAAGGAGCAGTTATTGTTCCTTGCTGCATCGCCGTTTCTACTATCTCCACGCTCTTGCTCAGTGTATCACATTCCGATTTGAGAGCGCTGTCAGATTGTAGCTGGACAAAAGCACGAATATTTTCAAGAGCTTGCTCGAAGGATTGCATATCAAATCCCTCGAAGCGAATTTTTTTTGTGTGGGTTTCGTTATATGTTTTCATCCATTTGATGAGATTGACGACTTCTTCATTCCGCCATGTCCAGAACTTCATACCATAGACACAATCTTCCGGTGTACCTTTACCATGCAGGACATAATCATTGACTTTGTACGCCTCCGGCATATAGGCTTCCATTGCAAAAACACCCACATTCGTCTCATTGGCAAGGTATTCCAACAATCGGTGCTTCATCGTAAAAAATTCGCTTGTGCCGTGAGTAGCTTCGCCAAGCCCGATAATTTTTGCCGTTCCGATTTCTTTTTTGAGGGCGGCAAGATTTGCATTTCGGTTTGTCGCATTTCCGTCGTTCAAAGCAACCACATTGTTTTGCAGCCAAGTAATCTGCCTTTTTGTGGGCGCTTCTAATTTCAGATCCTTCAGTTCTTTGCCATCAATTTCAATTCGTATATCGTCGTACCATACTGTTCCGTTTCCGCTAAATAAGGGTCCCCACGATAAAGTAGCGGCAGAATCGGGAACAAAAAATTCTGCGGTATGTAGTGTCCAATCTCGCGTACCGTGAAAAATGGAAGAGTCTGTCAATCGATGCAAACAGCTCCGACCTCGGGTGTCGTGCATTGATACAATAAAACCGACACTGCGGGTACTTTCTGCCAGAACATCCTTGACTTTGACATAACCACTAATACGGCAACGTTTATTTCTTAGCAAAGACATGGGAATAGCATCTGTAGAAACCGTACCACCTCGATATTCCTTAGCACTATCTTTGCCAGTGCGGACGGTGGATATTTTCAAACTAGTCTTGCCGCTATGTGCAATCACTGTATCTACGCTGATATCGCTGGGTCCCTCGACTCTCCACAAGGTGGGATGAAAATGAGTGCGTTCATAACGTTCAAAACTACTATTGAAAGAAATTTGCCCGAAGCCTTGCGAAACAAAACAGAGCAACAAAATAATGACTGATAAGCACTGAGAAATAAAAGGGTAACACATGAGGATAGATGTTTAATGTAGAAAATTCGGTACTGTGTGTAATGCAAACAACACAACGAAGTGCATTCGGAAAAGTTTAATTTTTCCAAATGCACAGTAATCACTTATAAGTCCGTTAGGGTGCTTCTTCAAGGCAGCAAAGTGTGTTATATGATAGAGAATTTTCTGCTTGATAAAGGATATATTCGCATAAAGTATGGGGGAATCTCTCGCGAAGCATACCCACAATGTACAAGGTAGTGTACCGTCAGGCAAAAAAGCGATGCAATGCTTTGTTATGATAAAAATACAGTAATCACTCCCACAAAACAACAGCTTGGGAGTGAACGTAGGCAAAAGTGGAGTGAGCGTAGGCAAAAACGGAGTGAACGTTGCACATTAGATTATACAATCGTAGAGACGCGATTAATCGCGTCTCTACCACGCACAATGGCATCCACACAGACGCGATTAATCGCGTCTCTACGGTTGTATCGCATCCAAACTGCGCATAATCAAAAATCCTAGATACCCTTCGTCCCGATTCATAATGCCCAAACGGGTGTTCGTCATCCATCAATAGGCAATAATGTACCCACCTTTTGCGCACTCATTTTAGCCATAAAATGTAAACTAAGCCCGTAACAAACAAGCCCAGCGCCTGTCAAGACCCAATACTGAATTTGGTACGGCGAAAAATGCTCTAAAATCTCGAACAATTTCAATGCAAAAAATTGCTCAAGTATATTTTGACAAAAAATAAGCAGATTGTGAAGAATATGAAGTTCGATACAAAGCCAGAGCGAATTACTCAGATAATAAACCAAACATAGTGCGAGGGTGATGACTACTTGAGGCGGAGTGTTTCCACCAAATCCATGGAGAATGACAAACAGTATCGTATTGCTTATGATTGCGATACTTGGTGTATAGCGAGCAAGAAAACTCTGCAACAACACTCCGCGAAAAGTCAGCTCTTCAAGAGCAGGAGCAAGTAGTACGCCAAAAATCAAGTTGCTCCATGTTATTGGCGTATCTGGGGCTACACTGGGATTACGGTAAAATGATTGCATAAGCAGCGTTAATTGATGCGATAGCGGAGACATTGTACAATAACCCAAAAGAATGACACCAATAAAAATACTCAATGTCAATCCAACGGAACGGAGGCTAGGTAGTACCAGATTACTTCGTTCATACAATGGCTGGGAATTCAGATGCCGAACCATTAGACTTCCACCGAAAATAATACTTATTACAACAAACCCACTGAGCTGGGCAGGGAGTACCTTATTATCGAACAATAGAGAAAAGACGGGGTACAACCCAAGCCCAAGAAAGGAAAGCAGGCATAATATAATCGAAACAAGTATCGTTGGACGGTTCGGCATGATAATAAGGATATAGAAAAATAGAAAAGACTCTGTGTTTTGGTTAGCACAGAGTCCAGACGATTCAATGAAACATCACAGCCTTAGCTACAGCAATTCGTCTCGCCGCCTGCGCTACAGAGTGGTCCTGTTGGCTCAATTTGACATCCCTTTGTTGGGCAAACTTGAATACTCATTACAATTGTTTCAAGAACACACCACCACACAGGTCTTGTAGAATCACCACCGTGAACTTGCATAGTTTTTTGAGCATCAACGGGTGATGTTGTTACAAAACTCTCGACTTTTAGCTCGTCGAGACGCATTTTTTTCTTTTGCTCTACCATTGATAGAACTCCTATAAATAATTAAAAAAGAAGGGATTTGACACGGCTTCTCGCTAGCAGAGAGACCAGTGCAAATTTACCCCCCCCCCCCGCAACATTTCCAAATAAAAAATTGCTCTCGTTACTTTTTCCCTCACATCGCATCCAAACTCCGCATAATCAAAAATCCCAGATACCCTTCGTCCCGATTCAAAATGCCCAAGCGGTTGTTCGTCATATGGACGTACGAGCCGAGAATACTTTTGCCAAAAAGATTATTCTGCACTTCGGGCGAGGTACTCTGCATGGGGTCGGTGATTTCGCCGCGTTCTTTTGCGGCGTGGAAATCGCGAGCGGTGGCTTGGACGGCACGAATCCAATCGTTAAGCCATTCTTGTTCAAATTCTACGCCTTCGTGGAGTGCTTCCCAAACGGTTTTGTGGAAGGGGAGAAGCATTTGTTGTTGCCGCTCGAATTGCTCCTCGAATGCTTTCAGCACGGCATCTTGTGCTTCCTTGCGTTGTTCCGGTGTAAGGTCGGTGCGGTGTCCGCCGTAAGCGCTCGGCAGCCAGCCGTAAAAAATGGAGCGGTAAAATTCTTGCGCTTCTTTGAGCGTCATACCCATTGCGTAGGCGAAGCTGAGGTGCATTTGTATTGCAGCGCCCAACGCTCGCTCGTAGGTGTAAACGCTGCTCTCCTGCATAATGCGGAGAATAGTCGCGCTCGAATCTTGAAAGTGCCGCTCGGCAATGAGGATTCCCACCTCGCCGCCGTAACGCTCGGTTTCAGGTTCGTATTCTATCCACTGTACCGAATTATTCGGATACCAACGGTCGCCGTCGGGCAATGTCGCCTCCCACTCCGGCGTTTTCCGTTCTGAGGGATGCTGCGCCATGTAGTCCGCAAAAAACTCAGCCAGTCGCGGCTTCACGGTTTCTTCCAGCACGGCGGCATCACCTTTGAAGCGTAAACGAATGTGGGGACCACGCTCCCAATAGCGAATGAAAAAATACTGCTCCACGCCGGAAACCTGCATGGTTTCGTGGATGAAGGGCTGGACGGCGTTCAGGAGAAGTTCCGTCCAGGGTTCGGCATAGTAGAGATAAGCGGCGAGCCATTGCTGCATAACAAGGAAGAGAATAGTACAAAAAAATAGAGAGAGGGCAAATCTACTATTTTGTTTTCAAATGCCCGCGTGAGAAATTCATACAAAATCTCTATCTCATTCGACTAAAATCAGGCAGAGGATTAGAAGCTATTGTACTATCAATAAACACAATTGCGTCAAAATTTTTTAAGAGATAGGTATAACCAAATTGCGTGGGCAAGACCACTGACCCAATAAAGCGCATTGCTTGAAGCCTCGAAAACCAGGGAAAGGAAGCATCCGTCGGCTGAATTGCACGAAGATTGATAAATCCCTGAGGAATTGCCGCACGATGCAGGTAATTTTCAAGATGATTGGTGGTTGAAGGAAGAAGAATAGTATTATTTCTCCGTAACACGCCCTCATGCACAGCAGAATAGGTTCCGGTATTTGCTGTCAGGGCAACAGCAAAATACTCTTGAGCATATTTTTCCCGTAAATACCAACCCATCGTTGCATCGCTGTTTGATGCTGTATGATTTTCACACCAAACATGACCATTATGTGCTGAAAGAATAATCTTATCCTGCTTGAAATACTTCATCAGCCACGAAACATTTTCCGCCATAGATGAATCGCGCGTTTTGGTCGAGCTAAACAACCGTACAGCGCGGCTCACTAACCATGCGTTTCGTTGTGCCCATGCACATTCTTTGGAGCTGGTGGCTTTTTCATATTGCTTTCGATAACGCTCGAAATGGTAAAGAACACTATCGGCGTTGGAAATATAATGTTGCTTGACGCTGTCCGCTTGGTATGTCCAGATATTTTGGGCAGTCATGGTCGAATTTGCCGTCAGCCATTGATAGCAGTTTTCTGTATTCAAGAGAGTGGCAGCATATTGGGGATTTACGCGACGAAGAAACCGCGTGACAGTACGCACAGCCGAATCAGTCATTTGGACATCGAATCCGCAAATGCGTACCTTGTTTTTTTCGGTTTGTTGTTGATTGAAGTGGTAGAGCCACTGCACTAAATCCAACATTTCGTAATTTCCCACGCTCCACATTCCTAATTGATACACAGCAAGTAGAGCCGACGATGAACCCTCGTCCGAAAGAATATACCGATTAACGACTTCCACTTCGGGCATTCCGGCTTCCAGTCCGATAAGTTTGAAGCCTTTTGACTGTACGAGAAATTTTATGAGTCGGTGCTTCATCGTGAAGATTTCGTGCGTACCGTGCGTGGCTTCACCAAGACCAATCACACGAGCGCCATTGAACAGTGCAGACAAGACTTCGTGTTCTTTGGTACTGATGGTGTCCTTCGGTAAACAGGATTCGAGCGGCACGATGTGAGGGAGAAGGGGGTTGCCGTGTTGTTGTGCGCTGAGTGAGGCATGGGCGCAAAAGAGTAGTGCGCTCAGGATAGTAAAAAAAAGTATAAGCTTGTTGGTCATCATTATGCCATTATTTTTTCTTGTTTATCATTGCGCGTAATACTTCCACTCCTTTTTCCAGCACTTCGTCGCGTCCGGCGCGGATGCCGGCGATGGTGGGGTGAACTTCGACATCAATACGAACTCCTTTGCGTTGAGTTGGTGTTTTATCGGGATAATAAACTCCTTTGCACGTTAGCATTATTGTTATTCCGCCAGGCAATCCCATTCTCCGTACATCACCGTCTGTTCCTGCTGTTTGGCTGCCGACCGTCTTCATGCCCGGAATAGTTTGCAATGCCATTACCGTAAATTCTGCCCGGCTGATTGTTTGTTCATTCACCAGCACAACTATTTTGCCCATGTACTTGCGCTTGAGACCACACGAAAGAATATATTCTGAAGCATATCCGGGCAAACGGTAACTGGGAGAGCGGACAAAAACAAATGGTGTTACTTCGGCAAGCTGCGACATCATACCATACAGAACCCACTCCGGGTACCCGCGCAAATCAAACACCACGCCCGGGTAATTCATCATTGTATCAAGCGTCGAAAATATCTGCTGCTGCGTAATTTTGGTGAAGTCTATGTACAACAATTTTTCTGCACTGTCTGCAACCTGAATCATCGGTTTGGGCGGCATAACGCTTGGCGTATAAACATTGCGATTGGAGCACGGTACAAGAGCACTATACTTTTTTCCTTCCTGATTGAACAGTTCCAGCGTTGCTGAGGATGATTCGGTATAGCGAAGTAGATAGCCCGCAAGAATTTGATTCTTACCGGATTCATTAGCCGACCCCAAGTAATAGCTACGGCGCTGCATGAGAGAATCCACACGCTCACCATCAACCGATACGAGAAGGTCTCCTCGTTGTATGCCAAACTGTGGGTATGATTCCTTCACAACAACCTTTTCTTCAACAAATGCAAGCGACACGAGCAAATAATACGCTCCAAAAAACGATAGCGCACCACGCGAGTTTACTATCGTGTGCGTGTCGTTCAGTCGTGTGCGTAGCTGGAGAATCGCTGCGGTATATTCTTTTTCCGTTCGGGCGCTCAGAAATTGGGGGAGAAATTCCGCCAGAATGCCATCCCAGGGTTTATCCAATAAGTTTTTGTACGGATAAAAATAATGCACAAAATTCCAGAGCCGCGCTAAACCCAACACACGACGATATTTGTCCGATAAGCCCGTGTCAGGCTTTGCACTCTCGTTTGCAAAAAATGGAATACGGGAGCGCACGTCGGATTCTAAGTGAAGATAATAATTTTCGACCGCTTGCGCGGGATGGAGAAACGACCGCAAGCGCTGCTGCACATCGGGGCGAACAAAAGAGTTTTCTATCCAGCCGAAATCAAGAACGATGGTTGCTTGTGTACCGCCGGAGGCTTCTCTATCAAACGCGTTATAGAACGGATGAGGCTTTGCGGTCGTGTCGGCTGCGGCACGGAGCAGATACTCAATTTCTGCATTCAGATTTGCGTTTGCTTGTGCTGTGTCAAGACGTTGCAACACCTCTACGAGCCGCTCATCCCATTGGGTATTGCAGCACATATTCGGGTGGTAGTATTTCAGGAAGCCCCATGCTTTGCAAGCATAGATAATGTTTTGCGCTTTGTTTGTTGCTGCGGCTTGTGCTTGGAGGTTATAGCTTAAAGACGTGCAGAGGAAGAGCCACAACAGACAGAGAAGGGCAGAGGAAAAAATGTTGTGCTTGGTTATTGAGGGCATTGCTTTTTGGGTTATTATTTCGCTACCGAAGTATAGATTCACTATCAAACCAATTAACGTTGTATTCTTGATTTTCATGGTCAATAGATAACGTTTGCCAAACAATTTCTTTATCCCAATTGGCTTCAGTAATCAATTGGTCACCTATACGACATACTTCTTTTTCGAGCGCCAATCGCAATTCAGACATGATAATCACAAAAAATGGGGAAATCTCATTTTGATGAGTGTATCAGCGAAAGTGCTTTTTCAAATACTTCGTCTTTGCCCTCGGCAATACCCTGAATTGTGCGTTTTGCTACAACCGTTGGCTGAATACCAACAAGATGATGCTGTGAGCCGTCATGTTTCAGAACTTTCATGCCTGTCCATGAAATCATAAACCCTCCCGGTAGTGTGCATTTGTTGGCACTACCGTTTGTTCCGGCTGTCGCTTCCCCAACAATTTCAGCGAGTTTGTAGTGCTCAATAATTCCCATTACACTCTCGGCATAACTTATAGCATTGCCACCTGTCAGAAACACAATTTTTCCTTGCAACCGTGGTGCTTTGGGTGCAATATCCCACCGCCCGCTTGTGTCGTAGCCGACAGTCCGTTCTTGGTCGGGATAAAGAGTCAAGGGAACATTCCATCGTTGTGATTGTACGGGCTTGTCAATCAGGTGAGCAATAAAGGAAGTAATGTGGTCACGGGGATACCGCCGCATATCCAAAATAACTCCTTTTGCCGAAGCAAGTGCTGGCAAAGAATTTTCTAATTCCTGACGTGCAACACTATTCAAATCCACATAATATACATTGTCTGCTACCTTATCAATCGTTTCGTGACGAAATCCATCCGCCATTAGTGGCGTGGGCGAGGAACGATAAACATTCACAAACTCTGTTTCGCTTTTCCCACCACGTTTTATAGAGAGATACGCAATGCTGCCGCGTTTGCCTTGGGCGAACTGCGTGAGCGCACGGATAGACTTTACCTGCGGTGTACCCGAAATAGTGCGTTTCAATTCATTCATCCGTTCGGCACTCTTTTTTCCATCAATACTGACAATAATGTCCCCAGGACGCAAGTTATTATCCAAAGAAGCGACGACAACAACATTGCTATCTATTTCAAGCGCTGAAAATGATGGAAATCCTATTGTAGCAGCGTAACCCAGCGCTCCATTTTTCTCCGAAGCAAAACCAAATGCTGCATGACCATCGTGGGCAGCAGCCACCATTAGATTCACGGACGTGATAAAATCTTCCGTTCCTGCATAAGGTTTCACGCGTTCTAGGGCTTTCGTAAGCTCGGCTTCCCAATCAACCTTCACCACATCAAAGTATGGATAAAAATGCTGAAAGATATTCCAGACCATTATCACGTTCGCATATCGTATGCACACGTCTGCATCGGTTGTTGGCTTGATGAGCTGTTTGAGTGCGGCGTTATATGATGCAATGCCTTTTGCGGCATTGTAGTCTCTCGTAAATTTCGGCGAATATGTTGATGAATCATGCGCCGGAAGTACAAGCGGCACTATACAACGCAAAGTATTTTGTCCGTCCTGATAGATTATTTTGGAGATACATTCGCCTGTGTCCGGCATTGCCGAAAATAGCCTGCCCGACGTGCCCGGATGGTCTTTGCTTATGCGTAGATATTGCGAACCATTATAGGAATTTTCACGGGCGAGCGCATAGCGAAATGACCAGTTCGATTTTGTCCATTGAGTGATGGAGCTGTCCACGCCTTGCTCAAAATCAGCGTTGGTTAGTTCTACCCGTTTCCATTCTCGTTCTCCAAGGGCGCGAACAAATAATCGCATATTGTCCACCGACAACGAACCAAACCCTTTCAACGATGCACCAATCATAATTGTACGGGCATTGGTATCAATCACGCCGGAAATTTCGTACGAATGCCATGCAGTATCCGAAATACGATGCTGGTTGGTAACGGCTGCAGTATCCCAATCTATCGCTTTTGTAGGAGTAAGTACCCGAAGCCGAAGTTTTGCAATATCGGTACTATCACGAAGTATTTTTTTGAGTGCGCCCGTCAGACGAATTTCTTTTCCGCGATATTTTTCTGCATTGACCTCTTGAAATATAACACCAAAGGTTGATCGTACTTGTATGGCTCGGTCGGTACGAATACTTTTATATATTCCATCTGCCGTTGGGATGGTATTTAATCCAGAATACTGCCACGCTACACGTTTGGGATAAAAGGGAACAAGGGCAGGAGGGACGGTAAATTTTTTGTCGTTGGCTAATGACTCCGAAATATTTTGCACAGAGACGATGCGTATAGTGGGTGCTATCGGTTTGAAGACACCTTCTAATGCTTTTTGTAGTTCGGTGTGATTGCGAGCATTTTTTACGCTGTCAATGGCATAGAGGAGAAAACGATCCCAATCCACTCCAGCAGCTTCATCGCTGGGATGAAAGTAACGAACATATCCGTAGAGTTTCGCCAATGCGCGGAGATTGTGTGTTGTTTGTTCCTTGTTCGGTGATTCCGCTACACTGGTAGCAAATCGTGTTTGAAAAAAATATGCACCGACACTAAGAACAAGCACTATGCCAATGATAGCGAGAGCTATAACACGATATTTCTGCAATATCATCTGAAGATTTTGACGATGAAGAATAAAGGTCTTTTGAAGCCGCGAGAATTGTGAGGATGTCGTCAACATAGACAATTTTCTAAAATGAAAAAAATAGAGGGGATAAGATTACTTATCCGCTGCGTTTGTACTTCTTACCATGGATTCGGAGCGCAATAACAGAAAGCAAAACCTCCGGTTCGGCTGTCAGGCTACTCTCCTCCGGTTCGGAGTTCAGAAGCATCTCTTCGATTTTGAGCGAACTCATTACTTTGGAAAGCAGACCCTCGAAAAGTTTCACCATGAAGGGTGAGGTGTACCCCATTGATTGGACAGCAAAACCGTGATTTATCGATAATATTTT
>JACVZY010000045.1 GCA_014654705.1 Ignavibacteria bacterium
CAAACTTACGCAAACTCATACAAATAAACATTTTGTACTTAAATTTTGTCTAATGAAAAAAAAATTCATAATTTTCCTTGTTCTGCCAAATCTTTGCTATATTGCTTGTGTTATCGGAGTTCAGTCGTTGTCTGACGGTGTGCAAAAAAGACAACTTTCCGCGACTTTTTTGTGCTTTGCAAATTGTGTTGATTGCAAATCAATTTTGAAATCACTGACTCTTTAGAGTCCGCGCTATTCTTTACTCACGTCCAATTTAGGAGGATTTATGAATCGCCTCTATACCACTATTGGAGTGGTTTTACTTTTGTGTCTTTTTGCATGGCAACCACCAACAAGCTATGCTCAAACACAAACAAAAGATACCCTCAATGCCTTTGAATCTCTATCTCTTGAAGAATTGCTAAGTGTCGAGATTGTTACCGCCACAAAAACGGCAGTAAAATTGACCGATGTTCCGGCTGCCAGTTCAGTTATTACTCGGCAGGACATTCTGCGCTACGGCTATCGTAATCTTGCCGAAGCACTTGCCCGATCACCCGAAGCGTACACGCACTTTGAGGGAAACAATTCCAGTGTGGACTTTCGCGGTTTTTTTGCGAATAATATTTCTCGAAGAACGCTCTATCTTGTGAACGGACACCGTATCAACGACCGTTTTCACTTTGGGGACTTTTACCCCGATGTGGTAGGGGACTTGCAGGACGTGGAGCAAATTGAGGTTTTGCGTGGTCCCGGTGCTGCGCTCTATGGGAGCGTTGCGATGCTGGGTGTGGTCAATATCATCACGCGCGATGCCAAAAACCAGAAAGAGCAAACCGATTGGGATATGAGCGCCACTGCCGATGAATTTGGTGCAGGTGGATTGGTAACAAAATATCAGTTCGGGATGCGGCATAAATTTTCCGACAATGTCTCTCTGTCGGCAAGTCTATATTGGTACAACGGCGAAAGCGTCTATGATTCGCGCACCAGCAGCACGTCGCGTCCATGGACGAGCCTCGACACCCGCAATGGTGCGGGCATTTACAATTATCTCCAGCGCACCGATGCCTACTTTGACTTGCCACGCACTACCATCAACGGCTTTAGCAGCCAGCGTTTTACAGGCGGTGTGCAGCTTCCGAACTACAATATCCGCTTGAACGCGGGCGATTTCACATTTGGCAGCGCCCTCCACACAAGACTTAGTTCCTGGATTCCGCCCAAGGATAATGCTACGCCGAATCATCCCGATAACATTCGCTCATGGGGAACACACAATATCTTTGCCGAGTGGAAGCCGAAAGGTGCGCTTGATAATCTTGATATTATGATTCGTGCCAGCTACAACGTGAACACGAACCGCGAAATTGCAGACTTCAGCCTCGCCGACTCCATTCGCGGCGCAAACGGCATCGGTACGTCATCGCTGAACGCGGGGCGTATTCCGGGACAGTTCAGCAACGGCAATATTTTCGTGCGTGATAGCCGCACGGGGCGCTACATTCAATACGTCAATTCGATTGACCGCACACAACTCACCGACGATGCGGCACGGCGCAACGGCGGCGGCTCACAGTTCAATTACGCCGGAGTCGATAAATCCTTTGGTTTAGAAGGACAGATTGCGCCGGTCAAAACGAAAGAATTGTACATCTCACTTGGTGGCAATTATGAAAATGCTGACTATGAAAACATCCAGTGGTTCTCGCATCGCAACGGTAATTTTATTGGCTGGGCGCCCGGCGGTGGCATCTACGACAAAGGTTTTTATTTTGGAGTATGGGCGCAAGCTATCTGGACTCCGATTGAGGCATTAACCGTTACGGCAGGAGCACGGTACGACTACCAAAACATTGGCGATGTCGGGCGGCAAGTCGGGCGCGATTTGCGCTACGACCGTGTTATTCGCGGGACCGACACAAGCTACTTACCATTCCGCGTAAGCAATCGTATCGCGCAAGACTTCACGCCGCGTGTGGCGGTTAATTACCGCCTTAGCAAAGATGCAAATTTGCGTCTTATTTATGCACAAGCATTTCGTGCCGTGCCGCCGCAGGAGGTGATTCGCCTTCCACGCGATGCCAATACGGGCGACATTCCCAATGCAGAATCAGAAAAGACGAATAATATCGATGCTATTTTTTCCTTCAAAGCCAGTGAAAATCTGAGTTTGACAGTGAACGGCTTTTACATGGATGGTAATGTCGTGTATTCCTTTGCTCCGGCGACGCAGAGTTTCAATCGTGGGAGCGGTTGGACGAATATCGGCGGCTCGGTGGCGGCAAATCTGGTCTTGAATAATGGCTTAGAAGTTTGGGCAAATGCAACCTACTACATACTTGGGCGCTCAAGTGATACCTACAATTTCATGCGCGACTGGAAAGATACGACCACTGCTGACGGCACGCCCGTTGCACCCTTTTTGGCAAATCAGCGTTTGCCGATTGATTCCCCGACACTTCTTGCCAAAGCAGGAGCTTCCTACTTTTTCCCTTCGCAAACGTCTATTGCGGCTGAGTTCTACTATAATGGCTCTATTCAAATTCTTACCCCCACCAATAATAATTTGAACGAACTCTCGCCCGTTCCTACGCGCGGCGGGGTGGCGGGTGTGAACTTTGATACGCGGAATTATGTGCAATACCAGGTTCCAAGCAGTTTCGCAATGAATCTGACCATTCGCCAAGATTTGGAAGTAATCGGAATGAAGGGCTTTTACATTCTGGCAAAAGCCCGCAATCTCTTAGGTACTGACGTATGGGGTGTTTTGCAAATGGATGCACAAGGTGCATGGAATAGCAACACTTACAATCGCCCGAATCAACTACCTGACTTCGGACGGCAGTTCTATGTGCAGTTCGGCTACACCATGTAAAACTCACGATGTAAGCAGTAGAAATACCAACTACTCGAACACAACAAGCAAACCACACTCTCAATCAAGCGAGGGAATGTGGTTTGCTTTTTTTTTTGCGATAGCCCGAGAGCTTCTCCATCCACTGTACACTATACCATCACCAAATTGTAAACTGTTATGCCCACAATTCTAAAAACTGTATCTGTTCTTTAGTACAATTTTTCCGTAGATTTGCCTTTACCCAATCTTCATTTTCACGGGAAAGGTCGTTTATGACTTCATCACCAAAAGAGGCAGCGCTGCCAATCAAAGCGATGCTCACCGAAGAAACATTGAGCGAAATGTTTGCAGAAAAAACACCACCACAGTCGGCTCCGCACGTTCCGCGCCAGCGCAGTTCTCGCACCACCTTCTATATCGCTTTCAGCGCCGTCTGCCTGATTTGGGGTTCGACGTATTTAGGTGTGCGCTTTGCGATTGAAACACTGCCACCGCTTTTGATGGCGGGTGTGCGCTTTACGATTGCGGGCTGTATCATGTTTGCATGGGCACGTGCCTCCGGCTCGGCTATGCCAAGCTGGCAGGAATGGCGCTCTGCTTCTATCGTGGGCGCAATGCTGGTAACATTTTGCAATGGCGCTTTTACGCTCGCCATGGGACGTGTTCCGTCTAGTCTTGGTGCGCTCGTCGCTACGTCTCTGCCGATTTGGATGGTGCTCTTGGATTGGCTGCGTCCTGAAGGGAAGCGCCCCACTGGAGGCGTAATGATTGGCATTGCGCTTGGTTTTTCTGGAATTGTTGTCCTCGTGCAGCCATGGCATTATTTTATGCAATCCGCCAATGACGCAAGCAGCCATCCGCTTGATTTCATCGGCTTTGTGTTAATGTTTTTCGGTACCATCGCGTGGGCTGTCGGCTCCATTTACGCTCGCCATGCAAATCTCCCCGCCACCCCCCGCATGACGACTGCCATTGAGCTGCTTTCGGGTGGTGTCATTATGCTCGTCATCGCACTCTTTGCTGGTGAGGCTTCCCAAATTCATCCGGACAAAATTAGTCTCAAATCCTTCACGGCATTTTTATATTTGATAGTCTTTGGCTCTATTGCTGCCTTCAGCGCCTATACGTGGTTGCTGCAAAACGTCTCTGCTGCACTGGCATCGTCCTACACCTACGTCAATCCCGTTATCGCAATGCTTCTGGGGGCGACGCTTGGCGGCGAAAGTATCACGGCAAACATGATTGCAGCAATGATTGTGATTATGATGGCAGTGGGCATGATTGCGAAGTATCGAACGCCAAACGCCTCGTAGCGACTCCCATAGCAATGCTTCGTAAGCGGGTATTGATAGAAATTATCAGCACAATCTATTTTTTGTGAGTAGAGCACGGGTTGACCGCCGCTCTACTTTTTTTTTCTCATACCAAAAAAATTCTCTAAATTCAGGGAATTATACTCTTCAGCACAAAAACTCTTTGCACCATTTGAAGACGACCAATCGCGCAATTCTGAATCACATTATGGATATACATTTGGATAGATATTCTCAACGAACTGCGGGTTTATTCCGCAGCGTTGGCATCGCGCTTGTTCTGTGCTTGCTTCTACTGCCCCTTGGCGCTCGCAGCCAAAGCTCGCTACCACCTTCGCTGAGAGCACTTCTCGCACAAGCACAGTCTGATACCGTTGGCGTACGCGGGATTGCGGAACTCCGCTCCGAGTTAGCGACAATTCTCAGCGATTCTATCTTGAGTGGCGCATCGGTAGGCTTTTACGTGGCTTCGCTAAAAACAAAAGAAGTGATTTTTACGCAAAACGAGCAAAAAGCACTCGTCCCGGCGTCAAACATGAAAATCATCTCCTCAGCCGCCGCAATGGACTTTTTGGGCGCAGATTTCACCTACACTACGACGCTCTTTCTGGACGGGCTTCTCAAAAAGTCGAGTGGTGAATTTGTCGGGAACGTAATCATCCGCGGAGCCGGCGACCCCTCGATGTCCACATATTTCTACGACGACCCGCTTTCAATTTTACGTCAGTGGTGTGGTGTCTTGGATTCTCTCGGTGTACGTTCCATTCGCGGGAATTTGGTGGGTGACGATTCCTATTTCAACGATGACCCTTGGGGACAAGGCTGGTCGTGGGATGATTTCCCCTACGCCTTTGCTGCGCAAATCTCCGCGCTGTCCTTCAATGATAACAAAGTGGATGTCGTGGTCAAGCCTGCTTTTTCCATCGGACAACCCGCCGAAATCAAGGTTCTTCCGCCGACAAGCTACGTGAATGTAGTCAATACTGCCAGAACCGTCCCGCGTGATTCCGCAGCATCGGTCAGCATTACACGGCAGTCGTACTCAAATGTCATCTACGTCTCGGGGACAATCGCTGCCGATACAAGTGAGAGCGGCACACGCATCTCATCAGTGGCAGTGGATAATCCCACGCTTTTTACGCTGTCGCTTTTCAAAAAAACTCTTGAGGAACAAGGCATCAAGGTTCGTGGCGGGATGTTTGATTCAAAGCAATGGGGTGATAAAATTGCCTATGCCGAGATGCGCCCCGTCTGCTATCACACCTCGCCGCCGCTCCGCGATATTGTCCGCATCGAAAATACCATTAGCCATAACCTCTGCGCAGAGCAGATATGGCGCACTGCGGCGAAGGAATTTAACGGCAAAGGTAATGCAGATCAAGCGGCTGATATGACGCGGCAGTTCGGCGTAAAAAATGGTATCTCACTCAAGGGTGCATCGCTTGCCGATGGGTCGGGGCTTTCGCGGTTCAATCTCATTTCGCCGAAGCACGTAGCGGAAGTTCTCACGGCGGTCTATGCCTCCAAGAACCGCAATAACTTCATGCGCTCTCTGGCAGTGCCGGGCGAGCGCGGAACACTGCAAAACCGCTTAAAAGGAACGATTGCTGAAAAAAATCTGAAAGCAAAAACCGGAACACTGACCAATGTTTCCGCTCTCTCCGGCTTTATCACCACCCGCGACCAAGAGCCGCTTGTTTTCTCGCTGATGTTCAATGGCTATACGTTGCCCGCAAGCACCATCCGTGCTTATCAGGACATTATTGCCTTGCGTTTGGCAGGCTTTGCGCGGAAGTAATTCACCCTCTTAGCCTTGGCAACAATTTTTCTCTCACATTTATTTACCTCCCCCAGACACTATGACCGAAACCCCGGAAGCCTGTTCGCTGCTTGACTTTGACCGCAGCAATATGTTTGAAGTCTTGAAAAATTTCCCCGCCCAAGTCCGTGAGGGAATTGCTATTGGCGAAGCAGCCCCGTATTTCCACGATTCTTCGCGCTTTCCGCTTCTCGTCTTTGCCGGTATGGGTGGTTCGGCAATCGCAGGAGACCTCCTTCGATGCACCCTTCAGGGCTATGGCGCAGATGATTTTGCCGTGATTGTTAATCGTACTTACGGCTTACCAAGCGGCGTGAACAGCAATACAGCATTTATCGGCAGCAGTTATTCGGGTAACACAGAGGAAACACTCGCCGCCTACCAAGCCGCGCTAGGCAAAACCAAACGCCTTCTCTGCATAGCCACAGGTGGCGAACTCAAAAAACGCGCCGAAGCAGACGGAGTGCCACTCATCACGATTCCCGATGGTTTGCAACCGCGCTGTGCTGTCGGATATTCGCTTATGCCTGTGCTCGTGACCTTGCTTTCACACGGCGCTATTACAGGCGAAGCGCACAAGGCTTTATCGCAATCCTTACGCACACTACCAGAGTTTTTGGATACGAAAGCGCTAGAATACTCGCAACCTAACGCAAACAATCCCGCCTTTGCGCTGGCGGAGCGGCTTCGTGGCACGATTCCCGTATTCTATTCCGCTCCTGTACTGGAGGCTGTGAATTTACGCTGGCGCGGGCAGATACAAGAGAACGGAAAACATTTGGCTTTTGGCAATATCGTGCCGGAGATGAATCACAACGAAATCAATAGCTGGGTGCTACCCGGCGACCTCACAAAGCGCTTCAGTATTGTGTTCTTGCGCACTCCCGATACGCTCAATCGTATGGCGGTGCGCTTCCAAGCCACAAAAAATATTCTGCAAGAACGGGCAAAAAATTTCATTGAAATTCATGCTGAAGGCAGTAATCTCCTCGAACAAATGTTCTCGCTTGTTTACCTTGCCGATTGGACAAGTTACTGGCTTGCGCTTTTGAATGACCAAGACCCCACGGAAATCAAAGATATTCTGGCACTCAAAGCCGCCATGACAGCAAACAGCTAACACAGCCATTTACACGTATCTCTATGCGCCTCAGAACAAAGCATAACTCTTTCTTCCGTCATCTGGTCGTCGCTTGCCTTCGAGCTACGACAAGCGATGCTGTAAGGCAGCTTGCATGGCGCATGGTGGTAGTATGTGTTTTCGCGCTGGCTTTTGCGAAGAGTTCTTTTGCCCAGACCCGACCGCCGCAAATTGGTCGCCAAGATTGGGTACAAGTGCAGGTTCCGCCTGCGCCGGACGGTGTCCCGGATTACTGGTTGGAAGCGCAATTTCTGGCAAGTAACCCGCGCTATGGCTGGATTGTGGGATTTTACCGCAGAACGATGTTCACCACTGATAGTGGGCGTACGTGGACGCGCTCGCAGATTCCGGGCAGGCTCAATTACAACCAAGGTGATTTCCGCAATCACTTGGAAGGTGTGTGGTTTCCTGATTCTACGGTCGGCTATGCAACAGGTCCAGGCGGCGTGTTCAAATCTGCTGACGGCGGGCGTACGTGGCGCGACATTACGCCGCTTGCTCTGAACGGTATTGAATCTCGCACGTGGGGCTGCTACTTTACACACCGCGATTCAGGCGTTGTCATGTCGGGCGGTTGCGGCGACCAGCAGCTTTTTCTTCGCACTACCAATGGTGGCAATACGTGGACTGTATTCTCCGGTCCCGATGATGATTCCGGCTTGAGCGATGCCATTATCTATTCCTCCAAAGGCTTAGGATACGCTGTGTCGAGCGGGCAAATTTTTCGCACCTTGAATGGTGGCATTTCATGGAATGTCTTCGCACAATCCTATCCAACCACAGTTAGCGCCGGTAAAGTCTGGCAGGAAGACCTTTCTATCAGTAACAACGTATTTCTTGTGCCATACTCCGGCACAACGTGTGGCGGTGGTGGTGGGGGAGGTGGTATGCGTGCTTCCACGAATGGAGCACAGACGTGGAATGATTTTGCAACCGGTCAGCCAATGTTCGGCACATTTTTACTCAATGATTCTATCGGCTGGGCGGCGGGATTGAACGCATCGGCTTATTACACGAGGAATTCCGGCAGAACATGGGAGTTGCGTAATTGTGGGATTCCGCCCGGTGCAGACCTTGACGATGTCTATTTTGTCAACGATACGCTTGGTTTTATCATTGGTGAAGGAGTCTATCGCTACGTGCCGCCGTCGGAGCGTGAACTGAAGATTCAGCCCATTCCGCCGTCGCCGTTTTATTGCCAAGGGGACAGCGTAGAATTGCGTGTTTCTAACGGCTTTGCTCAATATCGCTGGTCGAATGGTGCGACAACAGCTTCTATCATTGTCCGGCAAACCGGACTCTATCGCGTTACGGCAACAGTGTACGACTGCGTAAGCCTGAGCGATTCGGTGCAAGTTACCTTCCTCCCACGCCCTGAAGCCCGCGTTAGTCTGAGCGGTCCACCGCGCGCTTGTGAAGGCACAACGATTCGTCTCACATCGGAACTTCAAACCCCTGACTTTGGTTATGAATGGTCAGACGGGCGAACAATACTAAGCCGCACTACAAGTCTTAATGTGACAACCTCCGGCAGATATACGCTTTCGGTGCGCAACCCCAACGGCTGTGTGGCAAGTTCTTCCACGACAATTACCATCTTTCCGCGACCAAATACGGATATTGTCTCGGTGCGGCAAACGCGCTTTTGTATTGGTGACAGCGCTGTACTGCAAGCTCCCGCAGGTTTTGTGCAATATCGTTGGCGCGAAGGAATGCGGAGCAATATCGGCTCAGCTCGGCAGCTCGTTACGCGCTCTTCGGGCGCATACAGTGTAGAATTAACCGACAATAATGGTTGCGTTTGGACATCAAATACCATCAATCTACAAGCGCTCGATTTCGGTAAACAGCTTTTTGTACAATCCACATCGGGGGAATTCCAGTTCGACACAACGGGACTGAACCGCGTAACTTGCGCCAACATTGTCTTGCAGAACGTAGATTCTGTGCGAGCAGTTGTTTTAAGAACAATTCCGATTGTACGAAATATCGAGTTTTCGCTTGCTCTGAGCCAGATACCCCTTGTTCTACCGCCTCGCTCCACACGACAGTTGACTGTCTGTTTTTCGCCGCGAGACTTAGGTACACGGCGTGATACAATCTACGTGGAGGATTCTTGTGGGGTGGTCGCAATACCGCTTGCGGGTGAGGCAGTCTCGAATAATTTTGCCGGGGATTCGCGTTGTTCGACGCGCGTGATTCTGCGAACGGTTGGCTCACAAGTGCTTGCCGCAAATCCATCAGCCATAGAAGTAGTGCGCCTTGCAGAACCCAAACCCAATCCGGCTTCCAGCGACGTAGCAATTACTATCGAACGCCTTCTCGACCCGCTCACCGACGAGCCTGTCAGCACACGCTGTATTCTGAAAGACATTTTGGGCAATACCGTTGCCGAAGGCGAGTATACACAGCAAACCCGCTTTGCCGAAGGTGCGAGGCAATACGAACGGGGCGAATATCGCCTTCTGACGCAGCAGGTGGCATCGGGCGCGTATATGCTCATTGTGCAGACCGCACAAGGCGTTGCAGTACTTCCAGTCGTTATCCAGCGATAACCGTAACTCAAGATTTCCCTATTCTTCATTCTTTTCATGGACAAGAACAGCACAATATACGTTGCCGGGCACCGAGGATTAGTCGGCTCGGCAATCGTTCATAAGCTCACCGAACAAGGCTTTACCAATATTCTGACTCGTACCTCGCAAGAAATGGACTTGCGCCGTCAGGCAGACGTAGAGCGCTTTTTCGAGACGCATCGCCCCGAATATGTGTTCGATGCGGCTGCGAAAGTAGGCGGTATCTACGCAAATAACACGTATCGTGCGGATTTCCTCTACGAAAATCTTGCTATCCAAAACAATATCATCCATTCTGCTTACCGTTTTGGTGCAAAAAAACTTCTCTTTTTGGGAAGTTCCTGCATTTATCCCAAACTTGCCCCACAACCGCTCCACGAGGATGCTTTGCTGACGGGTCCCTTGGAACCGACGAATGAGCCGTATGCGATTGCTAAAATCGCCGGAATCAAACTCTGCGAAGCGCTCTACGACCAATACCAATTCAATGCGGTGTCGTGTATGCCCACGAATCTTTACGGACCAAACGACAATTTCGACCTCACAACCTCGCACGTCCTTCCGGCACTGATTCGCAAGTTTGTAGAAGCGAAGGAGCAGGGCGCAAAAGAAGTAGTTGCGTGGGGTACAGGCTCACCGCTCCGCGAGTTCCTGCACTCCTACGATGCAGCAGACGCAATGATTTTTCTCATGAAAAACTATGACGGTCGTGATTTCCTGAACATCGGCACGGGCGAAGAAATCAGTATTAAAGCACTGACCGAGATGATTGCGGGTATTGTTGGCTTTCAAGGAGAAATAGTATGGGATACGACAAAACCTGACGGTACGCCGCGTAAGCTCATGCACGTCGGCAAACTTCATGCGCTCGGCTGGCGGCACAAAATTGAGTTGCGCGACGGCATTGCAAGCGTTGTGGCGTGGTTTCATCAAGCTCGGAAAGAAGGTCGTTATGCCTAATCCGATGTTCAAATGCGCTCACCTTTCAATGGAGAACAGTGGCGATTTCGTGATAGACGATGTCCTTGCTGACCCACATTTTAACGCGCTCGGCTGGGAAATAGACCGAATACCGTGGCGACGTGAAAATGTTGACTGGAGCGCGTATAACCTTGTTCTTATCCGCACCCCATGGGATTATCAACAAGACCCAGCGGCGTTTCTGACAACACTGGAACGCATTGCAAAAAGCGGAACGATTCTGCAAAATCCGCTCCGTATAGTGCGCTGGAACATGGATAAAACCTATCTGCGCGACCTCGCTAGTGTCGGCGTACCGATTGTGCCGACACTCTGGGGCGAAGCAAGTTCAGAAATGCCCCTCCAATCATGGTTTGAGACACTTGGCACGGATGAAATTGTCGTGAAGCCCACCGTCAGCGCCAACGCTGACCATACGTACCGCGTCCGTCCCGAAACCGCATCAGAAATGCTTCCGATGCTGCATGAAGTTTTTTGTACGCGCAATTTCATGGTGCAGCCCTTTCTTCGTGCGGTTCTTACCGAAGGCGAGTTCTCAGTATTTTATTTCAATGGGAAGTTCAGCCATGCCATTATCAAAACACCTGCAAGCGGTGATTTTCGCGTTCAAGAAGAGCATGGCGGCGACATCCGGGAGGCAAAAGCAGACGCAACGCCGCATTACAAGGCGCTTTTGGAGGAGACTGATAAAGTAATGCAAGCACTCAAAGACCTCAAATTCGGTTCGCCGATGTACGCGCGAGTAGATGTAGTGAGGCTTTCCGACTATGGCAAGCCTGAAGAATTTGCGCTCATGGAATTGGAGTTAATTGAGCCGTCGCTCTACTTACGCACCAGCGAAGGCGCACCGGAACGCTTCGCACAAGCAGTTCACGACTGGATGAATCAAAAGTGTTGATGACATTCTCCATTGATTGACGGTAGCCATTTGGATGGCGGAGCACAGATTTCAGGATTTTCAGGATAGTCCGTGTAACTGTGAAATTCTCTTCAATCCAGTTCAATATCTCTTCATCTATATTTTCTTACCCAAAATGAAATCAAGCCAACAGCACTCCCGCGCTAATCTCAATCTGATGAAGCTCCTTTTCAAACCGCACCCGTGGCATGGCATTGAAATCGGTGATGATGCGCCGGAGCGGGTGATTGCGTTTATTGAGATTGTCCCCAACGACACGCTCAAATACGAGATTGACAAGGCGTCCGGCTACCTCAAGGTTGATCGCCCACAGCGCTTCTCGAATGTTTGCCCCGCGCTTTATGGGCTGATTCCACAGACGTATTGTGGGGAAGGAGTGGGAGCGTTTTGTGCAGAAAAAGTAGGCAGAGCAACGATTATCGGCGACGGCGACCCGCTCGATATCTGCGTTCTGGCGGAAAAGAACATCCCGCACGGAGACCTTATCTTGGAAGCGCTTCCTATTGGCGGTTTTCGCATGATTGACGACAATGAAGCGGACGACAAAATTATCGCCGTGATGAAGGGCGATGCGGTCTATGGCGACATGAAAGACATTGCTGACTGCCCCGAAGACGTAGTGGAGCGCCTTCGACACTATTTCCTGACATATAAGAGCATTCCGGGCAAAGGCAAAAAATCAGTCGAAATTCCGCACGTGTATGGACGCGAGGAAGCATACGAGGTCATTCGCCGCAGTCAAGATGACTACTGGTCGAAGTTCCCATATTTTGAAGTGTAACAAATAAAAGTCAGTGGTGCCAATTTGATGATGAGTCTTGGAACTTTTGTTTGGCTGCCATCTATCCGTCCGTAAGCTACTTGTTTGCGAAAGTTCTATTATTATCAGATTGTTGCGCCTATCTCGTCAAAACAGTATTTTAGCATCTTCGTCTGTTTTTTTATTCTTGTATGAACCTCCATCCCCAGCCCATTGCTCCGCTCCCTATCACCGTTCAAGAAATGATAGAGTCTCCTATGCTCCGCTTGCCGCTTGAGCAAATCAACAAAAGCGTAGAGCCAAACCGCAAAATCACGGACAAAAACATACACCGTCCGCAACTTGCATTGGCAGGTTATGTGGGGCTTTTTACCTATCATCGTGTTCAGATTTTCGGCAATACCGAAATGTATTATTTGGAAAGCATAACACCCAAAAAACGGCAGCAAGCATTTCGCACCATGGCGCAGTTCGAGATTCCTTGCATCATCCTGACCAATAATCATACGCTCGACGAAGAAATTATCACACTTGCCACCGAATACAAGATTCCGCTTTTTGTCACACCATTCGAGACCACGCGAGTTACCTACATTCTGTCGGAATTTCTCGACACCCATTTTGCTCCGCAGGTCTCATTGCACGGCTCGTTTATGGATGTGTATGGTGTGGGTATTATGTTCATCGGTAAAAGTGGTATCGGCAAAAGCGAAATTGCTCTTGACCTGATTGAACGCGGACACAGGTTAGTGGCTGATGACGTGGTGATTCTTACCCAAAAGCGCGATGATATTTTGATTGGTGCCGGTACGCAATTAGTGCAGCATTTCATGGAAGTACGGGGCTTGGGACTGATTGACATTCGTCAAATGTTCGGTATTCGTGCTGTGCGCTACCAAAAACGCTTAGAAATCGTTGTCGAACTGGAACATTGGGACGATACGAAGCCCTATACCCGCACGGGACTTGACCCGGAGACAATCCAAATTCTCGAAGCGCCGATTTCCTACGTGCGCTTGCCAATTTTACCGGGCAAAAACATTACGGTCATCGCGGAGGTGATTGCACTAAACTATCTCCTTCGTGCATATGGATATGATGCAGCCACAGCCTTCACCCAGCGCCTCGAAGCAGAAATCAGTCGTAAAACAAAAGGCACGACAGTGGAACGCTTCCGTCGCAATCTCTCGCAGTATCACAATGATTTTGAGTAATGGCGTTGAGACTTACCCAGACTGCAGACACTACTCTTGGTGCAGGAACACGCTATTATTCCAAAATACTCCCTGATTTCCCGCTTGAAATCTCATACCGTTTATGTAACTTAGCGATTATTTTTTCGTTACACGACCAGCAACACAGATTAACTCCAAATTTTTCACACCGCATCTTTTTCACTTCGCCATGAATAGACGTTTTCGCACGCTTTGCAGCGCACTTGCGCTTGCTGCTTTACTGGGGACAACACTTTTGACCAATGCTTCGGCACAGTACGTCCTCGATGGTAATCAGAACCGTAAATTTGAGCCTCTGGGAAATATTCTACCCACTCCAAACGGCTACCGCACAGCGTCCGGTGCTCCCGGACATCAGTACTGGCAGCAAAAAGCTGACTATGTTATTAACGTTGAGCTTAACGACGACAAGCAAAGTATTGCAGGATCGGAAACGATTACTTATACCAATAATTCTCCCGATGCGCTGGATTATTTATGGGTGCAACTCGACCAGAACGCCTTTGCAAAGACCTCTGAAACCTACCTCACCGAGACAGGTTCCATGAGCAATATGCAGAATAATACTATGTCGCTGGGGCAGATTAAACGCCGTTTGGAGAAACAAAACTTTGATGGCGGTTATATGCTCAAATCTGTGAAAGACCAAGCAGGAAAGCCTCTAAAGTACACGATAGTGGCGACAATGATGCGTATTGACTTGCCAACGCCGCTTCGCACGGGACAGAAATTTTCATTTTCGGTAGAATGGAATTTCAATATCGTTCCCAAAGACTTTGGTGCTCGTTCCAACTATGAAGCCTTCGACGACGGTCGTATTTACGGCATTGCGCAGTTCTTTCCGCGCATGGCGGTCTATGGCGATGCTACGGGCTGGCAGCACAAGCAATTTCTTGGTGAAGGCGAATTTACGCTGCCTTTCGGTGATTACAAAGTTAGCATCACTGTGCCGGATGACCAAATTGTCGGCGCAACGGGCGTGCTCCAGAATGCAGCTCAAGTCCTTACTGCCGACCAACGCAACCGACTGAAGCAAGCAGAAACAGCTTCTGCGCCCGTAAAAATCGTGACCAACGAAGAAATGGACAAAAACACAAAAGCTGCACCGACAAAAGGCAAAAAAACATGGGTTTTTCAGGCAAATAATGTTCGTGATTTTGCTTTTACTTCCTCACGGAAGTATATCTGGGATGCAATGGGCGTGAACGTAGAGGGCAAGCGCGTGATGGCGATGTCATTCTATTCCAAAGAAGGAAACCCGCTTTGGGAACAATACTCCACTCGCGCTGTGGCGCACACGCTCAAGGTCTATTCCAAGTACACGTTCCCCTATCCATATCCCGTTGCCATTTCTGCCAATGTTGATATTGGCGGCGGTATGGAATACCCGATGATTAGCTTTAATGCTCCCCGCCCTGACGCAGACGGGACGTACTCACCCCGCACGAAATCTGCTTTGCTATTTATTATCTTCCACGAAGTCGGTCACAACTACTTCCCGATGATTGTCAATTCCGATGAACGCCAGTGGACATGGATGGATGAGGGATTAAACTCCTTTTTGCAGTTTCTTGCCGAGCAGGAATGGGATAGAAATTTCCCGTCGCTCGCAGGTTTTCCGCGTCTTATCACCGATTACATGAGCGCCGACAAATCGAAACTAACCTCCATTATGACCACCTCCGACAACATCCCTCCGCGTGAATTCGGCAGCCAGTCATATGACAAACCCGCAACAGGTCTCAATATCTTGCGCGAGACTATTCTGGGGCGTGAAGTATTCGATTATGCCTTCAAGAAATACGCCCAACGCTGGATGTTCAAACACCCGCAACCGGCTGACTTTTTCCGTACCATGGAAGACGCTTCGGGTGTGGATTTAGATTGGTTCTGGCGCGGTTGGTTCTTTACCACCGACCATTGCGATATTGCTCTCAATGGTGTACAGCGTTTTGTGATGGACACACGTAATCCCGAGGTAGAGTTGGCAAATAAGAAACAAGATAAAACGATGCTGCCGCCCGACCTGACTGTGATGCGCAATCAGAACGATATTCCCAAAACTCTGGTCGAGCAAGACAGTGCTGCGCTGGACTACTACAATAGAAACGACCCTTTTGCAGTACGCCCATGGCAGCAACGCGCTTTTGATAATTTCATAAAAGGCTTGAATGAGAGTGAGAAAAAAATTATCACCTCTAATACCAATTTCTACGAAATTGAGTTGGAAAATATCGGCGGATTGACCATGCCCGTTATTTTGGAAATGACCTTTGCTGACAGCACCAAGGAAGTACGCCGTATTCCGGCTGAAATCTGGCGCTACAACAACCAAAAAGTGAGCAAAGTCATTTCTACCGACAAGCCTGTTATCTCTTTCGTCGTTGACCCGTATCTGGAAACCGCCGATACCGACCTTTCCAACAATGCATACCCACGCAAGCAGGTTCAATCACGCTTTCAGCTCTTCAAGAACCGCCAAGCATCTGCTCCGAACCCAATGCAATTGGAACGCCAAGAGCAGCAAAAGCCTGATGTAAACAAAGGGACAAATTAAGGCGCGTTCACTCGCAGACAAGACGTAGAGGAAGGTCGTTGTATGCCAATCAACAAGCCCGCTCAGAAGCGCACACCGCAAGGCACGTTCAAAACGATGATAGACGAACCCCTTGCTCGTGCAATGCATAAAGACTACGCCGACAATGGTGCGAGCTACGGCGGGCTTTCGCAAAAATATGGTTTCTCACGGAGTAGTATTTTTGAGGCGTTCCAACGCTATGGCTTCAAAACACAGTCCGCTCGTACCGCAAAACTTGATGCAAAGATTCTCCGCACGATGACGAAGCTATACAAAAGCGGTAAGACACTATCACAAATCCGCTCACAATTTGGCTTACGGATGCACAATTCTACTCTTGCCGCCCATCTTCGTGCCAATGGGGTAGAAATTCGCTCTCAAGCTCAAAATGCGGCATTGCGTTGGAAGTCTCACCGAGAGAAAATCCCTCGCATCCTTGAGGATTACAAAGAAGGTACTGGCGTAAGCGCTCTTGCAAAACGTTATGGAGTACATGAATCCTTTTGTCTGCGGTGGCTTCGGCGCAATGGCATTACCATACGCCACTCCAACGACCCAATTTATTCGTTTGAAGGGCGGCAACAAAACCATAATCGCCCATCTGCGTAGGCTACTATTTTGATAAAACCACTCCACTATCACAGTTCAATCTGAAATGTAATGAAAAATTTCTCCTCCCATTTACTTCGCAAAGCCGCGCTTACCTTGGTCGTATCCGCCTCGGTGGCTACGTCGGTCTTTGCGCAGGGCATTAGCAATACTGCCGACCACATCACCGGCAAATTCGAGCAACTCGACCAGCTTCTGCCGACACCGAACACGTACCGCACGGCTTCCGGCGCTCCCGGACACCAGTATTGGCAGCAAAAAGCGGATTATGTTATCGCAATTGATCTGAACGACGAAAACCAAAGCATAAGCGGCACTGAGACAATTACTTATACAAACAACTCACCCGACGCACTCACATATTTGTGGTTGCAACTTGACCAAAATCACTTTGCAAAAAACTCTGACACCTATCTAACGCAAACCGGCAAACTGCAAGGCGGAGCAAGTCGTGCGAACCCGGGCGGCAGTTCTTTCGATGGCGTCAAGGCACTTGTTTTTCAAGACACGTTTGATGGCGGTCATAAAATCAAGTCAATCAAAGACGCAGCAACGGGGCAGGCGCTTAAATTCACCGTCAACAAAACCATGATGCGCGTTGACCTTCCGGCGGCATTGCGTCAGGGGCAAAAATTCGCTTTTACAGTGGAGTGGTCATTTAATATCGTTCCCTCCGAAACCCGCGCCCGCTCTTGCTATGAGTACTTTCCCAAAGATAAAAACTACCTCTACGAAATAGCACAGTTTTTCCCACGCATGGCAGTCTATGCCGATTACTGCGGCTGGCAGCACAAGCAATTTTTGGGTGCAGGCGAGTTTACCTTGCCATTTGGTGATTACAAAGTGAGTATTACAGCGCCTTCCGATATTGTCATCGGTGCTACGGGTGAGCTTCAGAACGCATCTGCCGTTTTGACTGCCGAGCAAATAGCGCGCTTTGAGAAGGCAAAGGCTTCTAATACACCTGTCAAAATCATCACCAATGAAGAAGCATTGAAAAACGAGTCTTCACGCGCCACAAGCAAGAAAACATGGACATTTCAGGCAAGTAATGTGCGCGATTTCGCTTTCTGCGCGTCGCGTAAATTTGTGTGGGATGCCATGGGTGTGGATGTAGAAGGCAAGCGCGTTCTGGCGATGTCGTACTATCCCAAAGAAGGAAATCCACTCTGGGAGCAGTATTCCACACGGAGCGTTGCTCACACACTGCGCGTGTATTCGAAGCACACAATCGCCTATCCCTACCCGGTAGCAATCTCCGTCCATGGTCCGGTTTTCGGCATGGAATACCCGATGATTTGCTTTAATGGCGGTCGCCCTGCGCCCGACGGAACATACCCAGAAGGCACAAAGTATGCGCTCATCTCTGTTATCATTCACGAAGTCGGTCATAACTTCTTCCCCATGATTATCAATTCCGATGAGCGCCAGTGGGCATGGATGGACGAAGGCTTGAATTCATTTGTGCAGTTCCTTGCCGAACAAGAATGGGACAGAAACTACCCTTCGCGCAGAGGTCCGGCTCGAAACATGGTTGACTACATGAAAGCGGACAAATCACGACTTGTGCCGATAATGACCAATTCCGAGCAGATTTTAGAGTTGGGTAACAATGCTTACGGCAAGCCCGCAACAGCACTCAATGTCTTGCGTGAAACCGTTATGGGACGCGAGCTTTTTGATTATGCCTTCAAAGAATATTCACGCCGTTGGGCATTCAAACACCCCACTCCTGCCGACCTTTTCCGCACCATGGAAGATGCTTCGGGCGTAGATTTGGATTGGTTCTGGCGCGGTTGGTTCTACACGACTGATTACTGTGATATTGCACTCGAAAACGTTACCCGGTACAACATCAACACACAAAATCCCGAAGTAGAAAAAGTTGCTGATAAAGTGGAAGCAGGAAAAGAGCCTCTGAACATAACGCTTGAGCGCAACAAAAAAGACATTCCTAAAACATACGTCGAGCAGGACGCAGAAGCACTTGATTACTACAACAAAGCCGATAAATTTGCCGTCAAGCCTTGGGAAAAAGAGCGCTATGAGCAATACCTTTCGACGCTTTCGGAGGATGATCGTAAAATCATAAATTCCGGTAAACTTTTCTATGAACTCAGTTTCAAAAATAATGGCGGATTGATGATGCCAATTATTCTGGAAATGACCTACGAAGACGGAACCAAGGAAGTGCGTCGTTTCCCGGCAGAAATCTGGCGCTACAACACGCAAAAAATCTCGAAAGTGCTGATGGTATCAAAGCCGGTGGCATCATTCCTTATTGACCCGTATCTGGAGACAACAGATATTGACGTGAGCAATAATGCACTACCGCTTCAAGTACCGCCCACACGCTTCCAAGTGTTTAAGCAACAGCAAACACCACAGCCCAACGAACTGCGCACGCAGCGCGAGTACGAAGAGCGCATGAAAGCAACGCCGGGCAAAGGCACGAAATAATATACCCTGCTCTTTAGAAATGGAAATGCACTCGTCCGGCGGTCTCTCCCGCAGCCGCCGGATGAGTTTGTTGCCGAGAATCTCTTTGTACTGCCTATTTTATCCCTTATCCTTTCGTTTCATTTTCTCTTGTCGCTATGCTAGACCCCACAACACTTGAAGGCACGAACGTCCGCTTGGAACCGCTTTCCATGCGGCATTTGGACGACTTGTGTGAAGTCGGCTTGAATCCTGCTTTGTGGCGGCTTGCAGGCAGGACGATGATAACCAGAGAAGATATGCAGCGCTATATTGAAGAGGCGTTTATGCCTGAGACAGCGGGAGAAGCCTTGCCCTTCGCAACGATTGACAAAGCGAGCGGTAAAGCGATCGGCTCCACACGATTTGGGAATGCAGCACTTGCGCACAAGCGAATTGAAATTGGCTGGACATGGCTTGGGAAGCCATTTCACAGAAGCAGTATCAATACAGAAGCTAAATATCTCATGTTGCGCTATGCCTTTGAAACACTTGGTTTGACGAGGGTAGAATTTAAAGCAAATGCCAAAAACGACCAATCGCGCCGTGCTATGGAGCGTATAGGCGCGAAGTATGAAGGTTTACTGCGGCAGCACACGGCTTTGCCCAATGGCACAATACGGGACACTGTTTATTACAGCATCCTCCGCAATGAATGGTCATCGGTGAAGGCGCACTTAGAAGAAGCGCTGAAACGAATATACGAAGACGTGCCGGAGGAAAGCGCACGAATTACAGTTCATCGTGCTGACACGCGGCATCTGGAACTTCTTCTGCCCCTTTTCGACGGCTATCGTCGATTCTATGAGCAACCATCCAACTTAGAAGCAGCAGAGGCTTTCCTCACTGAACGCATATTGAAACAGGAGTCCGTTATTTTTGTGGCACTTGTTGGCAATAAAGGCGCAGGATTCACGCAGTTGTACCCATCGTTTTCATCGGTAACAATGCAGCGCCAATGGATTTTGAACGATCTATTTGTTGATACAGAGTTTCGTAAATCGGGTGTTGCTGATGCCATTATGCGGGCAGCAGAAGAATTTTCCTATTTAGATAATGCCAAAGGGCTTGTGCTTTCGACAGCTGTGGACAATTATCCCGCACAAACACTCTACGAAAAACGTGGTTGGAAGCGCGACGAAGCCTTTTACACGTACGAAAAATACTTTACACCACATTCTTAACGCTCATAAAATCAAAGTTGTATGCTTACACAAGTCGAGCGCACAGCGCACATCAATAGTATCAAATCCCTTCCTCAGCACCTCCGCAGTGCGGTTCAGAATCTTACCGATACCCAGCTAGACACGCCGTATCGCGATGGCGGCTGGACAGTACGCCAAGTAGTGCATCACCTAGCCGATTCCCATCTCAATGCTCACACACGGACACGGCTAGCTCTTACCGAGAACACTCCGACCATAAAACCATATAACCAAGACGCATGGGCGCTTTTAGCGGATTATGCCTTGCCGATCGAAATCTCACTGCAAATTATTGACGGACTGCATCTGCGCTGGTCGGTACTGTGGGAAAGTTTGTCTGCCGATGCCTTCGCCCATACAGTACACCACCCTGATAACGGTATAATGTCATTGGACGACATTCTGCAAAGCTATGCCCGCCATGGTGAAAATCATGTGAAGCAAATTATGGATTTGCGCGAGCGTAAAGGCTGGTAGTGATCTCGTCTCCCCATCTTTTTTTATTTTTCCGATTCAAATTCTTCTTCTGCCTGTGGTAACTCTACTATAAACGTTGCTCCCTGCCCGTGTATGCTGTCACACCAGACTTCACCATTCATAGCCTCAACCATTTTTTTTACAATCGAAAGCCCCAGACCTGTTGATTGTTCGCCGCTTGTGGGCTTGGCAGAAAGACGCTGAAATTTCCCGAAAAGTTTTTTCATGTCATCATCGGAAAGACCGGGACCTTCGTCTTGAACTTCAATCCGCATACACAATTTCGTCGGATATTTGTGCAAATGACCAGCAAAGCCATTTGGAAGGCTCTTGGAGCCATTCTGTGCATCATTTTGCTCTGCACCTCTGCGCGTCCACGTCTTTTCTCCATAGATGCGGAACCAGACGTTTTTGTTCCCGGGCGAGTATTTGAGCGCGTTGGAAACGAGATTATCCATGACTTGTAAAATGGCTGTATGGTCGCCAAGACACTCGCCGTCGGTAAAACTCTCAAAATGCAGCGTAACATTTTTTGCTTCTGCACGTGGCGTGTATTCTTCAAAAACAGAATAGGCAGCAACTGATAAATTAAAGGGTGTAATATCAAGTGTTATTCCGCCCCGCTCAATCGCATTGACATTGAGAAGATTGCTAATAATCCGCGAAAGCTGGTCGGAGGAGGAGATAATGGTGTTCGTGAAGCGAATACGCTCGTCTTGGGCAACATTGGTATCGTGGAGAAGCTGTGCCAAGAGTTTAATAGACAGAATTGGGCTTTTGAGGTCGTGTGCCACAATACCGAGGAATTCATTTTTTTCATTGTTTAGTTCTTCAAGATGCTGATTCTTGAGGGCAATTTCTTGATTCGCCGATTCAAGTTCTGTATTCTTGTGCTGGAGCTGCAGTTCCGAGCGACGCTTTACCCGATAGCCATTGGCAAGCAAGCCAACGATAGCAAAGACCATCACAAAACCAATCGCAAGAAAGATCAGTTGCTGATTTTGGAGTTGTAGTTGTTGCGTTTGCAACTGAAGCTGCTGGTCTTGAATTTGCTTGTCTTTGGTCAGAGTCCGAATGGAGTCTTCTTTGCGTTTGATTTCATAGCCGCGCACCGCGGAAACTAAGCGCTTATCGCTTTCTTCATTGAAAATAGTATCTTTCAGAAGATTGTCGCGTTGAGAATATTCCAAAGCCAATTGGAAGTTGCCAAGGTCGCGATAAATATCAGATAGTATAGCATATGAAGCCTGCCGAAGCGGACGTAAACCTGATGCTTGAGCGATTTCCAAAGCACGATTGACCTTTTGCAGAGCTTCTTTATACTGATGCTTGTGTAAGTAAGCAACGGCAATATTGTTATAAACATCGCCCAGTTTCATGCCGTCAACACCGTCTGACGCTGAAAAAATACGTTCAGCAGCATGTAGGAATTCAAGTGCGCTATTGTAATTGCCTAAATAAAAATATGCCATACCTATGCCATTTAAGGCAGCAGCCACGCGTGCCGAGTCCCCAAATTCACGGTGCAGCGTCAGGGCTTTTTGGTAAAACGTTAACGCAATGCGGTCATCACCGTTATCAGAATAGAGACTGGCGAGATCCCCTAATGTTAATGCTAGCCCTTGCTTATCACTAACATCTGTATAAATTTTCCGCGCTTTTTCGTAATTCTCAAGGGATTGTCTGATATTACCACGTTTGCTATATGCGATACCAAGTTTACTCAAAATAAGCGCCATACGTTTTTTTTCTGCTATCTCTTCATACAGCTTAAGCGCTTCAAGGTAATGCTCAATAGCACGATCGTAATTCCCTTGTTGAGTATGGATATTACCCATATTGCTTACTGCCTCAGCAATACCACGTTTGTGGCCCAACTGGCGAGCATATTTTTGCGCCTGTTCGCAATAATCCAGTGCTTTGAAAGGGTTGGAAGTACGATATTCATTAGCGACATTATTGAGCAGGTTCACTATTGTCGTGTCCACAATCGTCCCCCACTCGCGGCGAATGGCATTGAGAACGGTCTCCAAGCTATCGCTCCGTTTCTGCTGCGCAATTCCTTGACTGGGTGTTATTGAGACACCTATCAATACCATAGCAAAAAGACTCAAACCTCCACGACGCAAAGCCGCAAATAAGCGCTTTGGAAGCGGGAATGCTCGCCATAGAAAAGTAGTAAGCAGCGAAACACAGAAAATTGAAGACGAGTGTATCATTCTTTGTGCGAAATGGATAGTGATTCTGTATATTTGCCGGAATCATTGTTAAACGGTAAAATCTAGGAAAATCTACGAACTTTCGCTAAATTCGGCAATAGTATTCTGCCAAAACGATGGTTACTTAGATGCCAAACGGCTTTATACCGCGCTTGATGATTTTTTCTCCACCCCCAGATTCTCTCTCAAATCTATGTATCAGGGCGATACTATCAATGTCTTTGTTACTGATGACCACGAAGCTGTGCGTTTTGCGCTGGAGTCGTGGATAAAAACTAAAGCCGGAGACGAAGCACCGTACATTAATCTTGCCGGCACAGCACCAACAGGTGCAGAGACCGTTACGGCACTCAAAACGCTGAAGCCGGACGTGCTCTTGATTGATATGCAGCTTTCCGACACAACCGGCTTGGAAGTCATTAAGTCTCTGCGTCAAAAAGGTAACACAAGTGAGAAGCTAAGTATTCTCGCCATGACAGGCAATGAAAATGTTTCTGTTCACGATATACTTGCAAGCGGCGCGAATGGCTACCTTTCAAAAGCAGAATCAGGCGACACCTTTATTGCTGCTATTCGTTGGATAGCGCAGCATCCAAGCGAATTGTGGTTGAGCTCCAGCGTAGCGCAGCAACTTGTTGTTATTGACCATGCTCTCAATTCAGCCGGCATCACACCCGTAGAACGCAATGTGCTCCGTCTTATTCGCTTGCCGAATAAGGAAATCGCCGAACTTCTTTCCATTAGCGAAGGCACGGTTAAAAATTATATTTCGAGCATTTACCAAAAGCTCAATGTCGGTTCGCGGCTCGAAGCTACAAAATTTGCCGCCAGAATCGGGCTTATTCCATCGGCACAACGATAAGCGCTTCATCCTTTTCCAACACACCCGTTTTTTCTAGGTATTTATGCTCACAATCGAAGACTGGGGCTTAATTGATTATCACGACGCATGGGAGCGCCAGCGCCATTTGCAGGGGCGTATTCAAGCAGGTGCAAAGGATAGCACACTCGTTTTTTGCCAACATCCAAGCGTTATCACGGTTGGGAAGAACGGAAGTCGTGATAATATTTTGCTCCCACAAACGCAATGGAATGAACGCGGCGTAGAAGTCGTCAATGTCAATCGCGGTGGCGATGTAACACTCCACAATCCCGGTCAGATTGTAGGCTACACACTTTTTCGTCTTACAGATTTCACGCCGGACTTGCATTGGTTCTTGCGCGAAATAGAAGCCTGTATCATCGAAACCATAGCCGAATACGGCTTGAACGGAGACCGCGTGGAGAGCCTAACAGGCGTTTGGCTGGAACAGAAGCGAAAGATATGCGCCATTGGTATTCACTGCTCGCGCTGGGTGACGGCACACGGCTTTGCATTAAACGTCAGTAATGACCTGAATGAATTTTCCTATATCATTCCCTGCGGCATCCACGACAAGGAAGTAACATCAATCAATCAGGAACGACAAAAAAAAATACAAAATTCTGTATCGCTGGAAGATGTTCAAAACATTTGCACAAGACGATTTTTAGCGCATTTTTTGTAGCTTTTTTTTTGAACATTTTGCACTGTTTCAAAAAAAATACTTGCGTGGTAAACATACTTCATGTATTTTTGTGCTCACTTAAAATGAAGCGGCACAACTTCTCTTTGTGCAGTTCGTTGACAAAAAGCGGGAATAGCTCAGTTGGTAGAGCGTAACCTTGCCAAGGTTAATGTCGCGAGTTCGAGTCTCGTTTCCCGCTCTCGGTTTCTTACAACCGAAATCCTCTTTATGCTGCATGCCTTGTCATCACATCCCCCCGGTGGCGAGGCATTTTTGTTTCTTCGCTTGACTTTTGCCCGAACCATACGCCCTCACGCAAACGATTCATGCCATTATGAGCCAGAAGCCTCAGATTGTCCCTCATTCTCTCGCAATTCAAGTAGCAGAGCCACACGAATCGCAGTCCCCACACCCACCTCTTGTTGGTATCATCATGGGCAGTGACTCCGATTTGCCGACGATGGAAGAAGCGGCTCGTGTGTGTGCTGAGTTTGATGTGCCCTTTGAAATACGAGTTATCTCAGCACATCGGACCCCGGCAGACATGGCGGAATATGCTGTAACAGCTCATACACGTGGGCTTCGCGTTATCATCGCAGGCGCAGGGGGCGCGGCGCACTTACCCGGCATGGTTGCCGCCTATTCACCCTTGCCCGTTATTGGGGTTCCAATCCTTTCCAAAGCCCTTGCCGGAGTAGATTCACTTCTGTCCATCGTACAAATGCCCGGCGGCGTACCGGTGGCGACAGTCGCCATTGGTGCAGGCAAAAATGCGGGCTTGCTGGCGGTGCAGATTCTTGGCACTCACGATGAAGAGTTTCAGGTAAAAATCATTGCCTACAAGGAGCGCATGGCTGAGGAGTCACGCCAAAAGAATCATGGACTCACCTCTGATATTACAGCCATTGTGCGGTAATTAAAAACTGCAACTTTTCCTGTTCGTCAGCGTATATAGTTTTAGACAACAATCTGTGAAGATTCTTCTCCAACGTTATTTTTTTCTGCTATGAGACGCTTTGCATTTCTTCTCGCGCTGACAATCGGTTTTATCGGCACCGCCCATACCGCTCTCAGCAATAATTTCTCTCATTCTGTATTCTCAACGAGCCTGCTCAATCGTAGTTTCGCAAGCATCCTCGCACGGGAAAATGGAACAGAAGAAATAGTGGAACAGCGCCGCGTCTCAAAAAATTTCACCGCAATTGATGTCAGCGGTGGCGGTATCACGGTCGAAGTCGTATGCAGACAAGAGCCGAAGATTGAGGTCATTGGTGAACCGGAAGTTGTCAAATTTATCGAAACAGATATTAGCGATGGGCGCTTGGAAATTAGCGGTGCGGCATGGAAATTCAGCAAACGTGCAGTTGTGGTACGTGTTTCAATGCAGACGCTGAACAGTATTGAGATGTCGGGTGCAAACGTGATGAAAGCAAGCGCTATCAATAGCGACGTGCTGGATGTTGAGCTAAGCGGCGCTTGCGTACTAGAGGCGTCGGGAAAAGTAAAAAAACTCATGCTCGAGGTATCGGGCGCATCATCGGTCAACGTCAAAGACCTTATCGCCGAAAAAGTTATCGTCGAAGTAGATGGTGCTTGCAAGGCGGTCGTTTTTGCTGAAAAATATCTGTCCGCTTCCGCATCAGGCGTGTCGAAAGTTATCTATTTTGGCGAGCCTAAAGAAATCAACAAAGACGTTTGCGGACTTGCAAAAGTAAGTCCTATGAAGTAATTAAACTCGATTCACGGTTGAATTATCATCGTCATTTTGAATGGAGAGGGTATATGCTTGGACTTAGAAGTATTCGCTGCCTACGCACCGGACTTCAAGCCCTTGAGCGATACCCTCTTTGCATTTCACACCTCTCCTCTGTTTTAGTGTTTTCGCTGGTGCTCTCTGCTCTCGTGTCATCATTTGCCGACGTTGCTTCCGCACAGAATCTGCTTTTTGAGCACCTTTCCTACGAGCAAGGTCTTTCTGAATCCAACGTCACAGCGATTCTTCAAGACAAGCAAGGCTTTTTGTGGATTGGCACAAGTAATGGGCTGAACCGTTATGATGGGTACTCCATTATCATTTATCGGAATGACCCCAACGATTCAACATCACTTGCCAATAACGCCATAACGGCTCTCTACGAAGACGAAAGTGGTATTCTGTGGGTAGGAACACAGAATGGTCTGCATCGCTTTGACCGCATCACAGGGCGCTTTACGGCATACCGCAATAATCCTGATAATAGTAACTCTCTCAGCAGCAATCTAGTTCGCTCCATTATCGAAGCGCCACGCGGGATACTTTGGGTCAGCACTAAACGTGGGCTGAATCGCTTGGACGTTGCTCGCGGTGAATGGACGCTCTTCAAAGCAGATAAAAAAGGAAGGGGCAAGGGTCCGAGCGATAACGATATTATGACGATACTCGCCGACCCCACGAACCGCGCTCATCTATGGTTGGGCACACGCGACGGCGGCTTGAACAAACTTCACTTGCCCACGACCACCTTCAGCGTTTTCAAGCCTGATGCTTTCCCAACAGCAGACGAAATCAGCATCGGAATTACTGCTATGTCGTTCGACCCCAAAGGACATCTTTGGCTGGGGACGCGCGACAATATGTTGTGGCGCTTTATCCCAGAGACAGGCGAATTTACCCCTATAGAGCCACTTGTCGCTATTGCTGAGCAGAGCATGAGCCAAGGCAACCGCACCACGACCATTCAAACACTTGCCATCGACAAACATGGTACGCTCTGGGCTGGAACACGCATGGGGATTTTCTCAAGGAGTACCCTTGAAGATGAGACTGGGACATGGCAACAATACACAAGCAACCCAAATGACGCGCAAAGCCTGAGCGATGATAACGTAAGCGTCATTCGTCAGGACAAGTCGGGCGTGATGTGGTTCGGCACACAGGGCGGCGGGCTGAACAAATACGTTCCACAAACTTCCGCTTTCCGCAATGTTAAATACAACCCCCTACGCAAAGATATTCCCAGTCCAATCGTCAACGCCATTGCTCGCAAAATGAGCGGTGAAGCGTGGATCGGCACACAGAGCGGAGCCGTCGTTTATACCGGGAACTCTCCCTCACGTCTTATTGCGTCGGAATATGCTGTGACGGCAATTTTGCATGATTCGCAGGGTGGAACGTGGCTTGGCACTGAGAGCGGTCTTATCTGGATACCGCGTAACGGTGCGGAAATACGATTTCAAAACTCCCCTGACGACAATAATAGTCTGGGCGACAACCTCGTAACGGCACTCGCTGAAGAAAAATCATCAGGCGATATCTGGATTGGCACGCAAGGCGGTGGTATATCACGCCTCAATCCTCGCACGAAGACCTTTACAAATTATTGGAGTGATGCCGGTATATCCGGAAGCATTAGTGACAATTTTGTCTTTTCAATGCTCGTAAGTCAAGATGGCACACTCTGGGTTGGAACAAGTAACGGTCTTAATCGCTATAATCCACAAACAAATACGTTCACTGCGTATCTGCGAACACCCCAAAACGGGCTACCAGACGCTCCAATACTCACTCTCTACGAAGACGCTGGTGGAAATCTTTGGCTTGGGACTCTCGGTGGCGGTTTGTATCGCTTCAATCCTCGCTCCGTCAGCAGCCTGCGTTTTAGCAAAAAAGACCGTTTGCCAAGTGAAACCATTTACGGAATTTTGGGCGATAAGAGTGGAAAACTATGGCTTAGTACCAGTCGTGGTCTTGCTTCGCTCATGTTTCTGCAAGGGAACACCTCCACACCGATTGTCCGCACGTACGGTTCTGCTGACGGCTTACAAAGCAGTGCATTCCGTAAAGGCGCATATTTTCGCGCTGCTGATGGAGTTATGTCCTTTGGTGTCGGCACGGGCTTTGTTTCCTTTCACCCTGATTCTTTGCGTGATAACCCTACCGCACCGCCCGTAGTACTTGTACGCTTTCGTGTCTTTGGTGATAGAAAAATCATTGACACCATTCCTCCACCAACGCAGACACGCTTTGAATTAGAGTACAATGATAATTTTGAGCTTGAATATGCTGCGCTCGATTTCACAAATTCCGCTCGTAACGAATACGCATATCGGATAGATGAAGTCCATAAAGACTGGCTTTATACCGGAGAAAACCGTCGTATCACCGGCACAAACTATGATCCGGGGACGTACACGCTCCACATTAAAGCCGCAAATAGTGATGGTGTTTGGAATAACGAAGGTGTAACGGTCAGTATTATCATTCATCCACCGTGGTGGGCTACATGGTGGTTCCACAGCCTAATCGTTGTTGTAGGCATTGGTTTTATTGTTCTCGCCTATCGCCTGCGTGTGCGGCGAATGATTGTTCTGAACAGCCGATTGCAAACTCTTGTCGAAGAGCGCACCAAAGAAATTTCAGAGCAAAAATATCTGTTGGAGGAACAAGCTGCAGAAATTCAAATGACCAATGGAGCATTGCAAGAAAAGAACGTTGAGCTGGAAAACGTTCTGAGCGTAAGCGAGAAAGAGCGGCAAGAATTAGAGCGGGCGTACAAACTCTTAGATATAGAAAATAATCGTAAATCGCAGGAATTAAATGACGCTCGCGCTTTCCAAATTTCGATGCTTCCTGCGCGTGTACCCCAGATACAAGGCTTGGATATTGCTTTTGTGCTGCGTACAGCAACGGAGGTGGGAGGCGATTATTATGACTACGTTCAAGACCCTGAAGGCGGATTAACGCTTGCTATTGGCGATGCGACAGGGCACGGAGTGCGTGCAGGAATGCTCGTATCACTGGTAAAAAGCAGCTTTCACGCGCTCGTACACGATTACACGTTGAGCGAGACCGTCGGTATGATTTCTCAAGCTATCAAGCAAATGCGCCTTCAGCGAATGTTTATGTGCCTTTCGCTTTTGCATTTCCGCCGCAAACAGAACGACTGCGCTTGGCAAATTGATATGGCAGGCGCAGGAATGCCGCCTCTGATGGTCTTCAGGGCAAAAGATCACCGTGTGGAGTATATCCGTTCGCAGGGAATTGTACTGGGCGCAATGGAAAGCGCAGGGTATCCCCTGACTACATTTGATGTGCAAGCAGGGGATACGATACTGTTAATGTCCGATGGTATTCTTGAGCTTTTTAACGCTTCGGGCGATGAGCTTGGCACACAACGCCTTGAAGATTGTTTTGTACGCCTCTGCAAGCAGCAGAAACCAATTACATCGGAAGCAATGCTAGATGAATTACATTTACTCACCGATAACTGGACTGACGGTGAACCTCTCCACGATGATATTGCGCTCATCGTCGTCAATGTCAAGGCTTAAGCCATAGTGTGGAATCTAGTGTTTCCCGTTTTTCGTATTCTCCGGCTGCCACGACCGATCAAAGGTTGATTTCAGTCCCTGCCAGCATTCAAAGTAGTCTCGCTGCAATGCACCCGTTTCTAAGGCATATTTCGTCGGCTTAACGGCAAAGCGTGTCTCAAACATAAACGCAAGGGTAGAATCAATGTAATGCGGCTTCAGGTCAGCACTGGTCGCTTTCGTATATGTAGCACTATCGGGACCGTGCCCTGACATACAGTTGTGCAAACTGCAACCGCCCGGCACAAAACCTTCTTCTTTTGCGTCGTACACGCCATAAATCAAGCCCATGAACTCGTTCATGAAGTTGCGGTGGAACCAAGGCGGACGGAAGGTGTGCTCGGCAACCATCCAGCGCGGAGGGAAAATCACGAAGTCAATATTGGCAGTGCCGGGAGTCTCGGAGGGAGCTGTGAGAACGGTAAAAATGGATGGATCCGGGTGGTCGAAACTCACAGTATTGATGGTCTGGAATTTATTCAAATCGTACTTGTACGGCGCATAGTTGCCGTGCCATGCCACAACGTTGAGTGGGGAATGGTCAATATTTGCTTGCCAGAGATTACCGTGAAACTTCGCAATGACACGAAAGTCACCATCTTTTTCTTCAAATGCTGCTACAGGGGTGTAGAAATCACGTGGATACGCTAGTCCGTTTGCGCCAATCGGTCCCAAGTCCGGCAGTCGAAACGTAGCACCATAATTTTCGCAAATATAGCCTCGTATTTCGCCATCATCAGGCACTTCCACTTGAAACTTAATACCGCGAGGAATTACGCAGATTTCGCCTGGCGACACTTCTAAAACACCCAACTCCGTTTTGAAAATATGTCGTCCTTTTTGTGCCACAATCAGCATTTCGCCATCAGCATTATAGAAAAATCTATCGGTCATGGATGAATTAGCGACGTAGAGGTGGATAGCGCAGCCGTTATGCGTTTCGGCATCGCCATTGCCGCCCATAGTAACCATACCGCTTACGAAATCCGTACCCGTCTTTGGCATGGGAAGCGGATTCCAGCGCAGTTGATTTGGCGAGGTTGGGGTCTCGTTGAATGGCGTGGAGCGAACAAGATTGTTATCTACTTGCTCAAACGGCGTATGCACCACCGAGGGACGAATCCGATACAGCCACGTACGACGGTTCTGCGAGCGCGGAGCCGTAAATGCCGTGCCACTCACCTGCTCAGCATAGAGATTGTAGGGAACTTTTTGCGGAGAATTCTGCCCCACAGGCAGAGCGTGTGGAAGAGCTTCAGAGGCAAATTCATTCCCAAAGCCTGATTGGTACTGCACACCGTTTAAGACTAGTGATTCAAGGGCTGTTGCTATCATTGTGTGAATCTCCAAGCAAATTTATGACATAATTAGATCTCATATAGTCTCGTTGAGAGACACATAAATTACTGCTTTGGTGCGGATGGTACAAATATTTTCCGTATATTTTTCGCTTATGGCGAACTTGTTTAACCTTTTTCTCGTAGTATATGCGAACCAACTCCATTCACCATTGCTTCTTCGCACTCATATTTTTCATTGGGTGCGCTATGGACTCATTTTCCATGCATAATTCTATGACGACCTTCTTCCCCGCAGATACGGCGACGAAGCCCATTGCTATTGCTATTCACGGTGGCGCAGGAACAATTCGCCGAAGCGCTATGACTCCAGAGGCAGAAACACAATATCGTGCTATCCTAACGCAAGCGCTCGAAGCGGGACACACGGTGCTCAAACGTGGCGGAAATAGTATGGATGCTGTTTCGGCAGCCGTAATGATTATGGAAGATTCGCCGCTCTTTAATGCAGGAAAAGGCGCTGTCTTGACTGCTGACAGCACGGTGGAGCTGGACGCGGCAATTATGGAGGGAAAAACACTCAAAGCTGGTACAATAGCGGGCGTGCGTGGCATTAAGAATCCAATACTTTTGGCTCGCCGCGTCATGGAACACTCCGAACACGTTATGCTTACGGGCAAAGGTGCAGAACGCTTTGCTGCTGAACAAGGTTTTGCACGAATGCCTGATGAATACTTTATTACCGAGCGCCGAGCGCAAGAATTAACACGAGCAAAGCAACAAGATGCCACTAAGCCGCTGTCGCCTGATGAAACTCCGGCAACAAAACCCTCGAAGAATGATTCTCTCGGCAAAAACAAGCGTAGCAGCCTTTACGATGGGAACGCCCCGCTTAATGAATGGTCACACGAAGGTAAAAAGTTCGGTACGGTCGGCGCGGTGGCGCTGGACAAGAATGGAGATATTGCAGCAGCCACATCAACAGGGGGAATGACCAATAAAAAGTATGGGCGCGTTGGCGATGCGCCTATTATTGGTGCGGGTACATACGCCAATAATGCGACGTGTGCGGTCTCTGCAACAGGACACGGCGAATATTTCATTCGGAGTGTCGTTGCGTACGATATTGCAGCACTTGTGGAATACAAGGGTATGACGCTGCAAGAAGCAGCTGATGCTGTAGTGATGAAAAAACTTGTGGAGCGTGGCGGTTCGGGCGGCATTATTGCGCTGGATAAGAAAGGCAATATTGCGATGCCCTTCAATAGCGAAGGAATGTATCGGGGATGTATTACAACGGACGGAAAAATAATTGTGGAAATCTTCCGAAACGAAAAGAAGTAAACATCTTAGGAGGGAGTCTGTGCTTTGTGCTAGGAGCGTAGGAGATTTTTTGTTTTTCTGTTTTAGGTCACTTTTGTATATTACGGCTTCGTGTTCTTTACCAAAAAAGTTTTCTGCCTTTTATTTCGGGCAGAAAGCAATATTATCGTTTTTATGAGACCAAGAAGTAATGCTCTTGTCTCAAGTGTATGCTCATTTCAAGCCAGAACTCTATCATTCTTGTTTTGTTATGAGACAGTCTGCACATTGTTTTCTCTTCATTGAAAAAACTCATCCTCGCTATGAGCATTGTTTTATTACGCTTGCTGATGTAGATGCTACGCTAAGTATCTTCGCCGCAAAAGATATATTACAAAGTGTATGCCAGAGTTTTGTTCAATGACAGTTAGCACCAACACCGCATGAGTCGGGTATATGTTTTTGTCTTGATGTCGTCAAAAACCACCCAAAAGTGCTGTAATAATTTATAGGTTTTTCTGCATCATAATTCTCTGGAGGCGTAATGCATCGTTGGAAAAGTACTCTGTGGATGCTCATTACAGGCTTTGTTGCCATTTTTCTTATTCTTCCGTCATTACCGTTGCAAGCCGCAATGAAACTCAAGAAGAAAGCCACAAGCGCCCGTGCGAAATACAAAGCCAAGCATAAATACACCAAGCATAAATACAAGCGTCATCGTGTTGCGTGTAATACCACGCAAGGGAAAACTCAAGCGCTTGCCTTTCTTCAATCTAGCAAAGAAATTGCCGCTTTGGCGGGCGTAGAATATCGTCCCGACCCGAATCTTCAGCGTTATATGGATGATGACGGCGAAGAACTCGCAGACGAACTTGATTTTAACGGACTTCCCTCCGGAGATGATGAAGAAATCGAAAACGATATGTCTGAAGATTTCTCAGCCGATGTTAATTCTTTTCAAAAGCTCTGGACATCCTATATGCGCACCGTTGACCCCGAAGCAAATAACTCGCGTGCTGAGATGATTACTCAATCCGGTTTGCGTAAACAGGAACTTATGGCAGCCGTAATGGATTGGGTAGGCACTCCCTACTACTACGGTGGAACGCAACGAAGCGGAATTGACTGCTCGGCATTTACGGGCGCTGTTCACCGTATGGTCGCAAGCGTTGTCCTGCCACGCACCGCAGCAAGCCAATCAACCGTCGGTGAGCAGGTGCGTGAGGGCGATAAACTTGAATTCGGCGACCTTATTTTCTTCAATACCCGCCGTGCTGTCTATGTTTCTCACGTGGGTATTTATCTTGGCGACAACCTTTTCGCTCACGCAAGTTCCCGTTATGGCGTAACGGTGTCCTCCTTGACTGCTGACTACTACAAAAAGCGCTTTATTGGTGCTCGTCGCCTTCGTCCAATTGACCTCGACAACCTTACACCGCAACGTCTTGGCAACATACCAAGCACCCTCACACCAAATGGTGCGATTTTGAACGTCCGCTCCGGCGCGAAAATGCGTGGCTCAATGGCAGCAATGCAAGACTAAAACGCGCTTCCCACAACGTTTAGAAGTGCAAAAAAAAAACTCCCGACTCATCGCCCAAGCAGCGTTTATGCCATAGTGCAACGCTGCACTGGGCGATGAGTTTTTTTTATGATTCGCTTTTTATCGTGATAGTAATTATGCTTTTTAATTACCGCATTCATACTTTCGCTCTTTTCGCCGCACTATGCTGTGCTTCTTTCTCTTGTGCTCATCTTTGTGCCCAATCTCTCTCGACACAAGCGACGACAAGAATTCGGCTGGCAGTGGTGGGTGATTTTATGTGCCATGACTCACAAGTGAGCGCGGCATTACAAAAAGATGGAAGTTACGATTACACAGCATGTTATGCCCATATTGCACCGCTCATTGCCAAAGCTGACTTTGCTTTTGGCAATTTAGAAACCGTTCTGGCTGGGAAAGCGCAGAAATACACTGGTTATCCCGCTTTTAACTCGCCCGATTCGTATGCTGTCGCCATTAAACAAGCAGGATTCGATGCACTCACAACGGCAAATAATCACTCCTTTGACCGAGGATATATCGGCATAAAACGTACACTCACCGTGCTAGACAGTCTTGGCATACCGCACACGGGCACGACCGATTCACAACAAGAGCGCTCAAAGCCCCTTGTGGTCAATGTGCACGGTGTCAATGTCGGTATTATTGCTTACACATACGGACTCAATGGCGGTGCTTTATCGGGGCAGAATCGCACGACGGTCAATATCGTGGACACCACAGCAATTCGCACTGATATTCAGTATTTACAGGAACTGCCCCAAGCGGAGCGTCCCGATATTATCCTCGCTTCCTTACATTGGGGCGCTGAATACCAATTACAGCCATCGCCGGAGCAGCGTAAATTTGCCGATTGGCTCTTTCGTGCCGGTGTTCATGCGCTTTTGGGAGCGCATCCACACGTCGTACAAACCGTTGAAAACAAAAGCGTTGTACGGGTAATGGAAGGACGTTTAGACACACTCCAGCGCCCAGCTATCTATTCAATGGGCAATTTTATTTCGGGACAGCGCACAAAACCTCGTGAGACGGGAGTGGTTGTTTGGTTGGAAATAGAAAAGAGTGCTAGTGGTGGTGCAAAAATTGTCAGCTTGGGCTATACGCCAACGTATATTGACAAACGCCGTAATGATGAGGGACGCACGGAATATCGCGTACTCAATGTTCCCCAAGCCGTTAAAGAAGCAGACCAAAACCCTACATTGTACCCGGCGAATATCACAAAACGATTGCGAGAAATTCTGAACGATATTGCAAAACAGTTTGCCACACAGAACAACTCCTTCCGGCTTGTGGAATGACGTTATATGCTCTGCCGCCTGTTCTCTCAGCCTTCAAAGCGCTATGTCATAATATGCCACACTCGAATATGTTACCGCAGACCGCGTTGAGCGTTCGTGCCATTGTTCGTAAGCAAGGCTTGAGCCATTGGTACATCCGGCAAGCTCAAGCGTCGTATAAACAGGCGGTAGTCCACAAATTTTGTAAGCATCGTCCACTGCCGCAATTCGTTGAAAGTACGCGCTCGCATTGCTTGTTTCCATGGCGTGAAGTAAGTGCTTATCTTCTTCTTCGACCGTTAACAGCATCGTTGCGGCATCATAGGGGTCATCAAATTTGCGTCCAATATGCGCCATATCACCACTTGCTATAAAAGCTACTTTCTTTCCTGACGCTGCCAGAATTTCCCGTAAAGCATCGCAAAAGCTCATAAAATCACCGTTTGCTGTCGGAAGTATCATACCATTTTTATAGGGCTGCATAAGCGGGTAAAATGAGGTAACAAGAATGGGCAGAATAGAAAAATCACGAGACCCAAAAAAACGCTGTAAGAAAACGACCTCAAATTCGATGGAATGTTCTTCACGGTGTGCAGAATCATCCTTTGTGAGATGTGGTAGCTTTTCGTACAGTTTGCGCAAAAGTTCGTGGTCTGTTTTGACAACACCATGCGGCGTGGAGAAATGCTGAAACGTAGGAATGAAGAGGCTTCCCCAGCCATAATGCGACGTTGCCAGTACCACAAACACGTCCGCATCAGAGTCCGAAAGTGCATAATACGCCGGACCATAAGCGGAAAGCCCCACGCGAAAATCAATATGTGGAGCAATAATCGCTTGTGCAGATTTTCTGACACTTTCGCCTGAAAGTGTCAGGTGGTGTGGCGAAACAACCACACTGTCAAGTAAATCTGACAGTTTTTGCTCGTTTGCCGGATAGCATGAACCCGCAAAGTATGCGGGACGGATAATCGAAGAAGCTGTTTGAATCAGCATTATACCTCACGAAAAAATTTGACAAAACGCTGGGCGGCTTATGACACCGCACAATCAAGAGTAGAGTCGGCTGCTGAGTTTTGAATATGCTTGCCGAAAGGCTCGCCTGAGCTGGAATATGAGGCTTTTTCAGTTCAAAACCCAACCCTCAAACCCCACCGCTATCCCAATCCCAATCACCCGGTATTCCTAAGCCCGCTTGAAATGGCGTTTATCGTCATAAAAAGTTGCATGAGCGAAGCGTCTGCTTCCGTCATATTGCCTTGCGTCTGCTCGTCACGCCACTGACGGAGTAGTGCCACCTGCTGCCGATGCAAGGGCGCAAGCGCTTGGTCGCGAAGATGCAAGGAAATATGCAATCTGGGGCGGCGCTCCTCAAATTTCCCGCCCAGCAGTATCGTCAGCATAGTGCGGGTGCGGGCGTACTCCGAAAGAATCATCGTGTAGAAGCGGTCACGAATACCCAGATTCTCAACCAAATCAGCATACATCCGCATTACATCGGTGTTCACCGAAGCAAGACCTGTTTCTACATTGCCCAGCACGTACCGAAGCAAATCCCACGTCGGAATCATTGTGCGGACACGGTCAAAATCGTCAGGTCGCTCGGTCATCAGCATTTCAAAGGTGCTGCCCACGCCGTACCAACTCGGCAAGTAATACCGCGACTGGTTCCATGCAAATACCCACGGTATCGCCCGCAAGTCCGCCAGAGTACGCTTGCCTGTGCGCCGCGAGGGACGCGAACCAATGCGGTTCTGCTCCAAAGCGTCTATCGGTGTGGCTTGTCCGTAGAACGTCATAAAGTCCGGCGTGTGGATAAGCCCCTCGTACACACGACGGCTGTACGCCGCAAACTCGCTCAGGTACGGGTCAAATTCATGTGGCTTTTTGAGGTTGTGCGCATTGCGGAGGGTTGCATTTGTTACCCCGGCAAGCATCTGCTCCAGATTGTATGCGGCGGTCGGGATATTTGAGTATTTTTGCGCAATGGTTTCGCCTTGCTCGGTCATACGAAAATCTCCCGTGAGCGCCAGTGGTGGCGAGGCATCCAGAAAACTATTCATCGGACCTGCACCACGACTGACCGTTCCGCCACGCCCATGGAAGAAACGAATATCCACGTTCTTTTCCGCACCCACACGCGCTATTGCTTGCTGCGCGGTGTAGAGATTCCACTGACTTGCCAAAATACCACCGTCTTTGTTGCTGTCGCTGTAGCCCACCATCACTTGCTGCACCGCACGGCGCGGCTTGTGTACTTGCGTCGGCTCGTTTTTCTGAAATTCTAAACTCCTTTCGGTCATCGGATGTTCCAAAAATGCCTTGACAATTCTCGCACCATTATTCAAATCATCAATCGTCTCCAGCAGTGGCACCACAGGCAGCCTACACACCAAGCCCTCAGGCGTGTTGAACGCTAGCCCGCTTTCCCGTGCGAGCAAATAAACCACAAGCAAATCCGACAAATTCCGCGTCATGCTCACAATGAGCGAACCCGCTCCGGCAACACCGTACTTGTCGCAATGTTCCCGCACGACGCGGTAGCAGTCCAGCACGGCATCGGCTTCCTTGCCAATACGTGCGCCCGAAAGCGCAAAGGGACGCGGCGATTCGAGTTCTTGCATCAAAAATTCGCACCTGCGCTCTTCCCGCCAACGCGGAAAATTTGCACCGTCTTCCACCCCGCAGCCAACAAGGAGTTGAGCAACAGCGTTGTCGTGGAAGGTAGAATTTTGGCGGATGTCCAGCACCGCCAGATGAAAACCGAAGGTCTGCACTGCCCGCAACGTCGGACGCACGTCATTTTGCACCAGCCGCGTAGCGCCGACACTTTCGAGGGATTCCATCAGCAAACGAATATCGGCTTCAAGTTCGGAAGCCATACGGTATGCGCCTTCGTGGTCGTTGAGTTGGGTAGCGTGGTCGCGCTGCACATCTACGGGAAACCGTGCCATGACGAGGTTCAGGAACTGCCGCCACGGTTCGTTTTGATTACGTGCAGCTGCCGCTTTCCCCCGTTCACCCAGAAGCGCCGTGTATTCTTCTATTTTCTGCACAAATGCTTCCGAAGGCGCATACATTCTCCCCGAAATGCTGAGTTTGAGCGTCAAATCAAGCATCCGCCGCCGAAGAACAATCATCCCCCGCAAACGCAAGTCCTGAAGCGTCGTGCGCGTAATATCGGCGGTAACAAACGGATGCCCGTCGCGGTCGCCGCCCACCCACGTCCCGAAGGAAAGACGCGGCACGGCATCATCCGTTTCCAGAAGGCTTGGTTCCAAGCCACATTCCCGCCAGACTTCTTCAAAACGAGAATCAATAATCGGTAGCGTTTCGGGGAAAATGTTGGTAAGGTAATGCAGCATATTTCGGTGTTCCGAGCCGACATCAGGCTTTTCGAGAAAAATATCGCCTGTGCGCCAAAGCCGCTCCAAGACTGCTTTCACGTCGCGGCGGATCATTTCGCGTTCAAAGGGAGTCCACATCTGGTTTTCGCGCCGGACGAGCAGCAGATACAGCTCGCGGTAATGCTCCAGCACGGTGGCGCGTTTTGCTTCGGTGGGATGCGCCGTGAGCACAGGTTCTATGCGGATGTGCGGTAATGCAGCGGCAATCTCTTTGCCCGAAATGCCTTCGCGTTGTAGCCCCGCGAGCACGGCTTTCCAAAGCCCGCGACCCGTTCCCACGCCTTTCTCGGTTTCTTGACGGCGGCGGTGCTGCACGGCGATGTTTTCTTCAATCATATTCAGAAGCTGGAACGCAATCGAATACATCTGCGGCATCCGCTTGGGAATCTCGACGCGGTGCGCTTCCACGCTTGAAAATACGCCGCTTGGGGGCTTGCTGTCGTCTTGCCACGGTAGCATGGCAGCAAGGTCGGCTTTGCCCAACTCGGTCAGCGTTTCGTGGAAACATTGAAAAATAAACGCCGCGTCCTCTTGGAATTTCCGCGACGGCGTATAGGAATCGGACGTAAAATTCATTCGTCTGGGGGTGAGGTGTGAAGATTATTTTATTCGTGCGAGCGAGTGAAAACTTTGGAAATCTTGCAAAAAGGTAGGTTTGAAGCAGCATTTACCTCGTGCCTATAACAATTTCCGTAGCAAGGAATCCGTAAGCAGCGAACCCGTAAGCGACATTCGTCAGCTACCAGTTTGTAATGTAACAATTTTTTTCATTTTCCAAATCTTTTCGTTGGTAGCGCTGCTCTTAGAGCCGAACATCTTCGCAGGGGCAGCACTTCTCAATCTGCTCTGTTCGAGTCTCCGTGCGTCTTCACGAGCACGGTTGGCATCGTGAGAAGATAAAATTTGACGTTTGATACAGGATATATTTCTTGTACATTTGTGTATAAGTCTGCTCTACATGAAGGTCGCCCATCGGCGTTGAAGCTAACTACTTCTTAGCGTAGTTGTGGGCTTTTTTTATTTTGTGCCGTTAGCCTGTTACAGCATTTAGGCAATACTTACATCATCGTCATTATCTTCGTTTAACACGTGTATCCCGTCAATACTGCATCGTCAACTTCGCGCTCAGTGCCAGAGACGAGTTCGACCATTTTGCTAACGTCAGCAAAATGCTTTTTGCATCGGTGTAAAGCGCATAATTAAGAGAGATATTTGATACATGAACTATTTCACGTATATTTGCCGATGTAAGTCTGCGTTGCATGAATTCCGACTCCATGTCGTCGAAGGGTATCCTTCTTAGTGCATCGGCGGGCTTATTTTATTTTGTGCCGTTAATCTGTTTGTGCCTTTGTAATAATTTCGACTCCCCAAGTAATTAACCTTGTCGTACAAATCCACGACAAGGGATATTTTCTCTCCTAAAAAATCGTAGTATCGCAATTCACCTCGCTCAAGAACTCGCTGCACCGCCCAACAGCAATAGTCAGATATATTCAAAAGTGGCTCAGTATAATGGTTCTGAACATTAAAACTACCTTTGTTTCAATCATTTTTTCGGGCTTTTTCAGTAAATGACGTTGAGTTGCCTTTTCTAAAGTGGTTTGGAAAGTTTTATGCTTCGTTGTGTTACTTCGTTCTGCTATATTCAAAATAAGTTCGCCACCCAATTGTAGCTTATTTTTGAGCAAATGTGAAAGCAAATCAGCATAAAACTCTGTGTCGCTGCCATTATGTTTATTGGCAAAAAGCGTATATATCTTGCGCCCAACAACTGCCTCAAAGCTAAAATCTAGTGTTTTGATAAACTTGAAAAATGTGCTCCGTACTTCCGGTACGTCATCCGTCGCATGAAAGAAAAAACCGCCACGTTGTTTTTTCTTTTGAATGCTTGGAATGCCGCTTAAATACTCATCTTGCTCAATCTCTTGCTGCAATGCCACGACCTTTTGACGAATAGGCTCAAGTGGCTTTTTGAATTTTACCATTCCTAGCATAAAACAAAGCGAAACACCATTCTGTACGCCAATAATCGGCGTTTTACCCTTCCCGAAAAATGTCGTGTCTCCCGCTTCATCCCAAAAGCGGTGATAGGTCTCTAATGCTAGTTTTGTACTCATATCAATTTCCCTTTTTGCCCCGTTTCTTCCCGCCCGCTTTCGCTGCTGCCCGCTCCGCATCTGCCGTGAGCGGCGCTGTGTACCGCTCATACAACTCGAATAAAAACGCTATCCGCTCCTCGTCCGTACCGAACGCCTTCTGGCGATAGCACTTCTCCACCGCTCTGTCCAAGTCCTGATGCGCCCTCACGAGCGCAGGCGGCATCGTGAGCGGGTCGTAGAGGTCGGCAAGCGAGGACTGAGGGAATGCCGAACGTGCGTCCAGCACCGCCTGTGCCGCCCGCTCTACGGCTTGCTTCTGGGCATCGGTTGGGCTTTCTGCCCACGGGAAATTGTTGTAAACAATCGTGTTGGAGTAACGAAAATCACTCTTCAAGCGCCCACACACGTACTTTACCCACGTCATATGCAGAAGCGACGAAAGTATGCCGAAGTGGTAGAGGGTGGCGTTGGGGACGATGAGCGCAAGATTACTGACGATTGTCTCGGCATCCATGAAACCGATAGGAATATACATTCGTCGCTCCGATGATACCGACGGAACCAGCAAATACCGACGTTCCGGCTGCCGAATTTCATCAAACAGCGTTGCTATGGCTGCTTTTTTGCGCGTCGCTTCTTTGGTGCTTGCCAGCCGCATTGTGCGAACCTTTTCGACACGTTCCAGCACGTGCGGCATAGCACGAAGTTCTTGTGGTGAAGCGTCTTTCAGCCACAAGCACCAGCGCGTTGTGCCATTGATAAATTCATCTGAGCCAACAAAGGGGCGAATAAATTTCTCCGCATTCGGTTCTTGAGCGATAAATTCGTCGCGCTCTGCTTTTGCGGCAAAGAGTAAATTTCCGCCGTCGGTGGGCTGATTACCTTTACACATCTCCGGCACATCGCAAAGCGGCGTAGAGCGGGCATGTACCAACGTATTTCCCGCAGGAATGAGATAGGGACTGATATTCGGAACTTCGGAAACGTGCGGTTCGCTTGTGGGCGTTTCGTATTCGTAGAGCAGGCGCGGAGCGGTTTCTAGGACTTCTTTTGCCGCAAAGCCAATTATCACACAATGCACAGCCGCTTTGCCCGGAGCCTCGTTTGTCCACTTGAACGTGCGGTGCGCGAAAGCAATAGCCATACCATGTTTGAAGAGTTCATTCCACAGTACGCCAACTTGTTCGCCTTGCGATATCGAGTTCGTCGAAACAAACGCAGCTTTAATGCGAGTTCCACCGATATATTCTGCGGCTTTTTTATGCCACGCTGTTACGAAATCAAGACTATTCGCCACTTTGTCATTACCAAAGACCGCACGAATATCAGCTTTTTGCTCAGAACTCTGCATTTGTGTTCCCACAAACGGCGGATTCCCAACAATATAGGAACACTCCGCAGGCGGCAGCACCTCACGCCAATCCGTGCGCAGCGCGTTCCCATGCAGGATGTGGGCAGATTCGGTGAGCGGCAGCCGTGTGAAATACGAGCCGAACTGCTGAGAGGCGTGGATGTTCATCTGGTGGTCAGCAAGCCACAGTGCGACTTCGGCGATACGCGCGGGAAATTCTTCCAGTTCAATACCGTAGAATTGCCCCACGTTCACCCACGTCATCGCCGCAACGTCGGTGGCAAGCTGCCCCGTGCCCTTGAGCGTGTCCAGCGTCGTCAGCACGTCCAATTCGAGTTGGCGAAGTTCGCGGTAGGCTGTTACAAGGAAGTTTCCGCAACCGCAAGCGGGGTCGAACACGCGCACGGTTGCCAGACGGCGGTGGAATTCTTCCAATTTGGGGCGATTGCTTTTGGAGAGTTTCAAGGTTTCAAATTCCGCACGAAGGTCGTCCAGAAAAAGCGGTTTGAGTGCTTTCAGGATATTTTGCTCCGAGGTGTAATGCGCCCCCAAAGCACGGCGTTCTGCGGGATTCATAGCGGCTTGGAACATCGAGCCAAAAATTGCTGGCGAAATGCGGCTCCAATCCAGCGCACAGCATTCCAAGAGCGTTTCGCGCATGGTGCGGTCGAACTGCGCGATTTGAAGCGCGCCCGCGAATAAGCCGCCGTTCACGTAGGGCAGTGCTTGGAGCTGCTCGTCGAGTGTTTTCATGCGCTTTTCGGGCGCAGTATTCAGCACCTGAAAAATTTGGGAAAGGTGTATCCCCAAGTCGCTTCCATCCTCGTTTGTACGGGTTTCGATGAACTCCAAAAAGGCATTTTTCTCAAAAATCGCGGTGTCTTCGGCAAACATACAGAAGAGCAAGCGCACCAGCAGCATTTCGAGGTCGTGCCCCGCAAAGCCGCAATCTCGGAGGCGGTCATGCAGTTTGCCCATGCGTGCGGCGGCTTCTATGTTCACGGGGTCTTCGGCGGAAAACGAGCGTTTTTCATAACCCGCCAGAAAGCCGAAATGGTGGATGTTTTGGGGGAACTCGGTAATAGAAAACTCGGTGAAGTGGTTTGGGTCGGCAGCATCCAAGTCGTAGAGCCGAAAGCGGGCAAAGTCAGACACGAGGACGTATTTGGGCAGTTGCGTGTCCTTCAGTCCCGGAAAATACTCCAGCGCTTGCGTGAAGGCGCGGTCAAGGTTTTTGCCCCGCGATTTGTGTTCCACCAGAATCACGCCCTTCCAAAGCAGGTCAATGAAGCCTTGCTTGCCGTCGTCTTTTTTGACAGGCTGCTCAAATGCCGCCACACGGCGGCGCGGCACACCAAACACATTGAAAAAAGCATCCCAGAAGGACTTTGCTTCTGCGTCTTCGCTTGATTCGTGCTGCCATTCACGCGAGAAGGCAAGCGAGCGGTCTTTGATTTCATTCCACGAAAGAGGCATAGAATAGTGGGAGTAAAGCAAGTGAGACAAATAAGTGCGAGGCGCAATATACAACCAATACCGAAAACGCCCCAGCCTTGAAATTCTTTCCCTGCCCGCGTGTTTATACCTGTCAGTGTGTCCTGCCAAAATGTCTGTCTCCCTGCGCCCGTACCGACAGTTTGTCGTGTGGGCACTGATTTTCCTGCCAAAATGTCGTGAAAGCCGCATGAAATCTTGTCCAAAAACACTTTGGCACGCTTTTTCTTATTTCTCTTTGCGAAAACACAAACCACGACTTCACACACATTCTCTCTAGGAGAAAACAATCATGCGGAACTTCCATTATAACATCGACCCCCGCGATTTCCAAAAATTCCAAGCATTCGCGGAAACAGCAGCAGAGCGCCTTGGCGATATTTTTACCGAGTTCGGCAAAAATGCGAACTTTAATAATCCCACTGCCAATACAGCGCAGCAACAACCGACGAAGGCAAAAATGCGCGTTGACCTTGCCGAAGACGACACGAATGTGTACGTGTTCGCCGAGCTTCCGGGCATTGCGAAGGAAGATGTGAACGTTACCATGAGCGAAGAGCGCGTGCTGACTATCAGCGGCAACAAACGCAAACTCTACGACGACAATCTCAAAGTTGTACGCGGCGAACGTGCCTACGGCGAGTTCTCACGCCAAGTAACCATCGAAAGCGAAATTCAGGCAGAAAAAATCTCGGCAACATTCCGCGATGGTGTTCTGACCGTAACGCTTCCACGAGTGGAGCCTGTTCGCCCGAAAACCGTGAATATCAACATCCAATAAGAATATCGGCTTGAAAAGCTTTCAAGCCGCATTCTTCCAAAACTCAACATCATTCAAAACTCAACACTTTAATTTTTTACAGCCATGACAAAGAACATTTATAGCCCGATGACGCGCCTCGTCAATGAATTGAACTACCGCGTCAACAATATGCCTCGCTACGCCGACCAAGCATTTGCCTTTGCAAATTCTTACGTTCCGGCGGTCAATGTCGAATTCAAAAACGTTATTCTCACACCGCGCGTTGATGCGGTCGAGAGCGACACCAACTATATGCTGCTTATTGAGCTGGCAGGCGTTGCCAAAGAAGACGTGCAGGTAACGGTCGAGAATAACGTTCTGACGATTAAAGGCGAGAAAAAACGCCCTGAATCACAAAGTGAAGTAACCTTCGTAAGCAAAGGTCGCCGTTTTGGTAAATTCGAGCGTTCCTTCAAACTTGCGGAAAACGTTGATACTACTTCCATCGGCGCTGAGTTTGCCAATGGTATTCTCACGCTGACACTTCCCAAAATCGAAGTGAAAAAGCCTGAACCGATAACCGTAGAAATTAAGTAATTATCAAGCAATGATGCTGCATGAGGAGCGGAAAACACACTCCGCTCCCCAAGCACGCACACCGAACAAAAACAACGATTCTCTCACTATATTCCTAAGGAGTACAGCCATGAGTAATATCACGCGCTTCGAGCCGTTCCGCGAAATGGAACGCATGACCAACGAAATGAGCCGTCAAATGGATTCGCTCTTTCGCTCCTTCGACACTGATTTTGGTAATAATTCATTCCGCCGTTTTCTGAATGAAAACGTCATCAATCGCCCGTTTGCGCCCCGCGTGGACATTGCTGAAGATGCAACGAATATGTATCTTCACATCGAACTGGCAGGTTTGTCCAAGGAAGACGTGCAGCTCACCGTGAGCGATGACCGTGTGCTGACCATCAAAGGCGAGCGCAAGAACGAACACAAAGACGAAGGCAAGAACTACGTCCGTGTTGAGCGTGTCTATGGCGAGTTTTCGCGCTCCTTCCAGCTACCGGATAACGTGAAATCCGATGCTATTGATGCCAAATTCGATAATGGCGTTTTGAACGTTACTCTTCCAAAAACGGAAGAATCCAAACCGAAGCAAATTGCGGTTGAAATCAAGTAACGAGGGATAAAGAATACAACGGAGTGCAACCGCAGATTATGAACCGCGAGCGGTTACAAAAAAGATGCGTTTGCACTCCGATATTTGCTTGAGATTCGTTATATTTGCTGTTCTGTACCGTATTCTCCCTTGATGTAGCATGAGAATGCGCCTCGTGGGAGAACGCACGTACACCAACCGTGCGATAAGCACACAAGGCAGTTGCTTGCAAAAATTGTAACCAGTTTTCACAGCACTGCTTCTCAAAAACTTTTCAAAAGGATAGTATTATGAACACGACCATGCTTTGCGAAACCGGTGAGTTCCTCCGGGACTTGCTTTTCGGTAGCACCAATGCCAGCGACTTGTGCAAAGAAGACACAATGTTCTATGGCGACGGTTTTTTGGCATAAGCCCCTTAAAGAGGCTAAAAGCCATAAGCATAGTGTTCTTCAGGAGTTGAATTTATCTAAATGTTATTCTGCCCTCGCACACCGAAGGCAGCATCCGTCGAAAAAGAAGCTGATGAATGACGGATGAGAGCGCAAACCACGATTTTGCTCTGTCATCCGTCATTCGCGTAAAATCCCTTAGAAATCACACACATTATCTCAAAATTTTCATTCAGGAGCAACAACAATGAGCAAAATTATCGGTATTGACCTTGGCACTACGAACTCCGTTGTGTCAGTAATGGAAGGCGCATCGCACGTCGTCATCGCTAACAGCGAGGGCGGGCGTACGACCCCTTCGATGGTCGGTTTCACCAAAAACGGTGAGCGTGTCGTGGGCGAAGCAGCAAAGCGCCAAGCCGTTACCAACCCCAAAAACACGATTTATTCGATTAAACGCTTCATGGGTCGTCGCCCGGATGAGGTCAGCGAAGAAAGCAAACTCGTTTCCTACACCAACGAGCCATCGAAAGACGGCAATTCCGTTCGTGTGGAAATTGATGGTCGTCAGTATTCGCCCGAAGAAATCTCCGCAATGATCCTTCAAAAAATGAAGCAGACTGCAGAAGATTATCTCGGACAAAAAGTTACTGAAGCCGTTATCACGGTTCCGGCATATTTCAACGATGCTCAGCGTCAGGCAACCAAGACCGCAGGTGAAATTGCGGGCTTGAACGTGCGCCGCATCATCAACGAGCCAACGGCAGCTGCTCTGGCGTATGGTCTGGACAAAAAAGGTCAAAACATGACCGTTGCTGTCTATGACTTGGGTGGTGGTACGTTTGACGTTTCGGTTCTCGAAATCGGCGATGGCGTTTTTGAAGTAAAGTCCACCAATGGAGACACGCACTTGGGCGGCGACAACTTCGACCACCGCTTGATTGACTTCCTTGCCGAGGAGTTTCAGAAAACCGAAGGTATTGACCTTCGCAAAGATGCAATGGCGCTCCAACGCCTCCGCGAAGCATCCGAAAAAGCGAAAATTGAGCTTTCGAGCAAACTTGAAACCGAAGTCAATTTGCCCTTCGTTACTGCTACGCAAGACGGTCCGAAACACTTAGTCACAAAAATTACGCGCGCCAAATTTGAATCGCTCTGCGAAGACCTTTTTGACCGCACTCTGAAGCCATGCGAAGACGCTATCAAAGACGCAAAAATCACCCCTGCGCAAATTGATGAGGTAATTTTGGTAGGTGGTTCTACCCGTATCCCGAAAATTCAAGAACTCGTTAAAAAATTCTTTGGCAAAGACCCCGCAAAAAGTGTCAATCCTGACGAGGTAGTAGCTATCGGTGCTGCAGTGCAGGGCGCAGTTCTTTCCGGCGACCTCAAAGACGTATTGCTCTTGGACGTAACGCCTCTTACGCTTGGCATTGAGACTCTTGGTGGCGTAATGACACCGATGATTCCGTCGAACACGACTATCCCGACCAAAAAAAGCGAAACGTTCTCCACAGCCAGCGACAATCAGCCTTCGGTAGAAATCCACATTCTGCAAGGCGAGCGCCCAATGGCATCGGACAACCGCACACTCGGCAAATTCCACCTGGACGGCATTCCGCCTGCTCCGCGTGGCGTTCCACAAGTGGAAGTAACTTTTGACATTGACGCAAACGGTATGCTGCACGTCAGTGCGAAAGACAAAGCCTCCGGCAAAGAGCAGACCATTCGCATTACGTCGTCGTCGGGTATCTCGAAAGACGAAATCGAAAAAATGAAGCGCGATGCCACCATGCACGCCGAAGAAGACAAGCGCAAAAAAGAAGAAATCGAATTGCGCAACCAAGCTGATAACCTTGTCGGCTCAACCGATAAGCAAATCAAAGAGTTTGCCGACAAAATGCCGCCGGAACACAAAACCAAAATTGAGACGGCAAAAGACCACCTTGCAGACGTACTGAAAAACAACCGTACTGCCGAGATTCGCCCCGCAATGGATGCGCTCAACGAGGCATGGAGCGAGGCTTCTCGCAAAATGTACGAATCGGCAGGCGCTTCGGACGGCAGCGCTCAAAACGGCGCTCCGAATGGCTCTGCCACCAACGGCTCGGCACAAGGTAATGGCGCGAAAGACGGCAACGTGGAAGAAGCAGATTACACCATCGTGGACGAAACGAAGT
>JACVZY010000046.1 GCA_014654705.1 Ignavibacteria bacterium
CGAACTTCACGCGCGTAGCACCCGTGAGGTTGGTTCCGGTGATGACGACGGATGCTCCTTCAGCAGCACGATTGGGTGTGAACGAGGTGATACGCGGTGCGGGTGGGAGCGGGATGAACGTGAAGCCGTTCATATTGGACGTACCGCCCTGCGTAATCACATTCACTGAGCCTGATACCGCAGAAGCGGAAATGTAAGCGCGGATGACGCTATCGGAAACAACCGTATAGAGCATCGACACGCCGCCAAAGCTCACGGTAGAAGCACTCAGAAAGTTTACACCACGAATAACGACTGTATCGCCCGGACGAGCGGACATTGGGCTAAAGCTGCCAGCAACCGGAGCCGGAGGAACATTGTACAAGAAACCCGCGAGCGAAGCCGTTCCTAGAGGCGTGGTAACGCTCACCGCACCCGAAGCACCCGTGCCGACACGCGCCGTAATAACGGTATCGGACGCAACCACGAAACTCAGAGCCGCCGTGCCACCGAAACGCACAACCGATGCACCCGTGAAGCCTGTACCGCGAATGGTCACAGTATTGCCGACCGTAGCCGAGGCGGGAGCAAAGCTACTGATGGTGGTAGTAGGCTGAGTAACGGTAATTGTTATCGAAGCACTATTAACGTTACCCGCACTGTTGATTGCTTGCACGGTGAAGGTGTACGAACCTGCTGCCGTCGGCGTTCCTGACAATACACCTGCCGACGAGAGCGTTAAACCTGTTGGCAATGTGCCGCTTGCGACGCTGTACGTTGGTGCGGGGCTGCCGTTAGCGACAAATACATAGGAAGCGAATGCCGTGCCCACAGCACCACTTGTAGCAGGCGTTTGAGCACTGAAGGCGCTTGGGGCTTGAGTAACGGTAATTGTAGCAGGTAAACTATTGATGTTACCCGCGCTGTTACTTGCTTGCACGGTGAACGTGTACGAACCCGCTGCCGTCGGTGTGCCTGAAAGAACACCCGCAGACGAAAGCGTTAAGCCAGTCGGCAAAGTTCCGCTTGCGACGCTGTATGTCGGTACGGGTGTGCCGTTGGCGACAAACGTGTAGGAAGCGTATGCTGTGTCAACAATGCCGCTTGTGGCGGGCGTTTGAGCACTGAAGACGCTGGGGGCTTGAGTAACCGTGATTGTGACCGAAGCACTATTGACACTACCAGCACTATTGCTTGCTTGCACGGTGAACGTGTACGAACCCGCTGCCGTCGGTATGCCTGAAAGAACACCCGCAGACGAAAGCGTTAAGCCAGTCGGCAATGTTCCACTTGCCACGCTGTACGTCGGCGCAGGTGTACCATCGGCGACAAACGTGTAGGATGCGAATGCCGTACCGACTACACCGCTTGTGGCAGGCGTTTGAGCACTGAAGGCGCTTGGGGCTTGAGTAACGATAATTGTGATAGGCGAACTATTCACGTTACCAGCACTGTTGCTTGCTTGCACAGTAAAAGTGTACGAACCTGCTGCCGTTGGTGTTCCTGAAAGAACACCCGCAGAGGAGAGTGTCAGACCTGTTGGCAATGTACCGCTTGCAAGACTATACATTGGTGCTGGTGTGCCGTTGGCTACAAACGAGTAGGAAGTGTATGTCGTGCCGACTGCGCCGCTTGTGGCGGGAGTTTGGGCGGTGAATGCGCTTGGGGCAATGTTAGGATTGGTTACTGTGATTGTTATTGGGCTACTATTCACAGTACCCTCACTATTGCTTGCTTGCAAGGTGAAGGTGTACGAACCTGCTGATGTCGGTGTGCCCGAAAGAACACCCGCAGAGATAAGCGTCAAACCTGTTGGCAACGTGCCGCTTGCGACACTGTACGTCGGTGCGGGGCTGCCATTTGCAGCAAACACATAATAATACCATGTCCCAACTATCATGGAACTTATTGGGCTTTGTGCTGTAAATGTAGTTGGAGCACTAACAGAATTAAGATAGGTAAACCCAGTTTTTTCAGCAACGCACGAAGCAGAGTTTTGAACCTTCAAATTACCTGTTCCTCCACCACCGACAATAGCCTTTATGAGCGTATCATTTACGACCGTAAAGGATTGAGCAGATGTTGTTCCAAACAAAACGGAACTTGCATTTGTAAGCCCACTCCCGATAATCCTAACAGTATCACCAGCAGTAGCAGATGAAGGGGCAAACTGTGTTAAACGAATGGGAGAATTTGAGGCGATTGACAATGGTTCGATTGGCAATTCACCATTGACCGCAATTTTCTGGATTGAACCGCTACTGAAGCCGTTTGCAACTATCAGATTACCATCTTGGCTCAAAAGAAGCCCTGTCGGAGTAGATGTTCTTGCCAAAATTGATCCAGTTCCATTCGGTAGAACTTTTATGATATTTTGAGAAGAAGAACCAGCAACAAAAATATTACCAGATTGACTAACTTCAATACCCCATAAAGGAGAATATGAATATTGCGGTGTATATGAGTTAAAAAGAAATGTTGAAGCGCCACAAGATGTAATCTTTGTGATTCCCGGGCTATCTGCCGCATTCGCTATGTATATATTGCCCATTGTGTCAAAAGCAATATCCATTGCCCATGTAATATTATTGATGTGTGAATATGGAGAAGTGGTAGTTCCGAACTTATCAATTTTTACAACAGCACTTCCAGCAGCTACCCATACATTATCATTATTATCACATTCTAAACCTAGTGCAGATTGTAAAGTAGAAGTTTCTGCTAGGACATTCATTGTTCCGCCATTCGCAGAAATTTTCAGCACCTTCCCCATACCCCCAGAACCTTGAGCCGTAAGATAGAAATCACCTTGTTTATCACGAGCAATTCCGCCTTTGAATGATACGGTGGCATTACTATAGAAAGTTGTTACTGAATTGTCAGGAGCAATTTTTTTGATTGTACCTGTACCAACAATAGGAGCATAAATATTGCCCGCATTATCTCTGCTAATATGCCGCATATCTCCCAAGCCTGTAGCGACGGTAGTAGCTTCAGGCAAAACAATAAATATGTAAGGAGCAGATACTACTGAACCAGCAACATTGCTTGCACGAAGTGTGAAGGTATAAGTACCTACTACTGTAGGTGTGCCTATTATCCGCCCATCTGCAGTAAGAGTAAGCCCTACAGGCAGAACGCCACTTTCAATACTAAATGTTGGCCAAGGATTAGCGTTGACACCTAAAACAATATCTTGGATTGTATTAGCAGTTAAAAACCATGTTCCCAAATAATTAGGAAAAGTAGTTGCCATCCATGCTGAATCAATAATAATAGTTACTGGAAGAGAAGAGAGACTTCCCATGCTATTACTTGCACGTACAGTAAAAGAGTAACTACCAGTTATTGTAGGTATCCCTGAAAGTACACCCGTAGATGAAAGTGTTAAGCCGAATGGCAAGGAGCCACTAACAATACTGTATGTCGGCGAAGGTGTGCCATTGGCAACAAAAGTGTACGTGGGGTATGGAGCACCAGCATAATGCCGCCATAAAGGATTTTGCGCAAAAAATATTGTTGGTGCTTGCGAACCGAAATTATTAATTACAATTGTAACAAGCGATGATAATACGGCACCTTGATTATTACTAGCTTGAACCGTGAAGGAATATGCTCCAACTGCTGTCGGTGTGCCCGAAAGAACACCTGCAGTTGTGAGTGTCAAACCAGAAGGCAACGCACCGCTTGCAATGCTGAATGTAGGTGCGGGTGTACCATTGGCAACAAACGTATAAGAAGCGTATGCAGTGCCTATAACACCACTTGTAGGAGGTGTTTGTGCGCTAAAGACGCTTGGTGCATAATTAGCAGGGGCAATGGTAATTGTTACGGGTGCGGATGAAACCGAACCGTCACTATTAGTAGCTTGAACGGTGAAGGTAAATGTACCGACGGACATTGGCGTACCCGACAATACACCGACAGAGGACAACGCTAAACCAGAAGGTAATGCGCCGCTTGCAATGCTGTAGGTAGGCGCTGGCGTACCATTAGCGATAAAGGTATAAGAAGTATATACACTACCGATTACACCGTTTGTAGCAGGTGTTTGGGCGCTAAATGCGCTTGGCGCTTGGTAGGCAGGAAAAATAGTAATTGATACAGGAGAAGAAGAAATCGCCCCGCCGCTATTGGTTGCTCGGACGGAGAAGATGTACGATCCTACTACTGTTGGAGTGCCAGACAATACACCAGCAGACGACAGTGATAAACCAGGAGGTAACGTACCGCTTGCAATACTATATGTTGGTACTGGCACACCATTCGCAACAAAAGTATATCCGACATATGATGTTCCCACTGCACCATTTGGTGGTGGACTTTGAGCAGAAAATTGAGTTGGTGCTCCTGTGATAGTAATTGTTATTGAGTTAGAAGTCGTTGAGCCGTAAACTATCCCTCCACTAGCGCTACGAGCCTGCACAGCAAAAGTATAAGCTCCCGCAGCAGTCGGTGTTCCCGAAAGGATGCCATCATACGTAAGTGTCAAACCAGGTGGTAATGTTCCACTAATAATGCTATACCATGGAGTTGGAGTGCCATTGGCTACAAAGGTATAAGAGCTATATGGGCTACCAACACTTCCAGATATGGAGGGGCTTTGAGCGCTAAAGGCACTTGGCGCTTCTGTAATGTTGATTGGTATTGAGTAGGAGTCAAAAAATCCAGCACTATTACTGGCTCGTACAATAAACGAATAGCTTCCTGCAGCTGTTGGTGTTCCGGAAAGGATACCTCCCGATGTAAGCGTTAATCCCGGAGGGAGCGCACCACTTGCGACACTATATGTCGGTGCAGGCGATCCATTGGCAACAAAGGTGTATTGAGGATATGCAGTGCCGATTCCTGCAAAGGCTGCCGGACTTTGGGCGTAATCAAATAGGTTTGGAGCTTGATGAATAGTGATGGAAACAGAATCACTATATGCATCCCCGCCTGCGTTCTGTGCCCTCACTCTAAATGTGTATGTTCCAGCAGCAGTTGGTGTGCCAGACAATACACCAGCACCAGAAAACCTCAAACCGGGCGGGAATGTTCCGTCAGATACGTAGTATGTAGGCGCAGGTGTACCGTTTGCAACAAATGTATATGGAGCATATTCAGAGCCAACGACACCAATAGCTAAAGGACCTTGAGAAGTGAAAACACTCGGACCCTGGTTAATAAATATATTAAAGGGAGCAGATTCAACAGAACCAGCAATGTTACTTGCACGGACGGTATAGGTGTGTCCACCAGCCACAGTTGGCGTTCCTGTGATAAAACCGTCCTCTGATAAGGTTAGCCCTGCGGGTAAGGTACCTGATGCGAGACTAAAGGTTGGTGTTGGACTACCAGATGAAATAAATCTAGAGGTAACCACCGGATATCCAACTGTGCCAGATTGAGTTGGAGGGAAATAGAATGTAATTGCAGACGGTGCTTGGTATATGGTAATTACTATAGGAGATGATATTATTGAGCCGACATTATTACTTGCCCGAACCCAAATAACAAAAATACCTGCTGTTGTTGGAGTTCCGGATAATACCCCAGAAGAGGATAATGTTAATCCCGATGGTAATGCACCATTAGCAATAGTATAGGTTGGAGTCGGCATCCCATCAGCAACAAATGTGTACTCAGGATAAGAAACACCAACAATACCTGTTGTGGAAGGAGTTTGTACGCTAAAAGTGTTAGGTGCCTGAGGGCTTAAAATAATAGTAATAGTAGTGGATGTTCCCGTAATAGCGCCTGCAACGTTACTAGCTCGTACCGTAAAGGTAAAGGCTCCCGTTGCTGTTGGCGTACCTGACAACGTACCCGATACTGGGTCTAAAGACAGCCCCGTTGGCAATGTACCACTTGCAAGACTATATCTTGGTGTCGGTGTGCCGTTTGCAACAAAAGTGTATGGTGTATAAGCAGTATTAATCACAGTGTATGTAGGCGGAGTTTGTGCACTAAAAACACTTGGCGCTTGGTTCACGGTGATCGTCAAAGGTGACGATATAATAAAGCCCTCACTATTATTTGCCCGCACCGTAAAGGAATAAGAACCTGTTGCAGTTGGTGTACCGGAAATGATACCCGTTACTGAATCAAGCGAAACACCCGAAGGCAGTGTGCCGCTTTCAAGACTATAGGTTGGCGTAGGCGAACCGACAGCGATAAATGTATAGCTGTAGCCAATACCAACAGTCCCAGTTGTAGGAGGAGTTTGTGCTACCCAAAGTGGAGCCGGAGTCACTAAAGAAACTACTATCGTGAAAGGAGTGCTCGTAATAGAACCCGTACCATTCGTTGCACCGACAACAATTGGTCCATAGCTATTTGGTACACTTGGTATGCCCGACAACTTGCCCGTAACTGTATTTAACGTTAGTCCAGCGGGAAGTGTACCACTGACCACACTGTATGTTGGTCGTGGATTACCACTAGCACCAAAGGTGAAATTATATGCCGAGCCTGCATCGGCAATTAATGGCGGCGTTTGCGAAACCCATGACGGCGCTTGATAAGGGCTAATAAAATTGATAGCAAGATTCCGTCCGTTCAATCCCACCACCGTGCCGACATTGTTATTTTCTAGTGAGGCGTTCAAAAAGGTAATTTGAACATTGGTAACACTATTCGTCGAAGCGTGTACGCTTGCGTTTCCTGTGAAACTAATAGCAACGACAGAATCGGAGAGTTTCGTCAATACTGCTGTTAAACCGGAAGGAACATTCGCAATGCTGTAGTGAACGCCCAGATTTAAGGCGCTATTGTTAGTAATGGAAGTTGACCACTTCGTGATACTTGGCGGAACTGTTATCGTCCGCACGCTACTGATAGCACCATCATTGAGAGCAGTTTCAGCAAACACCGTATCACTATATCGTGCAGGAATTGGCGTACACGTTGGAATATTTGATAATTTAATGATTCGCTGAAGATAATTGGTTGTTGCAACAATTTCCCCTGCCGAATTTCTTGCCATACCCAAAAACATAGTGGCAAAGGGATAGGAAGTACAACCCGAAGGGCAGTAGGTAAAGGTTGCATTATCAGGCGTTATTCTATATGAGCCTTGAGAAGTTAATTTAGAAATTCCGCCCTCAATGGCGATGTATAAATTACCAGAAGAATCAGGAAGTAATGAGAGTACACTATTTTGTATCTGAATGCCCTGAAATAGGTCGCCTGCATAACCATCTAGGTACGAAAGATTATATATGTCAAAGAGATATTTGAAAGTACCATCGGGTGAAATACGAAATATACCATTCTGGATAGTTACATAAAGATTATTATTAGCATCTATAGCAATTGATCGAGGATACCCTAAATTTGCACTTGTTCCTGCTCCCGAACCATACCAACCAGATGCTCCTCCACTACCAACAACCGTTGAAACAGCTCCGTTTGGAGTTATTTTACGAATGCGATGATTAAGATAATCAGCAACATAGATATTACCAGAAGCATCAATTGCAAGACCTTGAGGATTATTAAATGATGCGTTTGTACCAACACCATCAGCAAATGCTGGATTACCACTCCCGGCTAATGTACTAACAATCCCACTTGGTGTAATTTTCCGAATACGATTGTTTCCTGCGTCTGCTACATATAGATTACCAGCCGTATCTCTTACGATTCCCGTAGGCTGGTCAAATCTTGCCTCGGAACCTATACCGTCAGCATAGCCCGGCGAATCATTACCTGCAATTGTTACAACAAATCCATCAGGAGCAATTTTACGAACACCGTGAACATCAGTCACGTATACAAATCCGCTTGTATCAATCGTTATTCCGACAGCCTGTTTGTAATGGGCACTTGTGGCATTTCCATCCACCATTTGGAGTACTGATCCTGGGGCTCCTGTTCCAGAGAATACCGAGTACTGACCAACACATTGTCCCTGCACAATACTTTGGGAAAATAATACTCCACAGACAATCGCGAGCAATACCAAAATACTCCTGCGGTAAAGATCATCTTTCTTTTGATGTAATTGAGTTCTCATGAATAAAAAAATAGTATTGAAAAAAATATAGTTGTGTTTTTTAACTAGCACAAACATACAAGTACAACCTCGAAAAAAATAATTTCCGAAGGCAAAAAGCGCTGAGCGGGACATTTAAAACGCTGAGCGGGACATGACTCTCACTTTTGAGAGGAAAAAGTGCCCTTTTTGCCATTTTTTTGCGTGCCCATTATTTCAATTTTTTCTTCTACCATTACCCCTTTTTTGCACCAATCCTCTCCCCAATAACCAACAACGCCTGCCCGAACTTTTGTTCAGACAGGCGTTGCTGGTCATCATAAGCATTACCAAGAAAGGCACTTACCTTTTGACAAAGCGCACCACGTGGCGCACCACGCCATCGGACAATACCGCCGTGTATGCACCACTCGCCATGTCCCGCACATCCACTCGCGTCTGGAGATTGCCCCCAATGGACTCTTTGTTGAGTGTGTATATGGTTTGACCCAATGTGTTCAGAAGCGTGATGCTTACCATGCGACCATCGCCAAAACCTGTCGCCGTGAGCGTTACCACATCAGTCGCAGGATTCGGATACACACCCAACGATACCGATTCCGCAGTCTCACTCCGTCCCGCAAGAATGAGAGGCTCGGACGGCGGCGCTGAGGTGAAATGTGCACCACCGAAGCTGTCCAGCATCGCCACGAGCGGAATAAACGTGAAGCCCGAACGCAGTGCCACACCATCTGGTGTTACCACTCGTATCACGCCCGATGCCGCATTCGTTGGCACTTCGACCGTAATTTTGCCCGAATGAATAACCGTGAACGGTACCGATGCACTTCCCATAAACACCTGAGTTGCACCCGTGAAGTACGTGCCGAGTATCGTGACCATCTGCCCAGGTGATGCCGATGCAGGCGCAAACGACGTTATCGTCGGTAATGGTCTTGGCAAATACGTAAAGCCTGTTTTGCTTGCCGAGCCGCTTGGCGTTGTTACCGCCACACTACCCGATGCTCCGCCTCCGACAACAGCCGTGATGCGGCTTGCATTCACTACCGTAAACGATTGTGCCGGAGTGCCACCAAAGGTCACTTGCGTTGCGCCCGTGAAGTTTGTTCCGTTAATCGTAATCACCGTTCCCGTTGTTGCTATCGCAGGCGAGAACGTTGTTACCGTCGGCACTGGCGGCGGCGTTGGGAGCGTGAAGTTCATCGCTGAGGTTGCCGTACCGCCCGAAGCAACTACCTGTATTTTACCCGTGTTACCGGAGCCGATAGCAGCAGTAATTTGCGTTGGCGAGTCCACCGTGTAAGATGCTGCGTTAACACCACCAAATTTCACCGATGTTACACCCGTAAACTCTGTGCCCAATATCGTGACCGTCGTACCCGCAGCACCCGTCGTAGGCGTGAAGGCGCTGATGGTTGGCGGTGGGAAGTAGGTGAAGCTCATCGTGGAGGTCGTTACACCGGCTGGGGTATAGACGGTAATTCTACCGGTGTTTCCACCATTCACTTTCACTTTGAGCTGCGTCGGGGTCATGGACTGTATAATACTCGTCACTGGCGGTGCATCGCCGATACGGACTGCTGTGGTGTACCAATCTGCGCCTTGGAAATTCAAACCATTGATGGTAATAACCGTACCGTCCGGTCCTTCGGTTGGCGTAAACGATGTGATAATTGGCGGATTGGGTCTGCCTGCTCCCGGAGCATAGTAAATAAACTTCGAGCGCGAGCCAACGCCACCCGGACCGATGACCGTGACGGCACCAGTGTTTCCGGAACCGACGACTGCTTGTATGCGTGTGGGCGAGACGACGGTGTAGGAAGCAGCAATCATATCGCCAAATTTTACACCGCTTGCGCCCGTGAAGTTGATACCATCAATCGTAATCACATCACCATCGGTTCCGCCCGAAAGCCAGAAGCCGTAGATAATCGGTGCCGGAATAAACGTGAAGGTTGCCAAATCATCCGTGCATTGTGGCGTGGTAACGCTGATGCTGCCTGTTAATGGCGTTCCCGTTGCCGGAAATGCTGTAATCTCAGTATCGGACACCACTACAAACGACGCGGCTGCTTTACCGTTAAACTTCACTGCCGTTGCGCCCGTAAAGTTGCTACCCCTGATAACGACTTGCGTTCCCGTGCTGGCACTCGTGGGAGCAAATGCCGTGATAAGAGGAGCCATATAGCAGAAGCCGTTGCGTACACCGACGTTCCCCGGAAGCGTCTCCACACGCACCGCGCCCGTCGCGCCTGCGCCAACCGTAGCTTGGATTTGCGTCGGGGAAAGTACCGTAAAGGATGTTGCCGGAGTACCACCGAAATACAAGCTTGTCGTTGTCCACGACGTTCCGTTCAATGCCGTGCCTTGGAAATTCGAGCCAGTAATAGTTACCACTGCGCCCGCGTTACCCGTTGTCGGCGTAAAGGAACTAATGACCGGACGTGGAACGTAGGTGAAGCCGGGCAGAATGGCAAAGCCCTGTGCATTAACCACCGTCACATCACCCGTTGAACCGTAATCCACTACCGCCGTTATCGTCGAATCTGACTGAACGGTAAAGGATTTTGCCGGAGCACCACCGAAGAGAACGTTTTGCGTTCCGGTGAAGCCAAAGCCGCTAATCGTCACCACTGTTCCCGTCGTGCCGACTTGCGGCGTGAAGCCAAGGATATTCGGGCTGGACGGCGGCGTAACATCGGGGTCGCGGAAATCTATCATCAGCGTTGCAGGCGTAAGCCCAATAACAGCCGAAGGATTACCACTTGCCAGCGCTTCGGGCGTGAAGGTAATGGAAACACTCGCGTCGTTCACGTTTGCATGATTTGTTGCCGTGCCCGTGAACGAAATTTGCGCTGTGGTCGAAGACGTGCGGGTCATCACCATTGTCAAGCCCGACGGAACACCTGTTGCTGTGAAGTGTGCGCCTTGCAAGAGTGTTGCGGGCAAGAATGAATCACCACCAAAGAGCGTGAGCGTGCGAACAGTCGGAACCGTGCCGTCATTTGCCGGACCTTCCACGAAGTTCTTCGCAGAATAGGTTGCCGTGTATGGTGCGATAAAGTCAATCGAGAGTTTTTTCGGTGTCAGTCCCGTTACTGCAGCTGCCGTGCCGCTTCCACTTTCCAATGCCGCGTTCAGGAAGGAAAGTGTGATGTTGTTCACATCAACCACGTGAGCCGCTGCTGCGCCCGAAAAGGCTATCTGCGCAACATTTGAGGAAGTCTTTGTAACGGTTAGGGTCAAGCCCGATGGAACACCCGAAACGTTAAAGTGTGTTCCCTGCACGAGCGTTGAAGCGGTCGTCGTAAAGTTCACACCGACAAGCGTCAGCGTACGAAGGGTTGGAACTGTGCCATCATTCGCAATGGACTCGGCAAAGGTTGTATCGGAATACGAAGCCGTGTAAGGGTCAAGGAAGTTGACGCGGAGCGTTTTAGGCGTTAAGCCGACCACACTCGCGACATTACCACCGGTCAGCACCGCAGGCAAGAACGTCAAGCTAACATCCGCGCTATTTGCTAGAGCATGAGCCGCAGCCGTGCCAGTGAAGGCGAGACGGGCTTGGGTAGCCGAAAGGCGTGTAACGACAAGCGTCAATCCATCGGGAACACCACTCGCAGTAAAGTGCGTCCCGTTCACAAATGCGCCACTGGCAAAGCTGGCATTAGTGAGGGTAACGGTACGGGCTGTGGTTATTTGACCGTTATTGGCTTGGATTTCCGAGAAGACAACATCGGAGTAGGCTGCCGAAGAACCTATCGGTGGATCGTTGAAATCAATCGTTAGTGTTTTCGGCGTTAAGCCTGTAACGGCAGAAACAGAGCCATTCGCAAGAGCCGCATTGAGGAAGGTTAGGGTGAATGATGTGTCGTTGATATTAGCATGGGCTGCAGCCCTACCGCTAAAAACAAGTTGTGCCCTAGTGGGTGAATCTCGGACGATACTGAATGTCATACCATCTGGAATGGCTGTCGTATTGTAATGTGTACCCGGAGTAAATGTACCACCATCAGGAACAGCCGAAGACCATGTTGTTCCCGCAAGTGTAATTGTTTGGGTTGTGGTAATTGTACCGTTATTGGCAATGGCTTCCGGGAACACAGTGCCTGAGTATGTTGCCATAAGCGGAAACTGCCCCGATGCACCACAGACATAGACCGAGCGGATACGTTGGTTAAAGCGGTCGGCAATAAACAGATTGCCAGAAGCGTCGAGCGCTAATCCAATAGGATAATTAAAAGCTGCACTTGTTCCAACACCATCAAGATAACCCGATGTTCCTTTTCCAGCTATGGTACTAACCACACCAGTCGGTGTTATTTTACGAATTAAGCTATAAGGATAATAATCTGCAACATACAGATTTCCCTGAGTGTCTATTGTTAGACCAGTTGTTTGTCCAAATGAAGCGGACAAGCCCGTCCCGTTTACATTACCAAGCACACCGCTACCCGCCAAGACACTGACAGTACCATTTGTGGACACTTTGAAAACCTTGTTTATAGCATACCCGGCAACATAGAGATTTCCTGATAATGCATCAACCGCAATGCTGTGGGGTCCATTATTTGGGAATGTACTTTTACTATACGTGGAAACAACTCCTCCGCTGATTTTACGAATAACTTTGTTTCCGTAATCTGCCACATAAATATCACCCTTTGCATCAACTGCTACATCATGTGGTTGACCAAAACCTGCAGTTGCGAGCGGTCCATCTTTGTACGATTCATACCCATTGGGTCTAAATATAGAGGAAACTACCCCTGTTGGTGAAACGATACAAATACGGCCATTTAGAGCATCGGCTACATAAATATTGCCGGCAGCGTCAATTCCAATCCCTTGAATATCTGCAAATCCAGCATTTTCACCAATGCCATCTTGCCATCCGAGTACAGCATTCTTCCCAGCAAGTGTAGTCACCATACCAGATGGGGTAATTTTACGAATGCAGTATTGCTCTGCAACATAGACATTTCCTGCGGCATCTGTAACAATATCCCTAGGATCAGCAAATGAAGCCATTATTCCAACACCATTTACCACATTTGCATTTGCATTACCCGCAAACGTTGTGACAGCACCACAGGTTGGGTCGGCAAAATCAACAAACAATCGTTTCGCTGTCAACCCTATGATGCCCGTAGCATTACCGCTTACGAGAGCCGCGTTCAAAAATGTCAACGTCACAACGGCATCATTAGCGTTGTTGTGCGCAAGGGCAGCACCACCTAATGATAGTTCTACCACAGTAGGCGATGTGCGTCTAAGATTCAGCGTCAGACCCGCTGGAACACCTGTTGCCGTAAAGTGTGTTCCCAGCACTAAATTATTCACCGCGACAAAAGAATCGCCATTCAGTGTCAATGTGCGAACAGTGTTCACGGAGCCATTATTATTTGCCGATTCAACAAACGTCGAATCGGAATAGACAGCCACACCACTCTGGGGCGCATCAGCAAAATCAATTGTGAGAGTTTTAGGGGTTAAGCCCATTACGGCTGCGGCATTGCCACTAACAACGGCAGCGTTCGAGAACGACAATCCAATAGTAGCATCGTTGAGGCTTTCATGTGCCGCTGCGCTGCCCGTAAAGGCAAGTTGTGCGACCGTCTGAGATGTACGCGTCACGCTTAGTGTCAATCCCGCCGGAACACCTGTTGCGATAAAGTGTACTCCCGGCGTGAATGCGCCCGTTGGAACAAACGTATCGAAGGCGAGCGTAATGGTTCGTGTGGTCAAAACTGTACCATTGTTGACAGCCGACTCCACAAACGACGTACCCGAATAAAATGCCGAAGGATTATCTTGGAAGTCAACTGTTATCGTTCTATTCAAGCCAGCTATTTGTTCCGTTGGTGTTAGACTCGCAAGAGCCTGCGGCAGAAATGTAAGCGTTATGGTCGAATCATGTGCATTCTGATGCGCTAGAGCAGTACCCGTGAAACTCAGCGTAGCCACTGTCGCCGATGTTTTAGTGAGACGCAATTGCAATCCGGCGGGCACACCTAAAGCGATGTAATGCGAACCCGCAACAAACGTTGAGTTCACGCCTACGGCAGAAGTCCATTGCGCATCGGTCAACGTGATAGTGCGCGTGGTGGTCACTGTGCCTGTGTTGGCTGCCGCCTCAGGAAAGACGGAACCAGAATAGATAGCAACAGGAGAGTTCAAGAATGTGATACCAAGACGCACTAGTGGCAGCTGAGAGCCGCTGCCACTGGTGATAGCAGGATTCAAAAACTGGATAGTTGCGGTGGTATTATTACCTGATTCGTGAGCAAGTGCTGCCCCGGCAAAACTTATTTGTATCTTCCCATTGGCAGTACGCTTCAGAACAAGTGTTAATCCTTGCGGTACATTCGTAACGTTGTAATGAACGCCGCGCTGTAAGGTATCAACACTTGAGAATGTGGAACAGCTAATACCGAGTGTATCTTTTTTGGTAATCGTACCATTATTGACAGCTGCCTCTGGGAAGGCAAATTGTGTTGCCGATAATGTTCCGACGGCAAGTTGCGCCGGTGAACCAAGAGGAATCGGCAATTCTCCGGAATTAGACACTCTGGAGATTCTACCTACGTTTTCAGTCACAAACATATTACCCACAGCATCAAGACCAAGGTGAACGGGCTGATTGAACGAACCGGGGAATGTTTGTAGCTGCCCAAGTCCGCTGGTCGCAGCAAGCACTTGAGGTTCGGCATATTGAAGAATACCGCTTGGAATGGCGTTCGTGATAAATATCCGACCCGCCTGTGTGCGCGTCAGACCATTCGGCACATTCAGCCCCGTAGCAATAATGCGCGGAGCAAGCGAAGAACAGAGATAAATTTTGATAAGTTGACCTGTTCCCAATCCCGATGCGTTTGTACCAAAATCTGCTACAACAATATGCCCGTCGCTATCCAAGATAGCATGGATAGGATGCTGCAGAGGAGCACCTTGATAAAGGACATTTGCCACAGTTGGGGATTGAACTTGTACAATCGAGGCATTACCATAGGAGGCGACATACAGATTACCTTGTTTGTCCACATCCAACCCATATGGCGTACTCAATAAATTTGATGAGTAGTAGGTTGTAGAAATACTTGCACCAGGTGCCAGTTTTTCGATGGAGTTTGCAAGCGTTGTCACATAGATATTGCCGATGCTGTCAATAGCAATACCGCCCGTCAACAAGGCAGTGGAAGTGAAACCCGTTAGAACTTGAACTGGTCCGCTTGATTGAGAAGCAAACTTATAGACTGTTCGAGTTCCCTGCTGCGGCACATAGAAATTACCCTGAGCATCGCGGGCGATGTGATACGGCGCATATCCAACATTAGCAACGACCCCAGTAGTTGGATTTTGGAACGTAATAGAAAGCGTTTTGGGTGTCAGTCCTGTTACAGCAAGCGCATTACCGCTTGCGACTGCAGCATTGAGAAAGGTTAATGTTGCGTTCGTATTATTAGCAAGTGCGTGAGCAAGAGCCGCACCAGTGAAAGAAACGCTGGCTTGCGTTGCCGAAAGACGGGTAATGGTTAATGTTAGTCCCGTCGGCACACCAGTTGCCGTGAAGTGCGTTCCGGCAACAAAAGCCGCTCCATCAGGAACAGTTGAAGACCACGTTGTTCCGGCGAGGGTAATGGTTTGGGTTGTGGTAATCGTACCATTATTGGCAATGGCTTCCGGAAAGACAGTGCCGGAGTATGTTGCCACAAGCGGAAACTGCCCTGATGCACCACAGACAAAGACCGATCGGATGCGCTGATTAAAGCGATCACTGATAAAAAGATTGCCGAAAGCGTCCAGTGCAAGGCTCACCGGATAGTTAAATGTTGCGCTAGTTCCCAAACCATCAGCATAGCCTTGTAAGCCGTTTCCGGCAATAGTTGTCACAACACCAGCAGGGGTAATTTTACGAATCAAACTGTAGGGGTAATAGTCTGCAATGTAGAGATTGCCCTGTGTATCAATCGTTACGCCAAAGGGTCCCCCAAAAGATGCCGATGTACCGACACCATCTGCTTTCCCTGTACCACCACTTCCTGCCACAACACTCACAGCACCTGTTGAAGATACTTTATAGATTTTATTAGAATTAGTACCTGGAACATAAAGAGTTCCGGATGCGTCAATAACAAGGTTAGCGGGACCATTTGTAATTGGAGTTGTATTAAATGTAGAGACCACACCATTACTGATTTTCCGAATTGCGTTATTATGAAAATCAGCAACAAAGATGTCGCCAGCAGCATTAATAGCAACATCCTGCGGGGCGTAAAATGTTGCCGAAGCAACAGATCCATCTTTGTATCCATTACCATTACCACCCGCTATAGTTGTAACGGTACCATCCGGTGAAATCTTTCTGATTGCGGCATTGCTTTCATCAGCTGCATAAATATTTCCGAAGGCATCTAAAGTAAGCCCCCACACTGAACCAAATCGTGCGGCTGTTCCTTTACCATTTACAAAACCAGAAACGGTAGCACTACCGGCTAGTATTGTGACGACTCCTGCGGGTGTAATTTTACGAATACAGTATTTGTCAGCTACATAGACATTACCCGCTGCATCGGTTACCACATCACGCGGGTCAGCAAACGATGCCATAATTCCTGTTCCATCTATCACATTTGCATTACCATTGCCAGCAAACGTTGTGACAGCACCACAAGTCGGGTCAGCAAAATCAACAAACAATCGCTTCGGTGTCAAACCGATATTCCCCGAAACATTACCACTAAGAAACGCTGCATTCAAGAAGGTCAGTGTTACCACAGCGTCGTTCGCATTTGCGTGTGCCAGAGCCGAACCGCTAAAGGAAAGTTGCGCGGTTGAGGGCGACGTGCGAGTAATGGTGAGTGTTAGACCTGATGGTACGCCACTAGAAGTGAAGTGCGTTCCTTGTACTAATGTGCTAATTCCGACAAATGAGTCACCGTTTAGCGTGAGTGTGCGGACGGTATTGACCGAGCCATTATTACTTGCTGACTCAATAAACGTCGAATCGGAATAGACAGCCGTACCCAAGGCTTGGGTATCAGTAAAATCAATGGTGAGAACTTTTGGTGTCAGCCCCGCCACCGCTGCTGCATTACCACTCACAACAGCTGCATTCAAGAAGGTTACAGTCACCGTAGCATCGTTCACATTCTCATGTGCCAGCGCTACGCCCGTAAAACTAAGCTGTGCTACCTCGGACGAAGTACGAGTAATAGAGAGTGTTAGCCCTGCCGGAACACCAGTTGCAGTAAAGTGGACACCTTGAGTAAAAGTACCAGTTGGCACAAAAGTATCGAATGCGAGGGTAACCGTGCGCACGGTAGGAATAGTACCATTATTAGCCGTGGCTTCGCTAAAGGTCGTTCCGGTATAAAAAGCAGTACTAGGATTGAAGTACGAAATACTTAGGTTAACACCATTCAAACCTTGTACCGAAGAAGCAGCCGCTCCATTAAGAGCAGCATCGGTGAAGGTAAGCTGAACATTATTAACATTGTTCGTACTGAGGTGATTCGCTGCATTGCCCGTAAAACTTATTGTTGCTTGCGAGGCAGATATTTTCGTTACTACTGCCGTCAAGCCTGCGGGAACATTTGAAGCTGAAAAATGGATACCCTGTGTAAGGGTTGTACCACTAGGAATCGTGTTTGACCATGTAGTATTGGCTAGTGTTATGTTATAGGTTGTTAAGACAGAACCATTATTAGTGACCGCTTCACTGAAGATTGTACCACCAAATACAGCGCTCGGCGGGAATGTTGGTATTTCAGTAATTTTTCTAATTCGATTATTACCTAAATCAGCAACATAGATATTCCCTGCCATATCTACCGAGACTCCATATGGATTATTGAATCTTGCTTCTGTACCTAATCCATCTACAGAACCCGCGTCTGCTCCGGCAATCGTAGACACTAAACCAATAGAATTAATTTTGCGAACACGATTGTTATACATATCACCAACATAAAAATTTCCGTTATTGCTATCATAAGCAATTCCATGAGGGTAAAAAAAGCGCGCTGTTGTACCAATTCCATCTTGGAAACCAGCAATGTTCTTTCCTGCAAATGTCGAAACAATGCCATCTGTACTGATTTTTCTTATACAATTATTAAAAGCATCGGCAACATAAATATTCCCCTGATTATCAATGGTAAGTGCCGCAGGGTTATTAAACCTAGCAATACCAACTGCTCCATTAACATAGCCAATAATACCGTTCCCGGCTATTGTGGAAACCAATCCTGAGGGAGTAATCTTACGAATTCGTTGGTTCTCATAGTCCGCAACGTAAAGGTTGCCAGATTTATCAAGTGCGATACCACTCGGACGATTTAATTGTGCAGTGGTTCCCATTCCATCTGCGTAACCCGGTGTACCATTTCCCGCAAAAGTAGTTACTACTCCTGCTGGCGATATTTTACGAATATAATGACTCATTCTGTCCGAAACGTATATCGTTCCGTCAGCAGCTATCGCGATCGAATTGGGATACGTAAACTGAGCATTTGTACCAACACCGTCTCTATACCCTATACTACCACTACCTGCAAATGTAGTAACATTACCAGTCGGAGAAATTTTCCGAATGTAATTATTAAGCCAATCGACAACATATACATTGCCATTAGCATCAAATTGAACATTTGTGGGTGAATTGAATTTTGCATTTACTCCAACGCCATCAAGATATCCTTGCGTACTTCCGGCAAGGGTACTCACATTATACACTTGTGATACAGCAACTTGTGTAGAGGAAGGCACTCCAACACATAGACATATCACGAACACTATGTAATTCATGAGACCTGCTATTGTCCTGCTACGTTTCATTTAAAGACTCCTTAAGAATTAGAAAAATTAGAACTTAGAAGACGAGAACACATTTTTTGACGAACAGCACAAAAATAGAGAGCAAACTGCAAAAAAAATAATTTTGGAAGGCAAAAAGCGCTGAGCGGGACATATAAAGCGCTGAGCGGGACATAACTCTCATTTTTGAGAGGAAAAATGCCGTTTTTTGTTGTCCTCTGTTTTGGCAAATGAGGAGACAGCGCTGTTTGTTTTATACGTTTTTCTTGCAAAGCACAAGGCTCAATTCACACGATTATTTGCACCTCTCTACAAAAGTACAGAAGTATTCTGCCCAGTATTGTTTGCACAGTGGCAATTTAGCACAATGTCTGACCGCACACGATACCCCAAAAGTCATTATTTCCTCTACCTAAAAGTCATAGTCAAAACCTACGCTGTTAGCCTCACTTCCCGCGTTTCATTTCCCCCAAAAACAACGCTCGCCCCATAGAAATTTTCACTGGGCGAGCGCTGGTAAAAAACAAGAAAAGCGACTAGGGGACAGTCAGGTGCCAAGCCGCTGACTCATAATCGAAATGAAAACAGGCTTCATTCGTTTGGATACGTTAAGGCGTACTCCATTAGCCATAATAGCCACAGCACCACGTCCACTTGGCTCCCAGCCTGTACAGTACGTGCAGTTAATCAGCGTCCCCCGCTCAATCTCTACTCCACCCACTTCAGCAAGACTTTCAGCACATTCGGTGAGCGTGTTGAGTAAGTAATAAGAAGAACCATCTTCAAGTGCCACTTTCACATAACCACTAAATGCCTCGCAATAAACGATGCTTTGCACCGGCATTGCCAGCACACCGCCATCACGCAAGCGAGCGGACAAGAACGAAGTGGTTAATTCCGCCGGTGTAACTTTCGTTCGTGGTCGGGCGTTCAGCACACGTTTTACCGCCTCACGGAGTTCATCGGGGTCAATGGGCTTCAAAATATAGTCAATAGCTTGATACCGAAAGGCGCGGGCACCAAATTCGGGATAGCTCGTTACAAAAACGACTTCAAATGTCAGTGCAGGAAAAGCATCCAGCACATCAAAGCCCGTGCCCCCGATTAAATCAATATCTAAAAAGACAATATCCGGCTCAAGATTACGGATGGCGAAGATAGCGGTATCCACAGAAAATGCCTCACCAATAATAGTAACGGTACCCGAAAAAGCCGCCTCCAACTTGCGTTGGAGCGTGAAGCGTTGTGCTTTTTCATCGTCAACAATAATTGCTCGCAGCATCAAACAACTTCTCCCAGATGAGGTTGTGAAAGAATGGGAATGTGTAACGCAACTCGTGTTCCTATCGCAGAACCATCGGCATCAGCTAAATCGTCATATTGAACGCTCCGTACCTGCATTTGTAAATCCGAAAGCAATGTCAGGCGTTGCTCGTTGATACGTGTAGAGCGCGAAAGACCTTGATGATGAGCGCCACGCGAAGCATAGATTTCTTGTGCTTTGGCGCGCCCCACGCCATTGTCCTCCACGACGCACAGAATATACTCTTTTTCCTGCTGTTTGAGATGAGAGATCACGACTGATAAATGCCCCATACGCTTCAGGGCGGGGTGCGTAAAATTAAAATCTTGCAGCAACCCCAGCCCGTACTTAATGGCGTTTTCCACATATGGTTGAATAAGCATACTTGGTATGGGCATTGCGAGTTGCTCCGGCGTGAGCGTGTGCTCCACCACGTAGTCGAATGTGTAATCCATCCGTAATTGCTCAAGTGCAATATACACGTTCAGGAAATCAATTGCTCGCTGAACTGACACCGTACTGTTATCACTGTGTTCAAGCACCATGCGGAAAAGTTTTGCCAATATCCGAATGTAATGGGAAGCCATTTCGGTTTTCTTTTCGAGTACCAACGACTCCACCGCCGCCAGAGAATTATAGACAAAATGGGGTTTCATTTGAAGATGAAGTGTTTGCAGTTGCAGCGTGGTGATTTGAAGACGTAAATACTCTTGTTCGTGCTGAACACGTAAATGCTCCTGCTCGACCTGAAGCTGCCTGCGCAATGCTCGCACCAAATATAGCAATGCCATCACCAAGCACCCAATAAAACCAACGCAGGCTAAGAGAATGGACGGCGAGGTTAAAATCGTCGGCATGAATCGTAGAATGTTGCTACCATCTTCACTGGCAAATACTGTTGGCTTTTCGATGCGTTCAAGCATTTCGACAGACGAAACAGGTTCACCACGCAGGTTGACTCCGCCGATAACAAGAGCACGAGATTCATTCTGATAGCCAAACGTATCAAAGCCCTGAAGTCCGATAACCGAACAGCCAGAGCGGGCTTCATTTAGCAGAGGGCTTGACGACAGAGAGCATTGCCCGGTCAGCAAATCAACCCACTCGGTTTGTTGCAATACCGTCCCGTGCGCATCGCGTCCCCCCAGCACCAGTAAGGAATCGTTATTCCACTGCACAACGCCGTGTGCTTGGCGGGCTATTTTCATCGTTGCTGCTTTTCTGAAACCATTATACGTTTCAATACCAATGCGGTCTGATACCGAATGTGGAGCAATCATCGTATTTACACCACCGGAAAGAACTAAGCGGTCGTCGTACAGCCGCAAGAGATGAGGCGAAAACACAGAATCAATATAATTGCCGTTCGGCTCCCATTGCCGTTTTTTCTCATTGTATCGGTGAAGAGCATTTTGGGGTGTACCATCCGTACTTTTGCCGGCAATCACCACAGCGTTACCATACGAAAAGCCGACGGAAACAGCACACGCACCTGCTGCAATGGGATAAGGAAAGTGCGTCACAATGCGACTGCGTCCAGTCTTGACGTTGAAGATTTCTGTTTCCGCTATGGGTACTCCCGCTTGAGTCATACCGCCCACGACGAGAATTTCGTCATTGCTGATAAAGGTTGCCATCGGACGACGGCGTGCTATGAGGAGAGAACCGAGAACGCGCCATGATTTGTAAAGACGGTCGTAGAACTCACACACCTTCGTTAAAGCACGATTCGTGCTGACACCGCTCAGGATAACAAGACTGGAATCGCCGTTCTGTACTAATGCTGCTTCAGCGTGGGGAACATTCATCGGCAGTGCCTCGGCAATATGGCGATTGCGTGTATCTATCTCTTCACAAAAACTGAGTGGAATTTTTTGGTTTGTTGCCCTATCCCACTCATACCCGCCGATAACAAGAATGCGATACGGCTGAATAGCAGCAATGCTACTTTCCAGATGTGGCTTGGCGAGAGTACCCAGTATGCGCCACTGAAGCGCTTGCTGCTGTGCCGATAGGTATTCGCCCCGCATCACGAATAGCAGTAAGGTATGTATTATGACCGTAAGAAAGCATCTCTGTTTTCTCATTGTTTCACCTCTAGCGGCTCATTGTCCCAAACGGGTAGTGTTGCTTTTTGCTTAATGATAAGCACCTGAACTAAAAGATACAAAAGAGCGAGTATTAACACAAGTATAAATACCGTTAGTGTGATAATGACCGCAGGCGAAGTGAGTAATTGTTGCCGCCTGCGAGAAGCTATTTCGGTGCTGGGCAGTTCGATAAGTTGGGGATTGGTTGTTTCGAGTATTTCCACACTGGAGAGAGATTTATTTTCTATATTTACCCCACCAATAGCAATCAAGCAAGATTTTTGATGCCTTCCTTGATTGTCAAAGAGTAAAAATGATGCAGAAGCAAAAGATGTTCGTGCCTCATTCATAGGTGGTCCCTCAAAACTTTGCTTCGTACGCAGATCGAACCATTCTGTCTGACTAAGAGCGGGTTGGCTGGGGCCGCCACCGCCCATAATGAGAATTACTTCTTTATTCCATTGCTCTACGCGGCACATTAGGCGAGGTTGTATCATTGCACCAGCAATGACAAATCCAATTGATTCCTCTATTCTGATATATGGGCTGAGTGTGTGAGATATCCTAGACTCTCTCTTTACTCCACCAACAAGGATTAGCCTACCATCAACCAATCTATTGCTAGCCAACGTGTGTACTGCATCAGGTAAATATCCAACACAAACCCAACGGCAAGTCAATGTGTCAAAGCAATATATGTTTGACGTTCGATAGCTCAACCCTCCTTCGCTCCGACCGCTAATGAATATTGGAAACCGTGGTGAAAGAATATCTGATCTACAACTAAATCCCTCACTCCCTTTACAAGGAAAATCAGCGACAATACGACTTCTTCCTGTCCGGATATTGAATATCTCCGCTTCTGCAATGGTTGCAGCATAATTATAGTTTGCTCGTCCACCTACAACCATTATTTCTTCCTGATTGATGAATGTTGCTATATGATTATGCCTACCAATAAGCAATGAACCAAGTACGCGCCACTCATTTTTATGGCGGTCAAACATTTCACATATCGGGGTTGTTGTACTGTCGGTATTCAGACCACTTACAACGACTAGGTTTGAATCCACCGTTTGTAAAACGACAGCATGAGCGTGAGGAGAATTCATAGATGACACGGAATCTATTGTGTGAGAGATAACATCAATCACCTCGCACGTAGCCGTTACCTGTCCACGCATTCGTTCTTTCTGGACTCCTAGATGCTCTGAAAAACCTCCTATCACTAGCACCCGTTCCCTGCCAATCGCAGCAACAGCAAATTCTGTCCGCGGCTGTTCCAGATGCCCCAGCACTTTCCACTGAAGCTCTTGGGAAAATAATGAAGTAGCACACAAACTCAAGAGCAAAAGGCAAGCTACCTTAAGCATTAACTGATGAGAATATTGATGTACAGTCCATTTCATATTTTCTGTCCCTCCGATGCACCATCTATCAACGAAAACTTCGTTTGCTTGCGTATGATAAAGACTTGATAGAGGAGGTACAGCAAAGCGGCTATCAACACAAGAATAAATGCCGTCAGTGTGATAATGACCGCAGGTGAAGTGAGTAATTGTTGCCGCCTACGGGAAGCTATTTCAGTGCTGGGCAGTTCGATAAGTTGGGGATTGGTTGTTTCGAGTATTTCGACGCTGGATAGAGATTTATTTTCAATATTTATTCCCCCGACAACGATGACACAAGCCCTTTGTTGTTTTCCTTGACTATCAAAAATAGGGAAGGACGCAGAAGCAGAATGAAGGCGTGGTTCTTTCATAGGCGGTCCTTCAAAACTCTGCTTAGTGCGGAGGTCAAACCATTCTGTATGGTTAAGAGCAGAACCAGCAGTACCAACCCCTCCCATATTAATAATTATCTCGCTATTCCATTGTTCAAGTAAGGAAGCCCAACGAGGCTGGATCATTTCACCAACGACCACAAACCCAGTCTGATTCCCTATTCTTATGTAAGGGCTTATAGTTTTCTGTACCCTAGACTCCCCTTTTAGTCCACCAGCAAAGATGAGCCTAGCATCGAATAATATTTTGCCCACAGACTCGTGTACTGCATCTGGTAAATATGCTATACAAACCCAGCAACCACGCAATGAGTCGTAACTATAGACATTCGATGTTCGATAGCTGCTTGCGCCGTTACTCCGACCAATAAAGAATAGTGTGTGTCGGGACTCCGATACAAAGCTAATTCCTCCATCCACTTTGCATGGAAAATCAGAAACCATTCGACTCTTCCCAGTGCGGATGTTAAATATTTCCGCTTCGGCGATAGTTCCTGCATAATTGTAGTTTGCCCGCCCTCCGACGACCATAATTTCCTCCTGATTGATGAATGATGCCATATGACAATGCCGCCCAATAAGCAAGGAACCAAGTACACGCCATACATTTTTTTTGTGGTCAAACATTTCACATATCGGCGTTGTCGTGCTGTCGGTATTTAGTCCACTTATCGCAACAATATTAGAATCTACCGTTTGCAATACGATACTCCGAGCATGGGGAACATTCATAGATGGAGCAGAAATAATGGAGCGAGACTTAACATCAATGATTTCACATTCGGCTGTAACCGCACCGCGAAGCATTTCTTTTTGTACTCCGCGCTGCTTAACAAAGCCTCCCACCACAATCACTTTACCATTACCAATCATTGCAATACCAAATTCTGTTCGTGGCTGTTCCAGATGTCCCAGCACTTTCCACTGAAGTTCTTGGGAAAATAATGGTGTGGGTGCAAGTACAAAACGTAGTATGGAAAACATACCCAGCGCCAATACAGCGTAATTACTGCATAGATTCCACATCATAGCTTCTGTCCCTCCGACGCACCATCTATCAATGAAAACTTCGTTTGCTTGCGTATGATAAAGACTTGATACAGAAGATATAGCAAAGCGGCTATCAACACAAGAATAAATGCCGTTAGTGTGATGATGACTACAGGTGAAGTGAGTAATTGTTGCCGCCTACGGGAAGCTATTTCAGTGCTGGGCAGTTCGATAAGTTGGGGATTGGTTGTTTCGAGTATTTCGACGCTGGATAGAGATTTATTTTCAATATTTATTCCCCCAACAACGATGATGCAAGACCTTTGCTGTTTTCCTTGACTATCAAAAATAGGGAAGGACGCAGAAGCAGGATATGATCGCGGCTCATTCATCAGAGGTCCTTCAAAACTCTGCTTGGTACGGAGATCAAACCATTCTGTGTGGTTAAGAGCAGAACCGATAGTACCAACCCCTCCCATGCTGATAATTATTTCTTTATTCCACTGTTCAAGTAAGGAAGCCCAGCGAGGCTGTATCATTTCGCCAGCAATTACAAATCCAGTTTGATCTTCTATTCTAATGGACGGACTTATAGCATAGTGTATCCTGGGTTCACGTCTAAGTCCTCCTGTAATAACAAGCCTGCCATCGAATAATCGTTTATGGGCAGACAAATAAGCCCCATCCGGTAAATATGCAACACAAACCCAACGGTGAGATAGAGTGTCATATGAGTACACATTCGGTGTTCGATGGCTTCCTTCTCCCCCACTCCGCCCATTCACGAATATTGAGCGCTGAGAAAATAAATCCGATTTGCTTCCCATACCTTCACACGCTTTGCATGGAAAATCAGCAACCATACGACTCTTTCCAGTGCGGATATTAAATATCTCTGCTTCGGCAATGGTTCCTGCATAATTGTAGTTTGCCCGCCCTCCGACAACCATTATTTCCTCCTGATTGATAAATGCTGCCATATGATAATGCCGCCCAATAAGCAAGGAACCAAGCACACGCCACTCATTTTTTTTGCGGTCAAACATTTCACATATCGGCGTTGTCGTACTATCGGTATTGAGTCCACTTATCACAACAACATTGGAATCCGCCGTTTGCAAAACGACACTCTGGGCATGGGGAACATTCATGGGTGGAGCAGAAGTAATCGAATGTGATTCAACATCGATAATTTCACATTCAGCAGTCATAGCACCACGTAATCGTTCACTCCGAATCCCTTGCACTCCGGCAAAACCTCCCACCACAAGTACCCGTCCCTCACCAATCACCGCCATACCAAATTGCATCCGTGGATGCTTCAGATGCCCCAGCACTTTCCACTGAAACTCTTGGGGAAATAGTGGTGCGGCACACACACTAAACATGAGCAGACAAGTTACGTTGAGCATTGACTGAGGAAAAAATTGACATGTAATACATTTCATATTTTCGATTCCTCCAAAGCACCGTTTATCGACGAAAACTTTGTTTGCTTGCGTATGATAAAGACTTGAAAAAGGAGGTACAACAAAGCAGCTATCAACACCAGTATAAATACCGTTAGTGTGATAATGACCGCAGGTGAAGTAAGGAGTTGTTGCCGCCTTCGGGAAGCTATTTCGGCATTGGGGAGGTCAATAAGTTGGGGATTCATTGTTTCGAGTATTTCGATGCTGGATAGAGACCGATTTTGCGCATCTACTCCTCCAATGGCAAGAATACATCCTTTTTGTTGATTGCCTTGCTTATCAAATGTGGGCAGAGAAACCGAACAAAAAAACGCACGAGCATCATTCATCGGAGGTCCGACACAACTCAGTCCAGTTCTACTATCGAACCATTCCGTATAGTTTGTGTTTACCCTTTTTTCATCATGCCCTCCTAAAAACAGCACTATTTCACTATTCCATTGACCAACCAAGTTGACTATAAGAGGTTTTATTTTTGTCCCTACAAGAGAAAATCCTTTTGTGGTTTCAATACAGATGTTGTGATTAGGGATGGCAATCATCTCCGCTTGCCGCCAACTAACTGTACCACCGGAAAGAAGTAATCTGCCGTCAAATAGCCTCATGGCGCTCATACGAGCTGGGCTATGAAGAGGCTTCACACATGACCAATGCCGAGAAATGGTATCATATAAATATATGTCTGCTGTTTGGTAGCTTCCTCCGCCACCACTTCGCCCTCCAAGAAAAAATGGCGACGCGATATTGAGAACCTGCGATTCAACGCCAACAGCAGTTTCACTTTTACAGGGGAAATCATCAATTCGATAGCTACTCCCCGTACGAATATTGAATATTTCTGCTTCTGCGATAGACGGAGCATAATTGAATTGGGCTCGACCACCAACGACAATAATTTCTTCATCATTGAGGAATGCGGCGGAATGTTGGTGGCGACCGATAAGCAATGAACCCAAAACACGCCACTCGTTTTTCTTGCGGTCATACATCTCACAGACTGGTGTGGCTGTGCTGTCGGTGTTCAGACCACTGATTATCACGACATTCGAGTCTCGCGTTTGAAGCATATATACATCAGCATGAGGACTGTGCATCGAAGGAGCAGATGTGATTCGACGATAGTTAATATCAATCATCTCACATGAGTTCGTTACCGAACCTCGTATCCGATGATTTTGGCTACCTCGTTGTTCGCGGAAACCACCCATCACGAGCACCTTACCATACCCGACGGCTGCTGCACAGAAGTCAGTACGGCTTTCCTGCAAATGCCCAAACACCTTCCACTGGGGCTCTTGGGCGTATATTGCCGGAATGACAGCAAAACTACCATGAACCACAAAAAGTATAACCATAACAAACCGGCAGTAATATCGGTGAGGAAAATGCTTCATCATTTTTGCCCCTCTACGGCATTACCCTGATAAGAAAATTTGGATTGCCGTCTGATAGCTAATACCTGATATAAGAGATACACCAACCCAGCAATCAAGACGAGGATAAATATTGAGAGCACAATCACAACAATAGGCGAGGTCAGAATTTTCTTCTGCCGTAATGAGGCTATCTCACTATTGGGCAATGCCAAAAGTTGCGGGCTATTTGTTTCCAAGATCTCAATTTCTGATACAACAAAAACTTCTGAATTGACTCCTCCAATAGCCAAGATTCGAGCTGCACTTTGTTGGTTCTGCTCATTAAATACTGGCAAAGAAAGGGAAACAAAACTACCACGTCCTTGATTAAGTCTGGGACCCTCAATAGATTCTTTGCTTCGCATATCAAACCATTCAGTACGGTTAGAAGCAGTACCATCATCAAAACCACCGATAATCAGGATTACTTCGCTATTCCACTGACTAGCAGCATTATGTGCCAATGGTTTTAACATACCACCGACAACAACAAACCCATTTTCTGTTTCAATGCAGATATATGGGCTTATTACTGCATTAGGTATATCTCGCATAAAGCCACCGACAATCAAATTTCGACCATCAACTAAACACAGGTTGGTTGCGGCACGGATACTGACAGGATATTTATTGATCAGTGACCATCGAACACTATCTTTTCCGTATGTGTACAGAGAGGGTGCGCGATGGGAGTTCCCTCCCTGGCTTCGCCCTCCCATAAATACAGGGTTACCGGGCGATAAGACCTGTGATGTAAAGCTAATACCATTAGCATTTTTATACGGAAAATCTTCTACGATACGGCTTTTACCAGTGTAAATATTAAATACCTCTGCCTCAGCAACAGCCGCGGCGTAGTTGAAATTTGCGTGCCCACCCACCACAAGCACTTCATCCTTGCTAATAAATACTGCTGAATGAGAATATCGACCAAGAAGTAGCGAGCCAAGAATTCGCCATCTATGTGTTTTTCGTTCATATATTTCGCAGATGGGTGTTGTAATGCTATCATTTGTTAAACCGCTGATCACGACCACATTGGAGTCTGGAGTCTGGAGAGTAACTGCCTCAGCATGAGGAATATTCATGGGATTACTATACTGTATTTTATGAGTTGAGACATCTATAATTTCAGTGGAAGCGCTTACATTTCCTCGCATTCTTTCTCGTTGAATCCCTCTAAGGTTAGTCCAACCACCCGCTACGAGTACTTTCCCTTCTCCAATTATAGCACTACTGAAACCTGTACGCCCCTCCTGCAAGTGCCCAAACACCTTCCACTGTGGCTCTTGTCCAGACACCAACGACAGGCTTTCACACATCATAGCCACGAAGACGCATATCCAAAAGCATCGCTCTATCATAACATTGTACTTGCTTGTGCTTTGTTTGCTTCGTTCTTGAATTTAAGAGTTGTTATAGCTTGAAAACCATTTCTTACGCTGCTTGTAAGGGAATTGAAGGTACGATAAGTACTCAAAACTATCGTTTCTTCCCCATAATAAACCAACCGTTTTGTTTGTTCCAAAGAAGTTCTATCATTTTGAACTTACATTCTTTGTAGAGTTTTAGATATTCGGGCGTAACATCATTTTCACATCGATAGGCGAGCGACGCCTGAATAGTCGTGCCAATTTGAGGAAGCGTATAATCAATGCCAAGACCTATTCCACGCTGGTTGTCGTCGGGAGTATAGCTGATAATACCCTTTACATCTATCAAATTTGGCGTGCTTTTCTGCCCGTAAAACTCGCTAATCCGTACGCTCGGAAGAAGCTGAGACGTGACATCGCGCCATTCTCCGGCATCCAGCAAATACATCTTGAGTGTGCTACGCTTACAGCCGTCGCCACCTCCGGGGTCGTTGATTTCTTGGTGAGCATAATATTTCGTTCCATCATCGGCAAGAAACAACACAAAAACCGTCTGCTCCGATGATTGGGTATCAGGATTTGTCGTCGTTTTGATGGATAAATACCCGTTGGCGGCATCATAGACGACCTTATTCGTCCGCGAGGGAGTCATCGAGACTTCGGGACGTTTTAAGGGAAAGCGTTGAAATACCTCACGCAGACTTTGCGCAAAGACAGGTACATTCCACAAGGCAATAAAGACGCTACAAAGTAAGATTTGGGAAATTCGTTTCATGGTATAACAAAGAAGAATGGACAATGGTGATGGTGACAAGCCAAATTGCAAAAACAAATGATGAAAAAACAAGCCGCGAATTAGGCTTTGCTTAATGATTCAACAAATGAGAACACAAGTTCTCCTAAAACAAAAGTTCTATCGGAACAAGTACCGTTTCCTCAGCTGTCGCCGAGCGCATTGCACGACGATTGAGCAGTCTAACATTCAGCCTGATGCCGATAGTACCACGCAAGGTTTTGCCCTTGAGCACACCTTTGGGCAAATTCTTGATTCCAATGGTTACGAGAAATACTCCTGCATCAAAAAAGCCCGCAATGCTCATAGATTCAGCCTTAAGAGCACTATTCAATTTCTCGTCGGTCTTATTGCCCGTAAAGAACTGAATCTGTGTTCGCGAAGAATCCAGCGCAGGCTCGGCAACCTCTAAATCGTTCACAAGTGCCGTAACGACACGGTTTTTCTCAGTATCAACAGGCTTGGCAAAATCAACGCGCAGCCCTTTTATTACAAAAGCACATTCGCCTGACTTTGCGGCTTTCCCTTTGCCGGAAGTCTCTTCTATGCTTATTTGTGAGGTATTGAAGGTCGGTGGAATCTGCTGCGTTTCATAAATATTCGACCATAAAAGCTGTTTCTCCGTACCGGATGCAGTTCGGTACAATTCCACTTCGACTTTTCGCGCATACCCCGGAATACGTTCCCCCACAAATGGTGCTTGATACGGCGCTTCTATGCGCTCGTCGCCACTGAATTTGTAGGTCAGAAAAAATTCACGCGCAGGGATATTTGCCTCAGAGGCAATATCCGAAGAAAATCGCACATTTTCACCAAAATACAATATTGTAGAACGAAGCACTGAAGCGGCTTTTGGGGCAATCTTTTCCAGTTCTTTTACCTGTCCGTACAAATTCCCACAGAGTGCCAACGACGAGGATAAAATGAACAAAACACCAATAGTATGAAGGGTTGATGCAGGTCTTGATGCGCTCCAAACTCTAATTTTTCGCATAACGTTGTGCGACAATATCATGGAAAGTCTATAAATTCAAGCGCAATATAGCCACAAAAAAAGTGCAGCCCAACGCTTTTTCGCGCCCGACTGCACTATGACAGACAAATATACAAACAGCTACTTACTAACAAGAACATTCACAAAAATTTACCGTAGAATCGGTTCATTCGCTGGCTTCTCCGTAAATGGTAGCCCGAAGTCTTGACAAACTAATTTGTGCGTGGTCTCGGCTGTCATCAGTACGCCCGGTACGCCGGCACCCGGATGGGTGCTTGTGCCAACAATGTACAAATTCGGCACATCTTCACTGCGGTTATGCGGGCGGAAATACGCCGTTTGCTGAATGGAAGGCTCTACACCCCATGCGCTACCCAAGTGGCTATTGCGGTCGCGCTTGAAATCTTCGGGCGTAAAGAGTTCCAGCACGTCCAGATTTGCCCGCAAATCCTTCATGCCGAAATCTTCTTCGAGAAATTGAAGCACCTTATCAGCATACTTCTGCTTAATATCCTCCCATTTCAAGCCCGAAGCGAGATTGGCGACGGGAATGAGTACATACATACTCTCGCAGCCTTCGGGAGCCATGTCGCTATCGGTGCGCGTCGGCACGTGGAGATACATGGAGAAATCTTCCGGTAGAATTTTTTTGTCGAAAATATCTTTCACGAGTTCTTTGTAGCGCTCCGAAAGAATCAAGGTGTGATGCAAAAGTTCGGGATATTTTTTCTTGGTGCCGATGTACATCAGAAAAGCGCTCATCGAATAATCCAACTTCAGCACTTTCTTATCGGTCCATTTCTTGCGGTGTTCGGGCTTGAGTAGTTTCGTCTGAGTATGAGCAAAGTCTGCGTTGGAAATGACGGCATCCGCACCAAACACCTCGCCGTGCGTGCGAACACCGACTGCACGACCATGTTCAACGATAATTTCTTCAATGGGAGAATTTGTTTTTATCGTACCACCTAGTTCCAAAAACACTTTCTCTAATGCCTCCACAAACGCATACATACCGCCTTTAGCGAACCACACGCCGCCATTTTTCTCCAAGTACGGAATCATCAAGTAAATCGCCGGAGCACGAAAGGGGCTTGCACCAATGAAGAGGGGGTGAAATGAGAACGTGAAGCGGGTACGAAAGTCCTTGAAATAACGCTTGACAAAAGTATATGCCGGAAACAATGCGTTCAGCTTGAGCGCCTTCGGTACAAAACCGAAATACGTTCTCAAGTCCATAAAGGGCGTTGTGCCTAGTCCGTCGGTGATAACAGCATCATAAAGTTTGCGCGAATCTTCAATAAAACGGTCATAATTTGCCGCATCATCCTTGTTGAATTTGGCAAATTCCTGACGCATTTTGGCACTATCGCCCGTGTAGTCGATATAGGTTTTATCGTGGAAATAGATGCGATAAAAAGGGTCGAGATAGGTCAAGTCTAAGTAATCACTCATCCTTCTGCCCGCAGCAGCAAAGACTTTTTCAATCACATCCGGCGCAGTAATAAGCGAGGGTCCCATGTCGAAGGTGTAACCCTTTTTTTTCATTTGATACGCATGACCGCCCATGCGCTCGTTTTTTTCAAATATCGTTACATCAAACCCCTGCGCCTGCAAACGCACGGCAGCAGAAAGCCCGCCAAAGCCGGAACCGATAACAGCAATTTTTTTGCGCATACTCTCTATGATGACTTGGTAAAAAATAAATGTTGAGAAATGAAGCGTTTTGTACGATAGGTGTGCGTGGTGGGTAAATACCTCTTTTTTGCTTACCTTCTTGTGCTCGCTTTCTTTTGCTCAACGGTGGTGGTTGTAGCGTTGAAGACGAAGACACGCCAATTTTCCTGTACATTTTCTTGCTTCGTATTTTTTGCAGCCATTATGATTTCAATACGGCTTTTCACCCATCATATTCCCTCTTGGGTCGTAGTTGGCAACAATTATCGTTGCGCCATTTTTACAAACCGCTTTGCCCACGCCAATTTTCGTCGTTGCCGCCCACACCATTTGTGTATAATGACCACTTTTCGACCAGTTTCGATTACTTAATTTGCCACCTTTCCAGAACTTTTTCTCGCCGTACCACGACTGAGCGGCATCAATAACCGTGTAGGCTTTGCCAGCGCCCCAGAAAACGTTTTCACCATACTTCTGTGCCCATTTGCCACTATTAGGGCGGTGCTGCATCGCACACCCGTTCGCAGCGATATAATTTGCCCATTCCTGCGCAAAAGCTGCCAGTTCCGGCGACCACTCTACAGGCGGCGCACCGACTTCTTTACGCACGGTGTTATGATAGTCCACGATTTGTTGGGCTTCATCGGCGGAAACGGTTTGAGCGGAGAGGTTTTGAGGAAGTAATATCCCCATGAACGCCAGAACGGATACTGAAAGGAGAGAGAGAACGTATTTCATTGGAGAAGAAGGAATAAGTACTCGGACATTTGAATTGTAGGAGCAATATACGGATTTTTCTACAGCAAGAAAAACGCCCGATACTTTGGGGAAAGTATCGGGCGTTTGTGTATATCTATCTAAACATTTATTCATCGCTAACTTATTCCTGCTGGACAGGCTGCGGTTGTGATTGTGGCGGGGGCGTACCGCGGCTACTTGTGCCTAAACAGCCTGTAAAAGCAATTGCACTTAAGGCTACTACACAAAAGCCAAGAATATATTTTTTCAGAGTTTTCATTACTTTAAGCCTTTCACACAGTGAAAAAATTGCGATAGTCACAATAAAAACTTTATCGTGACCATCGCAAAATAATTATTTTCCACCATCCCACCAAACGGGTGTTGTAAGGTCGCCAGCATCGCGAACACCTTGACGGGTGAGAGCTGCTTGACGATTAGCATTATTGTAGAACCGCTCTTCTTGTGGATACGGGAAACGACGAGGGATTGCCGTCTGACCCGGATTAGGAGTAAGAGCAGGCTGTCCGGTACGGCGCCATTCATTATATCCTTCAGCACTCGGGTAGAGTGCGAGATATTTTTGAGTAGCAATACGAACTAATGCCTCTTGCGCACTAACACCTGTAAGAGACACAGCATCCTGAGCAGAGTAAGTGTCAGCTTGCGCAGCCGTTAAGCCAACTTTTGTAAAGGATGCACGAATACCTTCACGATACGCATCAGAAGCGGCTTGGGTTTGTCCCGCACGCTGTTGTGCTTCAGCCTCAATAAATTTGGTCTCAGCATATGACAAGAAAATGACCGGTGCATTTGTCTGAACATGGTAGGAGTTTGGATTGGTGGTCAAAAGCCCGTACCGCGTAATCCGAGGGTCATTCAACCGCCGCAGCATACTGGAAAAATTGCGATTCGTATCAATGTTTCCTGCACGTTGATTTTGGAATTGGTTCATTGGGCTTGGTGCTGCACTTCCCGGGAATAACAATTGAAAATCATCGTCGTTTGCAGTCATCGGATTTACTCGCAAGTGCTGCAATGCTGTCGCAGCGGCAGAAGCACCATTTACTTTTGTCAATCGAAGTGCATATCGAGCTTTGAGAGCGCTTGCTGCACGTCTCCAACGAAGAAGATTACCACGATAAATTTGGTCATCTGTACCCATTGTTAAGGGTGAGGTTGTCGCAAAATTTGTCAGTGCGGAGTCAAGCAGTGCTTGAATTTGCTGGTAAACCTCCTGCTGGGTATCATATTTAGGGCGAAGATTAGCGGCACCAGCACCGGCTTGAGTTGAAGGGATATCGCCAAAAACATCGGTCAGATGCGCAAGTGTCATCGCACGAAGCATTTGGGAAGCACCTACATAGTTTGCACCGTTTCTTGCGCGAGCAGCATCGGCGAGCAGCAACAACTCGTTATAGCTACTCGTATATAAGTTCGCCCAATAGTTTGCAATATCTGCTTCGGAAAGTTGATAGTTATCATTTATGGTCAAAAATTGACGATCAAGTCCAACATAGTACTGAGCAAGTACGCCTGAGAATCTACTGCCGTCACCGCCAATAGCATATCCAAGATTTACTTGTGCAGGTGTCAACAGCAATCCAGGTACACCGATAGCTGTGGGATTATTAGGGTCAACATTGATAGATGCGGGAATGATTGTATCGCAGCTTGACAAAGTAGCTACCACAAAACCAAGCACCACAGCGCGAGAAAAGAATTTTTTCATAGTAAGAATCCTTGAAATTGTCATGGTAAATGGTTAGAAGTTTACTTGTATGCCAAAGAGCCAGCTACGGGTATTCGGCATATTATAGTACTCCAAACCCTGAGCATTGTTTGCGCCAAGCAAGTTTGTTTCTGGGTCAATACCACTGTATTTTGTGCTAAGCCAGATATTGCGTCCCGTCACGTTCACCGTCAGACCGCGTACGATAGAGCCTTCTAACAAAGAAGAAGGTAAGGAATACGATACACTGAGTTCACGCAGACGCAACCAGCTCATATCTTCCATAAATGGCTCACCGATATTGGAGAACGTGTTAAAGAAGTTGACGTAGTAGTCTTGCACACGTGCATATGCGCGGGGATCGCTTGGGGAAGCAAGGGGAATATTATTCACTTGGTCGGTTGCACGCCATCCGCCGGGAGCAGTAGCATCAGCAACGGTCAAAACGCCCGGCAATGCAGGACGGTCGGTACGGTTTTCTGTTTCTTTCGGCATACCATAGTTTACCTGTGCCGCACGTGTACCATTCCACATTTGCCCACCTTGACGAATATCCAAAAGCGCCGTTACACGAATACCTTTGTAGGAAATCGTAGGACGAACGCCACCTGTCCACGTCGGATATGGATCGCCAAGATATTTCTGTGTTGGGTCTTGACCAACTGGCAAGCCCGCACGCGGGTTAGGCATACCATTAGCAAGTGTCGCTCCTTGAATAAGTGTACGACCTTGCGCATCCTGACGGAAACCGAAACCAAAGGTAGCGCTGTAAGGTTTGCCAGCAATAGCAAAAGCTGCTGCACTAGTAAAACCACCAAGACCAACTTGTTCAACTCCATCGGCAAGACGGTCAACATTGTTCTTAATTGAAGTAAAATTAAGTGCAAGATCAATGCGAAGGTCGTTATCACGGTAGAAGTTAAAGTTTGCTACAGCTTCTACGCCAACGTTGCTAATTTGGCCTGCATTCAAACGAATTGTTTGATAACCGGTCGAAGTAGCGATAGGAACAGGAAGAATAAGGTCGGAAGAAATCTTATTAAAATAGCTAAGGTCGAGACTCAAAAAGCCGTTCATAAAGCGTAATTCTGTACCGAACTCAATTTCTTTAACCGATTCGGGGCGCAAGTCTGGATTACCAATATTAACAGACTGCAAGAAACCACCACGACCGTTAAAGGGGAACGGGGTTGCATTAAAACTGGTCCAACCGTCACCAATGCCTGGAGTAACAAACAGCGTATTGAGTACATATGCCGGAGCGGAGTTCCCTACGACACCATATGAAGCACGTACTTTGCCAAACCCAAGAAACCCGTCTTCTGCCATACCAAGCATTTCGGTAAATACAAGACTAGCACTTGCACCTCCATAGAGGAATGACCGCGTACTTAATGGCAAAGTAGAAGCCCACTCATTACGGATGCTACCGTTAATAAACGCCCAGTTCTTGTAGCTGAGTTGTGCTTCTCCATACGCAGCAGCAGTACGTCGTATGGTTTGAAATTCACGGGTAATCTGTGTGGTGGTTGCAGCAACGTTATAGAATTCAGGTAAGGACAAGCCTGTACCTTGTTGATACTGATTTTGATTGTAGAACTGATAGAAGTTTTGACCAAGTTTCGCCACCAAGCTCAGTCCATCAGCTAGTTCAAACGTACCTGTGGCAATAAGCTCTGAATTCAGATCTTGATTAAAATAGTTGTCCTCCGCTACGGCACCTGTTGTGCCAACGATAGCATACGTCGAGGCATTGTGAAATATCTGCTTGCGGCGTTCTGAGAAGAAATCTGTACCTGCGCGGTACATAATGTTCAGCCATGTTGTAGGCTTATATTTCAACTCGACTACCGCCTGCATGCGGTCAACGCGGTCGCGGAAAGGATTTTCATATGCAGTAAAGTATGGGTTATCAAAGCTACCGAAGCCAATAAACGTCCGCTGACGACCATCAGGGAACAAATAGGAACTACGGTCAGAACGGGAAGTTCCATATCCGCTATAATCAAATGAAACAGGTGTACGAGCCAAACCTAACATCACACCCGATGTATTAGAACCGCGCTGAATACGTGTACCACCGGAGTTTGTATAACGGACAATGCCCGTTGCGGAAAATTCTTGAGTGAAATTTGCCGTACCATTAAAACTAAGCGTCGTGCGGTCAAAGGAGTTATTGGGTACAATACCCGTTTGATCCATACGCGAAAGCGAAAAATAGTATGTTCCAAACGTACCACCACCAGTAAGTGAAAGCGAGTGGTTCAATGTTTGACCGGTCTGGAAGAATTGCTCCAAATGATTGATTGGCACAACACGCTCACCGTTCGGAGCAGCACTTTGTCCAACAATCGTACCACGGCGATCCCAGAAAGGAGCAGCGAGAGTCCATGTTTGCGGAGCGTTACCACTCCAGCGCAATGTATCAATTCGTGCGCCCCATGAGCGCAAAGCACCACTATTTGGTCCACCATACCGTGCCACAGGAGAAACAGCTTCATTCAGCGGATTACCCTGTCCCTGTGACCACATTGTTTGTACTTCTGGAAGTTTATTAACATTATCAAAACCGATATTGAATGAATAGGAAACATTCATATTGCTTCCTTCTTTTCCACGCTTGGTTGTGACCAAAATCACACCATTAGCAGCGCGAATACCATAAAGCGTAGCAGCAGCAGCACCTTTGAGAACATTAATATCCTCAATGTCATCAGGATTAATATCAATTGCTCGGTTTGATTGGTCAACACCACGGGTACCACCCTCAGTTTGTGAAGAGGAGTTATCAATCGGAATACCGTCCACAACCCAAAGAGGCTCGTTATTACCAGTAATAGAACTTACGCCACGAATACGAACCGAAGCGGAAGCGCCTGCGGAACCGGATGATTGAATCACCTGCACGCCGGCAACTTTACCTGCCAAGCCTTGAGTTACATTTACCTCGCGTGAGCCAGCAACTTCTGAACCTTTGATTTCTTGCACACTATATCCAAGTGCTTTTTTCTCTTGTTTGATGCCAAGAGCCGTAACAACAAGTTCTTCCGTTTGAAGAATATCTTCTGTTAATGCGACATCAATGTTCTCACCACTGATAACGACTTCTTTTTTCTTGAAGCCGACATATTCAAAGACCAACTTGGTAGCGTCCGATGGCACAACCAATGAAAACGAACCGTCTTGGCGGGTAAATGCACCACGTACGGTACCCTTTGCGGTGATTTTTACACCACCCATAGTTTTTTTGGTAGCGGCATCCGTTACCTTACCGGTAATAGTCCGTACCTGTGCTGAAGCGAAGGCAAAGGAGCAAAGCACCATTACCACCGCCAAAGAAATGCGTAGCATATTTTTCATAACTACAAAATGAATTGAGGGTGAAACATAATGTGACAGAATTGAACCGTTCCGTCACAAAGGTTTGGGGATCGGAGAAAGAAAAAAACTCAAAACAACGCCGAAGCATCCATTTATCAGGCATTTGCAACAATATATTGGCAGCGTTTAACACTAATTAACATCAAGAATTGACAGAAAGCCGAAACTTTTTTAGGAACAAGCCGTAATATTGCATTTTTTTTATCTTTTGACCAAAAAATTTCGCGCCAAGCGTACATTTCTAAATGTTAATTTGTATTCCACACATCCTGTGAAAGATTTTAAATATCGCTCTATGATGAAACAAATGCTGAACTACCAAAATGTTTGACAAAAACGGTACTTGACAAACAATAGATTTGTTCAGAAGCGAAAGGCTTTTTTTACGCTCATCTCCATTTTTTTTGCTAGTTTTGTAGGCTGTGTGTGTTTGTACAACTTTTTGGCAGCAAAACAAACATCCATATATTCTTTTCCAAAGCACACACGCTACGAATTCAATTCTTTTACCCAAATCTCTTGGTAGGCACACGATGCAATATTTCGCAACGATTCTCGATATGATAGGCTCTACGCCCCTTCTGCGTCTTAATCGCGTGACAGAAGGTATTCAAGCAACAGTACTTGTGAAGATGGAAAGCCGCAATCCCGGCGGTTCGGTCAAAGACCGCATCGGCGTTGCGATGATAGAAGCCGCCGAAAAAGATGGGCGATTGAAACCGGGAGGCGTGATTATTGAACCGACGAGCGGCAATACCGGCATCGGGCTTGCACTGGCAGCGCGTCTCAAGGGGTATAGTTGCCTTTTTGTCATGACCGAAAAAGCCTCGGTTGAGCGTGTGCGCTACCTCAAAGCCATGGGTGCCGATGTGATGATTGTGCCTTCAGCAGCAAAATCCAGTTCGCCGGAATACTATTTCAACACCGCAAAGCGTCTCGCAAGTGAAATCCCGAATGCGGTCATGCTCAACCAATACGACAATCCTGCAAACCCCGATGTCCACTACCGCACAACGGGACCCGAAATTTGGAAGGATACCGATGGCAAAGTAACACATTTTATCGCCGGAATGGGCACGGGCGGTACCATCACCGGAACGGCACGCTATCTCAAAGAGCAAAACCCGAATATCAAAGTTATCGCCGCCGACCCACTCGGCTCATCCATTAAGTCCTTTAAGGACACCGGTCGCTTGGTTGAGTCCCTGCCCTACCTCGTCGAAGGCGTAGGACAAGAGCGCATTCCGGGCAATCTTGGTCTCAATTTAGTGGATGAGGTGATGAACATTACCGATAAAGATTCCTTCACGATGGCACGGCGCTTGGTGCGCGAAGAGGGCTTGTTTTGTGGTGGCTCCTCCGGCATGAATATCGTGGCTGCACTGCGCGTGGCAAAACTTCTTCCGAAAGAGGCAGTTGTTGTAGCCATTGTTTGCGACACCGGTGAGCGATATCTATCGAAGCACCATTCCGACGAATGGCTAAAACAAAACAAGATGCTTGACGTTGACCGCATGACGCTCAAAATGCTTCTGGAAGAAAAACACTCATCCAAAACTCTGCCGCCGCTTGTTTCGGTCAAGCCCACAGCTCTTCTTAAAGATGCGCTTGACCAAATGAATAAATACGAACTCTCCTCTCTGCCGGTACTGGATGATGCGGGCAAGCCCGTGGGAAGCGTCCGCGATAACCGCCTCATGGCGCGAGTGCTGGAAGACCGCAACGCGCTGGATGCAACCATTACCGATGTGATGGAAGAACCAATGCCCGTCTTGGATGCAAACACAGATGTCAAAGAAGGAATTGAGCGTTTACGCCAGCATCCCGCAGTCCTCGTGGGTGATTTTGGTCGTATTATCGGACTTGTCTCACGGCACGATGTACTTCGCTATGCGTAATTATCAATCCGGCGATAAAACTAATTGTAGTTGTAGTCCACGTTGCGAGTGGACTACAACCGCTTTGCAGTCTGTCACAATCACTTTCTTTACCTGCATGGTGTTGGTTTCATGCGCTTCTCAGCCCACCGCCATTGCGACGGATGCACTTCAATCCGATGCGCAAATAGACGTTGAGATTGCACCGACATTTATCGGATTTCGTCCAAAAAATATCGGCACAGCAATTCGCACAGGGTATCTCTTTTACCCGGGCGGTTTGGTGGATGAGCGTGCGTACGCTCCGCTATGCCGCGCTATTGCGGCACAAGGATTTTTTGTGGCAATCGTTCCTGTCCCCTTCAAACTTGCGGTTTTCGACCCGTTTGTTGCCAATCCCGTCATCAGCGAAAATCGTTATATCCGCTCGTGGGCTATCGGCGGACACTCGCTTGGCGGCGCTATGGCTGCACGATTCGTTTATCAAGATTCAACCGCTTGCAAAGGTCTTATTTTGTACGCCGCATACCCGGATGCTTCCAATGATGTATCGAAGCGTGTAATACCAGTGCTTTCTATCTCCGGTAGTCTGGATGGCTTGGCAACTCCGGCGACGATTGAAAACAACAAAAAATACTTGCCCGCTCCGCCTCAAACGCGCTATGTCGTACTGGAAGGCGCGAATCATGCTCAGTTTGGCAGTTACGGCAAACAAAACCGTGACAATGACGCAACGATGAGCTATGAAGAACAGCAACGGCGCACAGTCGAAGAAACAGTACGCTTTTTGAAGACGCTCAAATAATTTTTTGCACCCCGAAAAAAAGCGCTATGACACAAGGACAGGTGAACGAAGTAGAACCCGCCGATGCCTCACCGCGATTTGGTATAGTTTTTTTAGTTGTTCTGCTTGATATTGTTAGTTTCTCACTGCTTTTGCCGGTGCTACCATATTATGCCGCCACATTTGGCGCAACACCGACTCAAATAGGCTTTCTTACAGGGCTGTACGCGCTGTGTCAGTTTTTCGGCGCACCTATTATCGGTCGCCTCTCCGATAAAGTTGGCAGAAAGCCCATGTTTCTCGTTGATATTGGTGGTAATTTTATCGGCTTTCTTGTTCTGGCAAGCGCTTCGTCGCTGTGGATGCTGTTTCTTGCACGCTTTATTGCGGGCTGTGTGGCAGCAAATATCCCCGTGGCACAAGCATATATCAGCGATGTAACAACAAAAGACCAGCGTTCATCTGCGCTTGGGCTTATCGGTGCAGCTTTCGGCGTAGGATTTACCATCGGTCCGGCGTTGGGTGGTATCTTGAGTAAAAATGGCTACGTTGTGCCGGCGCTTCTTTCAGCGGGGCTGTGTGCGGTCAACTTCATTGTTATTGCGCTCTTCCTTCCGGAATCCCTGCGCATGGCAAAAAAAGGCGCTGCAAACGAACAACCCAGCCCAAAAGCCCAATCCGTCGAACCAGAGCCACTGTTTGATATTGCCTTGCTCCGCCGATTATTGACAAGCTCACACACCGCACCGTTGCTAATATTGTGGGCGGGATTCAGTTTTGCTTTCGCAATGTTTCAGCAAAATATAGCACTCTTCAATAAATACCATCTGAACCTTACAGCCCGCGAAACAGGATATGTTTTTGCGTGGATTGGCATTCTGGTATCGCTCATGCAGGGTGTTTTTCTGCGGATTCTGACGCGAACTTGGTCAGATGAGGCACTGCTCAAAATTTCCGCCCCCCTCATGGTGCTCTCGCTGGTAGCGTGGGCTTTTACGCCCAATGTTGTAGTGCTACTCATTATCCTTGTTCCTTTGTCCTTTGCAGCCAGCACCCTCATCACCGTCATCAATAGCCTTCTGACCAAAGCCTCAGCACACGATGAAATTGGCGGCGCAATGGGTATCGCCGGAGCAATTGACAACAGCACCCGCTTCGGGACTGCTTTTGTGGGCGGATTGCTCATTCAGCGCGTTGGCACCTTTGCCCCCGGCGCGGCTGCGGCAGTCATTATGTTTGCTATGCTTCTGTGGCGGAGTTTGGGTTCAACCAGAAGTAAAGAAGCTCAACCACGAGATGAAGAAACTCATTAAACCTAGCCACAAGCAATACTACTCAATATAGCATTAAATCATAGCACCAGACCACGATAAATACTTTTGTTCTTACCATTTATTCATGCAGACAAACTATGCAGACAGATATGCAATCCTTACTCCAATACCGCAGAAGCGCTCAACACCTTTGGCGGTACATTCTTTGCCTCGTGCTTGCTTTTGCGAGCAATACAAGCGGACTTTTTGCCCAAGGGGCGTTGCTTACCGAAGAAGAGCTTGCAGGAAAAGAGACCTACGAATCTCTTGCTCGTGCGCTTTCCGAGCCGGAGAAAGTCTATAAACTTGACGTGAGCAAAAATTACATCAAAAAACTTCCAGCCAAATTTTTTGAGTTAAAGAATTTGCAAGTCTTGATTTTGAGCGTGAATCCGCTCACGGAATTGCCGGAAAATATCGGCTCGCTCAAAAACCTCCAAGTATTATCCCTTTCGACAGGCTTACTCAAAAAAATACCGCCAAGCATCGGCAAATTGGAAAACCTTGTAGCACTGTCTCTTGCCAAAAACCCTCTCACGGGCTTGCCCAAGGAATTAGGCAATCTCAAGAATCTGCGCGTTCTCGACCTTTCCGGTACACGCATCAAGGGTGAAATGCCGCAAGTGGTCTGCAAGCTGACCAATCTGACGGGACTTTCTTTGGCAGATAACCAAATCACAAAACTGCCCAACGAGATTAGCAAACTTAAATTCCTCGTGCAGCTCGACCTTTCGCGCAACCAGCTCAGTACGCTTCCTGCAGAATTAAAAGATTTGACTTACTTGTCCGATATTGACTTGGCGCTCAACGGCATCAAAACATTCCCCGAAGCACTGACAACAATGCCAGGACTTCGCCGCTTGATATTGGACGAAAACCCCATTCAAAAATGGTCGCAGAACATGGGCGCACTCAAAAACCTTCGCGTTCTTTCGATTGCGAATAACAAACTAACGACCTTCCCGAAAGAACTGTGCTTGCTCGACACGCTCATTGTGCTCAATGCAGCCAATAACCGCTTTACAGAATTGCCAAAAGAAATTGCACACCTCAAGACACTGCGAACACTTGATTTGGCATATAGCGAAATAGCGGTGCTCCCCGTTGAAATTGGCGAGTTGAAAGACTTACGAACGCTCAATCTGATGTTTAACCAGTTACAAGAACTCCCTAAAGAATTTTGCGAACTGACCAATCTGACGAATTTGAATGTTTCGAGCAATCGTCTCAGCGCTTTGCCCAAAGACATCATCAACCTGACCAAACTCACCGATGCACGTATTGCAGGTGGCAATCGTATTCCACAAGAAGAAATTGACCGCTTGAAGAAAGTAATACCCACGGCGTTTGTGGAGTAACAGCATCACGCTACACTCAAAAACATCAAAGGGACAAGCAGCGCAAGCACTGTTTGTCCCTTTGCTTTTATGAATCAATTTCTGCCTAGAATTTCGGCTTCATGCCCAAATTCCACATCGTGAAGGCATACACATCTGCCGTTTCTTCGATTGCTTTTTTCGTGTTGCTTGCGCCGTGTCCCGATTTCGTAGCAATGCGAATCAGCACCGGATTCTCGCCCTTGTGCTTTTCCTGCAAGGTCGCGGCAAACTTGAAACTGTGCGCCGGCACGACGCGGTCGTCGTGGTCGGCGGTCGTTACCATTGTAGCGGGATACTGAACGCCCGCCTTCAAGTTGTGAAGCGGCGAATAGCCAGAAATATACTTGAACTCCGCTTCACTGCTTTCGGATGAACCGTAATCCGCAATCCAGTTCCAGCCAATCGTGAACTTGTGGAAGCGCAGCATATCCATCACGCCCACCGCCGGAAGTGCTACTTTGAAAAGTTCAGGACGCTGGCACATCACCGCACCAACAAGCAAACCACCATTGGAGCCGCCCTGCATGGCGAGTTTTGCCGATGAGGTATATTTTTCTTTGATGAGCCATTCGGCTGCACCAATGAAGTCATCAAAAACGTTTTGCTTTTTCAGTTTCATGCCCTGTTCGTGCCACTTTTCACCATACTCGCCACCACCGCGCAAATTCACCTGCACGAAGATTCCACCCTGCTCCAGCCAGCCAATGCGCAAGGGACTAAATCCTGGGAAAAGCGAGATATTGAAGCCGCCATAACCATAGACCAGCGTCGGGTTCTGCCCGTCCAGCGTAATGCCCTTCTTATGTACGATGAACATTGGAACCTTTGTGCCGTCTTTGCTCGTGAAAAAGACCTGTTTTGTTTCGTAATCTTCCGGCTTAAATGACACCTCAGAAGCACGGAAAAGACTTGATTTTTTGCTGGCAAGGTCGTAGCGATAAATCGTCGGCGGGAACGTGAAAGAGGTGAACGTAAAAAACACTTCTTTGTCGTCGCGCTCTCCACCGAAACCAGATACCGTGCCGATTGCGGGCAGTTGCACTTCGTTTTCCAGTTTGCCAGCGAGGTCATAGACATACACACGATGCGAGACATCTTTGGAATAGGTCGCAAAGAGCTTACCGCCTGCCGTGCCAGCACCAATGAGCGGTTCCGGCTTTTCGGGTAAAATTTCTTTCCATGCACTTTCGGCAGGATTTGCAGGGTCAATAAGCACCACGCGCTGATTAGGCGCTTTGTAGTTGGTCTGCACAAGCAATTTGTCGCCAACATTATCCAGCAACGAAAAATCAAAGTCAAAATCGCCGACAATGCGCGTGAAGTCTTTCTGCCCTTTTGCCAAATTCCTCACATAGAGCGCATTTCCGTCTTTGCCCTTGCCTCGGTCGGAAACGGATAACACCAAGAAACTCTCGTCATCCGTCACGCCCACCGTGTGAAAACGTTGGAGATTTTTGGTATCTTCAAAAACAAGTTCGTCTTTGCTCTGGTCGGTACCAAGTTTGTGATAGAAAACTTGGTGATTTTCATTTTTTGCCGAGAGCAACTTGGTCGTGTCCGGTGGTGCGGGATAGCGGCTGTAAAAGAAGCCGTCCTTGTACCACGAAATGCCGGAAATTTTCACCCAGCGTAAACGGTCGCTCAGTTTTTTTCGGGTAGCAATCTCCATTACGTTGATTTCAAGCCAGTCCGAGCCGCCTGATGACAAACCATACGCCCAATACTTCACGTCGTTGGAAATGGAGGATGCGCCCAGACGCACCGTTCCATCTGCCGAAAGCGCGTTAGGGTCGAAAAAGACTTCGGGCTTGCCTTCTATGCCTTTTTGGATGTACAGCACCGATTGATTTTGCAAACCATCATTTTTCGAGAAGAAGTAGTACTCGCCTTTGCGCGAGGGAGTGGAATATTTCGGGTAGTTGTAAATTTTTTCCAAACGCGACTGCAAGTCTTTGCGGTAGGGAATCTGCTCTAAATAGCCGAAGGTTATTTTATTTTCTGCTTCCACCCACTTTGCCGTTGCGCTGGAGGTATCGTCCTCAAGCCATCTGTAAGGGTCAGCGACCTTTGTGCCGAAGTACGTGTCTGTGTGGTCAATCTTGAGTGCTTGCGGGTATTGAAGCGGTTTCTGCTGTGCTGTTGCCATAGCCGTTACGGTTATTAAAAGTGCAATGGTGAAAAAAATACGGTGCATAGTGCTGCTGGGGAAAAATGAAAAAATAAGGATTGAGTGGGCAATTATGGAATTGAGAAAAAATACAGGCTTCAGCACCGCATTCACGCAAAGAAGCGCAAAGGAATCCAACGCAAAGTCCGCTACGAAACACCGTAGTATTTCAGATTTTTCGTAAGAGAACGCTGAAGAAGCGGATTGAGCGGATAACGAGGGATTTTTTGCGGATGGGAGAATGGATAAAAAAGCATCCGTTGTTATCGTTTTCTTCAACAATCAGTGCATATCCGCCAAACCCGCACTGTCCGCATTCAGCCTATGGCTATAACCTAACCACATACGGTGAAAACAATGCTGATGGTGTACCTTTGCGTTCTTCCTTTGTGTTCTTTGCTTACAATGCTAGAACAAGCATTACACCTCAAGAATCTCAAACACATTTGCGCGAATAGTGCCGGAAATGGAGTCAAGCGGAAGGTCATTGGAATCAAGCCCGAAAGGCTCTTCAATTTCTTCGGCTATCATTTCCAAACCCATCAGAATATAGCCTGCGAACATTTCAGCCGGAATGGTGTAGAGTTCGTATTTCTCGATGAGCAAAAATGGTAGAATAACCAGATACACAAAAATAAACACCCGAATATACGTGCCATAGCTGGGCGGAATGGGGGTAAATTTGATGCGCTCGCACACGCCGGTTGTGTCGAGCAGCACGTCATATTGAGGTTTCATATTCCGCATATCTTCACCACGAAATATACCGCTCCGAAACAGCGTTTGCATCCGCTCAAAAATCGCCTTGCCTATGGCGTTCGGAACGTGCTTCACCAATTGTAATCGCTCCAGTGATGGTGGGTCGAGGTCGGAAAGTTCTTCGGGCAGGAAGGTATCGCGGAGGTGGTTCTTGGTGGCAAAAGTATAGGCACTGATGTGTTTGGCAAAGAATGCGCGGTTGTCTTTGTCGGCGCGGGGCAGCATGGCGTGTAGCATCGTTGCAAAAATGCGCGTGTGAATCACCAGACTTCCCCACGCCTTGCGACCTTCCCAAAAGCGGTCATAGGCAGTATTCGTGCGAAAAACCAGAAGCAAACTGAGCATTGTGCCCATCAGCGACGCAAAAATGATGTCGCTGCGCAGCGGTATCCAATGGTATTTTGCTTCCACAATCAGCAATACCAGCGTGTATAAACCAAACCACGCAATACGCTTCAGCAAAAGCGCCATCGTGCCACGTGTATGAAAATCTAACAAGGTACTGAAAAATTTGGTTGCTCGCTCGTCGCTCATATCGGTTTTCCTAACGCTTGAGAGGATGAAAGAAAAATGGCAAGAAATACCGACCGCATCTTGCCTGCACTACTTGCCTAGCGAATGACAGTGCCGAGCGAAATTAACCAATCCGTGTGCAATTCGCAAGCGGAACGACTTTTTTCTTGCACAGAGACACGTATTTTTCTAGCTTCGTAGCAGTATCTCTCACTTGCATGAGCATAAATTGCAAATGTCAACAGATTTTTTCTCATACTATCCAAATAAATTTATGAAACGCATGAGCAGACGAGACACAGCACTTTTAGTGATTGGTGCTTTTGTAATGAGTTTAAGTTTTATCCTTCAACGCTTTATTGTTGTAACAGACGCTCTCGACGGGCTTCTAAAAGGGGCAGCAGTAGGGTTCATGATGTTAAGTTTACTGCGTACATATCAAGACCAAAAAGCAAAGCAGAGTATTTACAAAGGATAAGCTGGCAGTTAATTCTCCATTACTTTTTCTCCCACGACAGTGAACTTCTTCAATAGTACTTTTTTGCTACGTTTTGCCGTAGCAGTCATTTTGCTTATTCATGGCGTTGGCGGTATGTTCAACGGCGGCGTGAATGCGTTTGGAACATTATATCTCGACCAAGTAGGATTTTCGCCATTTGGTATCTACCTTGCTTGGGCGATTAAGTTGTCGCACGTTGTGTGCGTTGTGGCTTTGCTGATGGACAAATACATTTTGTATCCAGCGCTTGTTACTATTGCTATTTTAGTAGCGGGTATCATTATGATTCATGGTAAGGAAGGTTGGTTCGTGGTTGGCGGCGGGCGAAATGGGGTGGAGTTTAATTTTCTGCTGATTTTTGCTTTGCTTTCGATTATT
>JACVZY010000047.1 GCA_014654705.1 Ignavibacteria bacterium
ATAGTGCAGAAAACTTATCTACACTACCTGTCCAAAAAATGGGGGGCAGCTCAAAGAAACGATTAGTCTCATCCAGTTTAAATGAAATAGCCACCAATTCATAAAATATGCGAAAATTTTGCCGTATAAATTTGTATTGTTGTTAAACATCAAAAGCCCTGTACACGAGATTTTATCAAACATACAGGGCTTTTTACTTCAAAAAAACTTACGCTGCCACATCAAATCGGTCAAGATTCATCACCTTTGTCCATGCAGCTACGAAGTCATGTACGAACTGTTCTTGTCCGTCGTTGCAGCCATAAACCTCAGCAAGGGCGCGGAGTTCGGAGTTTGAACCGAAAATCAAATCCACGCGGGTTTGTCCTATATTTTTCTCAAGAAGTCCTCAAAGAGCATCACGTTCCTATACCCTTGCTTTCTCAAGCCTTCATAGAGCGGAACATCTCTTGTCAAAAGTGGTACGTCTAATTGCATGGACAAGGCAACATAACTGAGGTCTTTGAGGTCAATTTTTTCAAGAATTTGTGCTGATTTTGCGACAATCTCGTCGGCTAAAATGTACTGAGGAAGAATGGTGCATTGCGAAAACACGAAGTACGTCCACTCTACAAATCGGTCTTTCGACAGCCGTGTCTTTGTCTTGAGGGTGGTATTGTACTTCTCAATTTCGACCAGCGCAAAATCGGGAAGAATAAACGTATTGAACGACAAAATAGGTCGGTAGCCCGCTTTCCCACTGATAAGAATACTCATCAGTACATTGGCATCAATCACAAAATCGGTCATTTTGCAGCAATGTATTTATGCTGCTCTTGCTGCCACGCCAAATTGCGGGCTGTTTGCCACGTGGTATCGTTATGGAGGTCTATTGTTGATAAATCTTCCAACACGTCGTGTGCGGCTGCTTTCAGGAGCATTTTTCGGGCAATATCTTGTAAATACTGCTCTATGTGTGCGTGTCCGAAGGTTTGGACAACACTTTCATCGACGTGTACGGTAAATTGTGCCATGATTGTTCTCCATGAGCAATGGTTATATGTTTTTTGTAATCTACAACATTTTATTTCATTCCACAAAACAAAAAGCCCCGTACACAAGATTCCATCTTGCATACAGGGCTTTTGCACTTCAATAAAAACTTACGCAGTCAATTCAAAACGGTCAAGATTCATCACCTTCGTCCATGCAGCTACGAAGTCATGCACAAATTTTTCTTGTCCGTCGTTGCAGCCATAGACCTCAGCAAGAGCGCGGAGTTCGGAGTTTGAACCAAAAATCAAATCCACGCGCGTCGCTGTCCATTTTTTTGCACCTGTCGTGCGGTCGGTGCCTTCAAACACGTCTTGGTGCGGGTCAGTGGTTGCCCATGTCGTGGTGAGGTCGAGCAGATTCACAAAAAAGTCGTTCGAGAGTGTTTCGGATTTTTTCGTAAATACGCCATGCTGATTGCCGTCGAAGTTCGCATTCAGCACGCGCATTCCGCCCACAAGTGCCGTCATTTCTGGTGCGGTCAGCGTCAGCAACTGCGCTTTGTCCACGAGCATTTCTTCTGCCGAGGTGGTGTATTTTTTCTTCATGTAGTTGCGGAAGCCATCTGCTTGCGGCTCCAAGATAGAGAAGGATTCCACATCGGTATGCTCCGCCGAAGCATCGGTGCGCCCTGGAGTGAACGGAACGGTGAGTTTCACACCGGCATTGCTTGCTGCTTTTTCAACAGCCGCACATCCGCCCAAGACGATAAGGTCAGCCAATGAAACTTTCTTGCCGCCTGCTGCCGAGCCGTTGAACTCTTTTTGAATACCTTCCAATTTGTCGAGAACTTTTGCCAGTTGCTGCGGATTATTCACTTGCCAGAATTTTTGTGGAGCAAGACGCAGACGTGCGCCGTTTGCACCACCGCGTTTGTCAGAGCCACGGAAGGTCGAAGCAGAAGCCCACGCTGTGGAAACAAGTTCCGCCACCGACAAGCCCGAAGCAAGGATTTTCGCTTTCAGAGCGGCAACGTCGCTGTCGTCAATAAGTTTGTGATCAACGGCAGGAACGGGGTCTTGCCAAATCAGCACTTCTTTCGGTACTTCCGCGCCGAGATAACGAACAATCGGACCCATATCGCGGTGCGTGAGTTTGTACCACGCACGAGCAAAAGCATCGGCGAACTCAGCAGGATTTTCGTAGAAACGGCGTGAAATCTTCTCGTACGCGGGGTCGAAACGAAGCGCGAGGTCAGAAGTCAGCATCATGGGAGCATGACTTTTTGCGGAATCGTGTGCATCCGGCACTGTACCTGCACCTGCGCCGCCTTTAGGTGTCCATTGCTGCGCACCTGCGGGGCTTTTGGTAAGTTCCCACTCGTATTCAAACAAATGCTTGAAGTAATCGTGTGTCCACTGTGCGGGTTTCGTCGTCCAAGCACCTTCTAAGCCGCTTGTAATCGTGTCTTCGCTGTGTCCTTTGCCGAAGGTATTTTTCCAACCCGTGCTTTGCTCTTCGATGCTTGCACCTGCGGGTTCTGCACCGACGTATTTGCTTGGGTCTGCCGCGCCGTGTGTTTTACCGAAGGTGTGTCCGCCAGCAATCAAGGCAACGGTTTCTTCGTCGTTCATCGCCATACGTCCAAATGTCTCGCGGATGTCGCGTGCTGATGCGAGTGGGTCAGGGTTGCCGTTAGGTCCTTCTGGGTTCACATAAATCAAGCCCATTTGCACCGCAGCAAGAGGGTTTTCGAGTTCGCGGTCGCCTTGGTAACGCTTGTCTTCCAACCATTTGCCCTCAGAACCCCAGTAAATATCCTCTTCCGGTTCCCACACATCTTCACGCCCACCACCGAAACCGAAGGTTTTGAAGCCCATGGATTCGAGTGCGCAGTTGCCCGTCAAAATCATCAAATCCGCCCATGAGAGTTTTTTGCCATATTTTTGTTTGATGGGCCAAAGCAGCAAGCGTGCTTTGTCGAGATTGGTGTTGTCGGGCCAGCTATTCAAGGGCGCAAAACGGAGTGTTCCCGCCCCTGCACCGCCGCGACCGTCCGCAATGCGGTACGTGCCTGCGCTGTGCCATGCCATACGGATAAAGAACGGTCCGTAATGACCATAATCAGCGGGCCACCATGCTTGCGATTTGGTCATCAGTTCCATGATGTCTTTTTTGACGGCAGCAAGGTCGAGAGACTTGAACTCTTTTGCATAGTCGAAATCAACACCCATCGGGTTGGACAATGCGGAATTTTGACGGAGGATGTTCAGGCGTAATTGATTGGGCCACCAGTCGTGATTGCGCGTGCCGCCGCCAGCACTTTGCTTCACTGCGCCGTTCATAAAGGGGCATTTTGCTTCGCCGTTGGCTGTGCCATTAGCGGTTACTGCTTTGTCCGAAGTTGCGTTCTGAGACATTGTTGCAAAAAATAAGATGGTTTGGAAAGGTGTGGATTACGAATTGCTGCAAATATACGGCAATTTTATCATAAATTTAGATGAAAATATCTATCCACGTCATTGATACTATCTATACCGATGAACATACAACAACTGGAATATCTCGTAGCAGTTGACAGGCTGAAAAATTTCACCAAAGCTGCTGAATACTGCAATGTCACCCAAGCTACACTCAGCACAATGGTCAAAAAACTGGAAGATGAATTGGAGTGCGTTCTTTTTGACCGAAAGTCCAATCCCATACTAACCACCGAAACCGGACAGGCGATTATTGATGAATGTCGCATCATTCTGGCGCACTGCCGCCAAATCAAGGAGAAAGCAAAAAAGCACAACGGCGCAATCGAAGGAACAATAAAAATCGGCATTATCCCGACGATTGCGGGTTCGCTCTTGCCCAAAATCATCAAATCATTGCTGGAAACGTACCCCAAATTGCTTGTCGAGATTGTCGAAATTCCTACGCAGAGTATCATCAAACAACTCAAAGAAGGTACGATAGATGCGGGGATTATCGCCACTCCCGGCACGGACGAGACGATTGAGGAAACAATTTTGTACTACGAAGCACTCATGGTGTATGGCGAGGTGGACAAAACCATGAAGTACATCATGCCGGAAGAAATCAAGAATAGCAAAGTGTGGCTGTTGGAAGAGGGGCATTGCCTCCGAGAGCAGTTTATTCAGCTTTGCGCACTCAAGAAAAAGGACTCCAAGCCGCACAATCTCACGTTTGATGCGAACTCCTTTGAAACGCTGCTCGGTATGGTGGACGAGTTCGGCGGACTAACCTTGATACCGGAACTCTACTACCAAAGCCTTCCGAAAGAAAAGCAAGACAAAGTGAGTTTTTTCCACGCACCTATTCCCGTGCGTGAGGTGTCGCTGGTTTACTACCGACCCTTTGCTAAAGAGCGCATCATTGGTGCTTTAGCGGACTTCATCACGGGGAATATCGCGGAAACCTTGCTCTCGAAGCGGTATAGTAATGCGGAGTTGGTGATTGCGCGGGTGTGAGGATGTCTGCAATAAGTTTATGTTTCCTCATTTCGATTTTCGGCTCGTAAGCTATCAAACATATTTCCGATTATTTCATCCTCATCTGTGCTTTTTACGGTTGTTCCAAGTTGATAGCCTTCATCCCAATTATCGGGTATGTCATATTCTCTTTCTAATCTCCTTTGTATTCTTTGTTCAATAATATCTCTTGCAGACCCACAGTCAATGCAATACCTCTCACTTACAGACTCAATATCTTCAAGAACGCTTTCTAAACCCTCTTCATCTACACTTTCAGCTTCTTCAATCATTAATTCATAAACTGTTTCATTAAACTCATTTGAATTTTTAATAAAATCATAGTACTCCTCGGGAAATACTGATTCTAATGATGCAAAATCAATTAACTGCTGGAGTCCTAAAACACAAGAGAAGGATTGCCTGATTATTTCTTTCTTATTGAGGGTATATGAGGTGTACCCCATTGATTGGACAGCAAAACCGTGATTTATCGATAATATTTT
>JACVZY010000048.1 GCA_014654705.1 Ignavibacteria bacterium
GGTACTTGTTCGTTTTGGGCATGAAGTTTGGCTATATTTGCGCTCTTGAGCAAGGCTGGAAATTGCACGTGCAGCCGATTGTGCGCGATGAAGAATTGCAAGAACGCATGAAAGACACAGCACAAATGTTTTGGGAAAATCACATTGAACCCCGCACACCACCTGAATAGCAGGTGGTGTGCGGGGATTTTTTTTGTGTGATGATGAACGTATTCTGCTATTTTCCGATACGATCATCGCCGACCTGCAAAGAACTACCGTCGGATGTTGGAGAAGAAGAGGGACTTGGTTCGGTAGATTGAGGAGTAAGAGGCAGTATTGTGTTATGTAGAGCCGAAGGTAAAAACTTATCTATTTCATTATCGGTAAATGTTAGCTCCTGCTGATTTTTGAGCGAGTTTTGTGCACTTTTGTATGCTTTTTTCAATGTTCTAGGAGCAATGGTATATACCGAGCTTGATAGCACTTGAAGCTCATCACGCTTAACTTTCAAAGTGTTCATATCCAATAGTCCTGCACGAGTATCCGTCAAAAGAGAAAGATATTTTTCGCGTATTTCCCATAATTTTGCAGCTACGTCTCTATGAGTGTCTCCGATACGTCCGGGGTCAAAATCTTTGAAATACACGTTTAGCCCAAAAGACAACGCCGAGAGAACTGCAGATACAATACCAGTGATTTCGTTTTTCCCTAATACAGAAACAATAATACCAGTTGTTGAAAGTGCTGAAAAAACGATTTGTAATATTTTTAATCCATTTGATCGACTGAAATAAATATCCGCACATTTTTCATGTGTTTTGTGCGAATATACTGCCCGACCAAAACATTCTCGAATTTGTGATTCAAAAATTTGTAATTTTCTTTGCTCAACTTCAGGTGTTGGGGAAAGCACTTCCATAGATTTCTCTCCATTTTTGGTTAGCAGACCATTCGTAAGAATTTTTTTCGTATTCTATTGCTTCTAAAGCTAGATTATAGGCTTTTTTTGCTTTTGCTTCAAAGTTGCCTTGACGGTAAATAAGTTGATTACTTCCAATAGCATTCCACTGACTTCTAGCCGGATTTTGATTTGCAAGAAATTCCATGAAATCGCGTGTCATCCAATCATAGTAGAGATTTGATTTTTTATTATGTTTCCAAGTTGATAAAAATGCAATTGCTAAAGTGTCAATATGAAGCCCGCCAATTGGGACAGCACAATTACTTTTCCAAGCACGGGTCATTTTACAAAGGTGTTTTACGTTGCCGTTAAATTCTGTATCATAGTCAGCTATCGCTTGAATTTCCGGTCTAGGATTTGTTATTCTCCAATAGCCACCACCATTTGTATCTGGAAATGTGAAGCTAGAATCATCATTCTCAAATGCCGGAACAACCTCAAAGAAAGTGTCATCTGAAAAACTACAAGCTACAACTTGTCCATCAGCACCAATGTTGGTATTGGGATAGGTTGTTGATAGGGATTGTCTCACTCTTTGAAGAAGAGCAGATTGACCATTACTTGTATAACCATTATAAATAGCATAGTAGTAAGACGGAAGCACGAATATAAAATCAATATCGCTACATCCGTTAATTGCCGTCTTGCGCCCATAAGAACCTACATACAGACTATGTAAGGTTTCCGAGTCAGTTTCCCAAAAGTCCTTGTTTAGTCTTTTTGTAATAGCCTTATATCGCGTAGAAATATCTGAACGAATACTCGTTGAAATTGTCAAATTACCGCAAAACGTGCTAAATTTAGTTGCAATGCTCATAATTTTAGTAAAGAAGTAATTATTTTTGACGTAGTTTTTCCACCACCGCTTGATTCTCCACCGAATGCGCCCGCCCCCAACCAAGCGGCAATACCGCCCGTGTTTCAGCATCATCTCTGCGACCAAAATCATTGACCATGCGCCCGGAAGTCTTGGCAACAACGTAGGGACTTGCTCCATTAACTTGTGCCGAAGCGTTGGTATTCACAAGATTCGTGAGATTCAAACTATCCAGTTTCGAGCGGCTGATACCAACGGCAAACGCATGAATACAGCCGCTTGTGCCAGAAAATTGTTCATTGTTGCGCCGGAGCATGAGCAAATCTTCATTGCCGATGTTGTAGAGATTCATCGTACCGCTTCGTGCGGGGGTAAACGCATCGGTATTACGCAAACCCGCCGTGATAAGCGTGTCGCCGTAAGAGCGTGGTGCGTCGGTTGTCCATGATAACACCAGAAATGTTCCACCGCGAAGGTTGCTCCACAATCCGTAGGACGCATTAAACACAAACCCGCCACCATTATCAAAAACACCATCCGAACTTTGCGGTGAAAAGTCTTTGAGCATGATACCCCGCGCATCCAACGCCTTTTGTGTAACGAGCAGTTCAACAGTATCGCCTTCGGCAGTACCCGCTTGCCGAATCCAAAAACCGTTGGTGTATTTATTGATGACGATACCCAAATTTTCGGGTGGTGTTGGTTGTACGACTTCCGGAGCCGGAGGGCAGCCACCGAAAGTGAGACCAAAAAGCAATACGCAAGCTATGCGAAGGTACTGAGCCATGATGTTCAGGAAAAGGAGAAAATAATTTCCAATACCTGCGCAACATACATTCCCTCCTCTACCAAAGTCAAGAAGTCTTTAGTAAAGCAGCCCATTATTTTGTGGGAGCAATATTTTTAGTAGATAGTTATTGGTACGCTTGCTTTTTGTTTTCGTTTGACAGTTCTACGATATAGGGCATTTTCATTCCTTCAGAGACCGCAAATACAGCAGGACATTCTTTTTGTATATCCCCTCCGCCTCATGTTCTGTGCCGTCCGGCAGTCTGACCGTCGCATTCTGCGTTCCCCATTGCTCCAGCCGACAATGCGCAGGATGAATGACCAATGACCGTGAGATACGCATAAAACCATGCGCCGCAAGTCTTTCGTGATACTGCTTCAAGGGTTTGGCATCGGTCAAGGGCGATTGGTTTTTGCGATGAATGACCGTGTACCCTTCCAATGCCACACAATGCGTAATCTCACGGATAAGAACCGTTTGGAGTGATTGCCCCTTGCCATCAGCAAAACGAATGGTGATACTTGCGGGTGCTTCGTCGGTGTGCTGCACAGGTAACATACCGTTCTTGTATTGCTCTTCTAAACGGGCTTGTATCTGCTCGGTCAAGCGCCGTTCGGTTTCTTCGCGGTCGAGGATATTTCTAATACCCAACTCAATCCCTTTCTTGAAATTATCCGCCAAAATCGGTTTGTCAATAAAGCCCACCGCACCGTAGTCAATGGTTTGCCGCAAGTATTTATCAAAGTTGGTGATGAACACCACCGTAAAAGTTTTCCGCTCTTCGGCAAGGCGATCCAGCACATCGAACCCCGTTCCGGTCATCAGTTCAATATCTAACAACACCAGTTGTGGTTTGACTTGCTGGATAAGAGCAACACTATCATCCACATCAAAACCTTCACCAACGATGCTGATACGTCCGGCAAAGTGTCGGTGTAAGTGAATACTGACAAGCTCACGAATGTTGCTGCTGTCTTCAATAATGACGGTACGCACAGGCGCATGAGGACGTGCAGAGGAAGAAAGCATAATCACCATCTAATAAAAAGGAGAAACAAAAAAGAGACGTAGATTGAAGAGGTTTTCAAGAAAAAGGAGCGTTCCCAAAAAGGGTTTTGGTAAAAAACAAGTCGCGTACAAAATACTCACAAATAAATTCACTCCCACAAAATAAATGCCCCTGCTCACCAAAGAAATATTGCATCCGATAAAAAAGGCGTGTAGTTTTGCCCCCGATACTATGCGCCTGTCGTATAATCTTCACAGCGCACAGTATTGTGATAGTTTTGCCAAATCATTTGACCTGCCGTTTTGAATATATTTCGATGTGCTAAAAACGGGTTTCACCCAAGGTCTCTTGTTGCCGTACCCCGGTGACCAACTTTGCTCTCTGGTACAATTCTGAGCATTGAGCGTAAAGCTAAAAACAGCGTCATGCTGAAAAAAGCATACCACTCAAGCCAAACCACCCACGTTTTACCGTACCAAATTCTGTGATGTCCATTTTGGACACTACACGGATGCTCTATGTCGCGCAGTGTTTCTGCATGACTGGAACATCCCTTGACAACGCAACTAATTTCATTTTTCATTTGTTCACACTGTTGTTATGACTGTTTTGCTTCGCCGTTTTTACGCTACCCTCCTTGTTCTCTGCGCCCTAAGCGCAAGCCCTCTCCTCGCTCAATCCGGCGCTAATGCGCCCGACCGCATTGTCTCCCCTGTCCGCACCGACTTACCCGGACGTACCGTCTGGGCATTCGCCACGACCGGAACGGGAACCAATATCACCACCTTTGCCGCCACCGATAAAGGTTTGTACAAATCCAGTGGCGGCGTTTGGACGCTGACGACGCTCGACAAACAAAGCGTCTATGCGGTGAAGTCGCGCCGCGTGGGAAACGTCACGACGCTCCTAGTCGGCACCGACAAAGGCGTTTTGCGTTCTACCGATGGCGGTAACACGTGGGTTAGTCCTGAAGTGACGACCGGAACAGTCTCCACTTCCAATATCGTTGCGCTCAAAAAAGTGTTCGATATTGAGGTTGTGCAACCCGGCAATGGCAACGGGAGCGGCAATGCGAGCGTGTGGTTCGCAGCAACAGACAAAGGTGTCTATCGCTCCACTAACGACGGGCGCTCATGGTCACTGGTGAACATTGACCGCACGGCGGATAACAACGAAGTGCGCGGTATCACCGTGGACGGCAACACAATTATCGTCAACCTCTGGCGTGAAGGTCTGTGGCGTTCGACGAACAACGGTAACTCGTGGACGAAGCTGAGTGTTGCGGGCGAAACGGCACTGTGCCGCGCTGTTCACGCACAGCAAGGAACCAATGCAACCGTTTGGCTTGCAGGTTCAGTGAGCGGAAATATCTGGCGCTCGACGAACAACGGCAACTCGTGGACACGAGTGTATCAAGGCACAAGCGCAGCACGGAGTATTGTCGCAAGTTCCCTTAGTCAAGCGGGTATTGATGCGTTTACGGGTTGGGAACGTCCCGGTACGCTTGGAGAACGCTGGATATATCTTTTTGCTACCACTCCAACGGGGATTGCCTATTCCTTGAATGAGGGTCTTTCTTGGAAGTTATCGCGTACTCCATCGTCTGAGAAGGCAGTTTCACTGGTGGCGTGGAATAATAAACTTTTTGTTGGTACCGAAGCAGAGCGATCTATCGGTAGCGCAGTTAAAGAAGGTGCGCAATTACAAAATACTACCGGCGGTACGAATGAATATGATGCTACCTGTACCGATGGTTGTAGTGGAGGAGGCTCCGGTAGTGGAAGCAATAATACTGCGGTTATCGGTGCTCCGGTTTTGACACGTACCGCACCGAGGATTTATCTTACTCCAAGCACTACGAGTCCCGGTAACTATTCTATTGCCGAGCAGCTACAGGTCTATGGAAGCGGTATCTTTGAGATTGGTGGATTTCCTCTTGATGCAACAGTGACACGGGCATCTACCGGGCAAGTATTAACACGGGGAATTTTTTACGGTATTGGTGATTTCTCAGCAAATGGTGGAGGATGGTTCAATGGTGAACAATATGGGACATTTTCATTCTCTACGGCACTTCCTTCTGATAACTATGGGATACAAATACGCAATATCTCAGGTTTATCGAATACAATTTTTTTCGCTGTTGGTCCGAGTTTTGACGACCTCACATTCACTGGAGCTTCTGCAAATAGTAATATTGCCTCATCACCAGTAACTATGGTTATTAGCGGTACAGGTATTGATCAGTGGACACAGCTCCTCATAGACAATCAAACGCCTCAAAACATTGTATATACCTACCGTAACCCCAATGGGTACTCAATGACCGTGACATTTGTTGCTCCGTCTGACGGTGGTAATCATACTCTTACTCTCCAACGCGGAACAAGTACGACGCAAAGTCGAACATGGACAATTGCTTCCCCCATTCCCGCACTTTCTTCCGTCACCACCGACCCCTCGCCCGCTCGTGTCGGACAAACCGCTACCATGACCATCGGTGGGCAAAAATTCGCTGCCGATGCACAAGTGCGTATTTATGGTCCGAACAACACCGTCACGACCTATAACCCGACCACGCGCACAGGGACAACGGGCATGACCGTGAGCTTCACACCGCCCACCACGCCCGGCGTGTATGCGGTGGATGTGGTCAATCCCGGTGCGTCCTCACCCTCCGAGCAAACGACCTATATGGTTGCTTATCCCGCTCCTACGCTGACAGCAATTGCGCCCACGCGCGTCATCCAAAATCTTTCGGCGACACTTTCGCTCACGGGAACAGGGATTCTAACAGGCGTGACAGAGTTCGGACTTTCTTCCGGTCTGAGCAGCACCCTGAACGGTGCAAATATCACCTTCACTGCACCCGCAAAAGGTACCTACTCAGCAAGCCTGAGTAATCCCACCACCTACGGCGGTGGCGGTACGGCAACCTTGAGTAACGCCCTCACGGTCGTCGCACCCAATCCCGCGCCCGCAAGCCTAACATTGGATTCGACACGCCTTTTGGTGAATGATGGTGTGCGCACACTGACGCTCACGGGAACAGGATTTCTCACGGGTTCCAACAGCGACGATAACGCCCGCACAACCGTCACGCTGGATGGTGCAAGCATCACGCCGCAAAGCATCAATGCCACGCAAATCATCCTCAATGTTCCGACTGCGGGAACAAATGCAGGCAACCATACCATTGCCCTCACCAATCCTGCCGTGTTCAGCATGGCTTCGGGCGGTGGCGGTACGGCAAACACGACGTACAGCGTTGCATTCCCACAGCCGACCTTGACCTCACTCGATGCCGACAGCCTCGACCTCAATATCGGCACAAGCCCGCAAACACTGACGCTCACAGGAACAGGTTTCGTGAATGCAAGCCGCGTCTTTGCCGGAGCGCGTGAGTTGACGGTGAGCAGTCGTACAGCCACATCGCTTGTCATCACGATTCCGGCAGGATTCTTCACCGAACCGACGACGGTTGCCGTGCGGGTGGATAATCCCGTTACCTCCGGCGTTACGCCTGCGGACGGTGGTAGTTCCGCCACGAAAACGCTCACCATCAAGAACCTTCTTCCAACGCTCACAAGTATTACCCCCGCACCAGTCATAGCGGGCGAAAACGCAACACTCACGCTCGCGGGAAGTAATTTTATTCAGAATACGTCTCAGGTGTTCGCTGGAATAACGGCGCTCACTACCACGGTTTCCTCAGCAAACAGCCTCACGGCAACGCTTCCCGCATCACTCGTTGCAGATATTGGCACCCTTTCGCTCACGGTACGCAACACCTTTGGCACGGACATCAAAACCTCGTTGCCCCAAAGTCTGCGCGTTATCCATCCTACGCCCGAAGTGACCAGTCTTGCGCCCGTTACCATTCCTGCCTTTGATAGTACCCAAACACTAACCATAAGCGGTGCGAAGTTTGCAGCCGCATCCATGGTACCGACCCGTGCGCGGGTTGTCTGGAGCAAAAATGGTGTCGAAACGCCGCTTGCGCTTCTGCCCAATCCCACCGCAACACAACTCCGCGTGACGGTTCCGGCTTCCCTCTTAACCGAACTTGGCAGCGTAACCGTGCGTGTCCAAAATGTGGATTCTGCCGATGCACAAGGAGGACCTTCGGCAAGTTCAACGCTGACCATTATTCCGCCGCGTCCTGTGGTGACCAGCGTTATGCCAAATAGCGCGACCGCAGGTGCGGGCGCGGTGACCGTCACCATCACAGGCGCGAAGTTCATTTCTTCGGGCTTGAGTATCCTTATTCGCAACGCACAAAATGGTTTTGTGCGCGGACTACTGAATCCGACCTTTACCAGCAATACCAGCGTTAGCGGCATGATTCCGGCGGACGTGGTAACGCTTGCGGGTAATTATACCATCACCGTTGTTAATGCGGCAAACGCTAGTGGTCAAGGCGGTGGCGAATCTACCACCTCCGCACCGTTCACCATTCTGAACCCTGCGCCGACCATTTCGAGCCTTACGCCTAATCCTGCAACGGTGTTCGCGCCGTTCACCCTTGATGTACAAGGAACGGGCTTTGTCAGTGGTGCAACCTCGGTCACGGTGGATGGACAAGTATTCACGCCCGCAAGCGTAACCGTCCTCAGTTCCGTGCGCCTCACCGTCAATGTTGCTGCCATCACGAGTGCGAAAAATGCCAGTGTGAGTGTGACGAATCCCAAATTGAATAATCAGGGCGGCGGCACGGCAACAACGACCCTCCCTGTTGTTCCGCCTGTACCAACCGTGAGCCAAGCACAAGGTAACGCAGGTAGCGGCACACTCACGCGGAATGTAGCTGGAACGCTTACCGTGACAGGAACGGGCTTTGTTACGGGTGCAGTGATTATTTTCAACGGACAAGACCTCACCACCACCGTTGTTGACCAAACCACGGTTCGTGCGAATGTTGCGGCTTCGGCGTTGCCGACGCAGGGCGTGTATGCGGTGGCGGTACGCAATCCGCAGTTTGGCGGACAAGGCGGTGGCACAAACTCGCCTGTCGTGGGTGTTACCGTGCAAAATCCTACCCCGACACTCTCTGGCATCAGTCCCACTGCTGTTACTCGTGGCAATGATGTTAGTATCACGCTCACTGGCAACAATTTCTACGACGGCGCGGTGGCATATCTGAGTGGTGCGAGCGCTTCTACATTTGCAACAGTGTTTGTCAATAATGGTTCACTGACGTTGAGCATTCCGGCAAGCAGCTTGCCCGTGGCTGGTTCGTATTCTATCGCCGTTAAAAATGCTGAACCAACACCCGGATTCTCCGGCACACGGACGCTCACCGTCAACAATCCAGCGCCTGTGCTGAGTTCGCTGTCGGTGACAGAAATCGAAGCATATAGCAACGACGTGACGCTCACCGTCACAGGAAGCGGTTTTGAAAACGGACTGTTGGCATGGTGGACACCAACGAGCGGAAATCCGCCGGGCAGCCGTCAAGCATTGCCCGCGCCCACGAGCGTTAGTGCCAATAGCTGCTCCCTCACGATTCCAGCGACACTGCTCACACGCGCCGGAGCATTCAGCATCACGCTCGAAAATGTTGCGCCTTCGTTGGGTGCATCCGCTCCTTCCACGTTCACCGTGCTTGACCGCGTTCCCACGCTCACGAGCGTCGCACCGAATCCCATTGAAGCCTTATCCGGCAACACGCAAATCACGCTCACGGGCGATTATTTTGCACCGAGCGCCGATGCTCTCTGGAATGGTGAAACCCTGACGCGCGTGTCGGTGAATCGGACAACATTAGTAGCAACCGTTCCGGCAAGCCGTTTACTGTTGGCTACCGTTGCTCAAATTACTGTGCGCAATCCTGTCTTTGCAGGACGCGGCGGTGGAACCTCCACACCCGCACAGAATCTTGTCATTACCAATCCAACGCCGCGTTTGACATCGCTTACGCCAGCCTTTACCGTTGCTGTGACGAGTGGCACGGGTGCTGTGGTAACGCTCAACGGTACAGGCTTTATGCCGGGCGCACCAATGGTACAGTCATTTGTTGAAATGAGCGTGAGTGATTCTGCCGGAACACCCTCCGGCGTGTGGTCAGTCGTTCCTTCCACGTACCAATCTTCATCCCGTATTAGTGTATTATTGCCGGATGCACTGTTGCATCAACCTGTGGTGTTCACGCTGCGCGTGGTCTCACCACAAGTCAACAATCAGGGTGGAGGCACGTCCGAAGAACGCTTATTTACCGTTCGCGCTCCTGTGCCTGTCCTGACGCTACTCGTGCCAACGGTCGCCACACTAAACGCCCAAACAGGTGATGTGCTGGTGCGCGTGGAAGGTGCGAATTTTACGAATACCTCGCTTGTGCGCGTTGCCAATGTACCTGTTCCGACACGGTATCTCAGCCCAACTGCACTCGAAGCAACCGTGCAACGTCCCGCATCGGCATATACCGTGACGGTGAATAATCCGCCCGTCAACGCTCAAGGCGGCGGCACATCGTCAGGACTGCGCCTTGTGATTGTGAACCCTGTACCGACCCTGACGGCGGTACAGCCCTCAACGCTTGCTTCGACGGGCGCACCGGACACACTGACACTCAAAGGCACGAACTTTATTACAGGAGTAAAGGTACTCTATAACGGCACGGCGCTTGCTGCCGCATCGGTCACGGTTGTGAATGACTCTACGCTCCGCGTTCTCATTCCAACGCTGCCGCTTGCCGTAACGACGCACACGCTTGCCGTGCAACAACCATCCGTCATCACAGGCGGAGAAACCTTTGGTGGTGGCGCGTCTCAGACGCTGCCCCTAAGCATCGTGTTTCCCGTTCCCACGCTCACGAGTCTTAGTCCCGCAAGCACCGCGGCAACACTCAATCCAAACGCAGCGCTCAATCATTGGACACTCACCGTACGCGGAACCTTGTTTGCGAATAATGCCGTTGTTCTCTGGAATGGGCAAACACTCACAACAAGCGTTGTTAATAGTACCACGCTCCGCGCAATCGTACCGAATACGTTGGCACACGATAGCGGCACGGTTGCTATTCGCGTCAAGAGCAATGTGCCGTCTGCTCAAGGCGGCGGCACAAGTGCCGACAGTCTTGCGCTTGGTTTATATTATCCCGTGCCTGTCTTAACAGGTATTGCGCCCGACTTTACAACGGCGGCAACGCTGACGCGCTTGACGCTCACGGGTACAAACTTTGCCCCCGGCTCCGGTGTGCAGCTTGCGGCAACATTTTTGCCTGCGGTGATGTTGGGCGATGTACAAGTTATCAGTCCGACGGAACTCCAAGCGAGTATTCCTGCCTCCTTGCTTGGTACACGCGGCACGTACTCCGTCCGCGTCATGAGTCCACCGACTGCCTCCGCACAAGGCGGCGGACAGTCCGCCGCCAAAACACTCACTGCTGTTAATCCCGCTCCTGTGCTGACAGCACTTCTGCCCAATACCACAACCGCAAGCGGCAAGCCGTGGACGCTAACACTCGTGGGGCGCAGCTTCACCGCTACCTCCCAAGTGCGCTATAATGGTGTGCTGCAAAGTGTGGTCAATACCGACTTTATCCCAAATGTACAAGCAGACACGCTCCGCGTGAAACTTCCTGCTGTTCCCGTGAATGATACGACGTTCTTCCTGAGCGTGTTTAATCCGCCAAGCACGGTCAACGGTCAATCGTCGGGCGGTGGCGAATCCGATACGCTGCGTTTGACAATTGGTTTACCATCTCCTACGATTACGAGTATCAGTCCAACGACCACAACGGCAACCCTTGGCGACCGCGTTCGAGTCTGGACATTGACCATCAATGGAACGTTTTTTGATAATACCGCAAAAGTGTTTGTCAGTGGCGTAGAAGTGCCCTCGGAGTTTGTTGCCGCGACACGCCTGCGTGTGGTGCTGCCGGACTCCATGCAGTTCTACCAAGCGCGGCGCACGGTGCAGGTGAAGAACACGCCGACGCTCACCTCGAATATCGTCAACCTCACCGTGCAGAATCCCGCACCGGTGCTGACGGCAATTGCACCAAGCAGCATTCTTGCCGGACGGGACACGACGATTGTTTTGACGGGCGACCGCTTTGCGCCGAATAGCACCGTGCGTCTGACCTACGGCACAACCAACACCTTCCTTACGCCGACGCTCCGCGATAGCGTCATCGGACTTACCGTCACCGTGCCGGGCGCACTCACACGCACGAAAGGCGCGTACACGCTCCGCGTCAGCAATCCTGCGCTTACCCCAACGATGGTTCCGCCGGATACGGTGCTCTTGGGCGGTGGACTCTCTGCCGCACAAACCCTCACCGTGAACGCCGGAGGCGCGACATCGGTTGAGTACATCGGAGTGGACACACTCCTCTATGCGGGCGATAGACTCTGGTTCTTTACGCTGCGGTTCCGTGATGCCGTGGGCAATCTCGTGGATAATGATCCGGTGACGCTCACCTATACCAACATTGATACAGCAAGCACCAATGGTGCGAGTATTACAGGCACATTCCCGATGACTCGCACCAGTCTGGGCAACTACCGTGCCGATACGCTGCGGTTCCCGGTCGCAGGCGTGTATGCGCTGACGGTGGACACGGCACAAACAGGCGCACTTACTGTCATCGGTGCAAACCGCTTTACTGTTCTTACCCGCCCCGCCGTCCGTGTAGAAATGACAGGACTCAAAGAAACACTCAGCGCCGGAGAGACCCAGCACGTACAGGTGCGGTATTACGATAACCAAAACAATCTCACCGATAACAGTGTCCGCCCTGTTATTGTCACGGCTCCGTTATCTGGTGGTTACCGTTATGTGCTGGGTTATACCCGCATGAGCACTGGCGTGTATGACATGGAAACGGTACGCTACACGACGAGCGGTAACTATACCATCTCCTTTACGGGCATTGATACCCTCAACATCACGGGGAATGGTGTGCCGTACAACCGACGCTTTACCGTGCAAACCAACCCCGCCGCCAGTGTTCGTTTTACCAATGTGAACCCGTTCTTGACGGCTGGCAACGCACAAAACCGCTTTACCGCCGCGTTCCGTGATACCTTTGGCAATCTCACCGATGCGCTCACCACCGAGCAACTGGTCGTGCAGTACAGCAATAGCACGACGGCGAGTGTTGGTGATAGTATTGTTACTGGCTCTATCACGCTCTCGCGTCTCAGCCTTGGCACGTATCAAGCTGACGTTGCCGAACGGTTCCCTGTTGTCGGGTCGTATATCTTGAGCGTGCTAGGCATCAACTCGACAAGCGGAACGGCAGCGTTCCGTGTGCAGCCGGCAGGCGACGCACGTGTGGAATTTGCCGGAGTCCGGGATACGCTTGTGGCAGGCGATAGTCTTACATCTGTTACCCTCAAGTATTGGGATGTGAACGGTAATCTGACCGACAACAATCTTGGTGACATTATCCTCACCAAACGCACAGCACCCACGTTCCCCGCACGAATGGCAAAAACACGCATCTCGACAGGCGTGTATGCTGTGCAGACTACCCAAGCGACGGTAGCAGGTGCTTATGACCTGACGGTTCTTGGCATCAGTGCCGCCAACACGGGCGGTAATAGAAACGTCGTTGTTGTGCCTGCGCCTGTGACCAATGTGGATTTTGTTATTACCACAACCGCCATGACCCGCACCGGAGCGCGAGCCTCCATCACCGCCACCTACCACGACCGCTTTGGGAATCTTGCCGACTTCGCCGGAGACTTGACCCTCAGCAATAGCGAATATGCGTCCGTGGCAACCGTGAGTATGACGCGCAGCCGATTGGGTGTCTATACGGGAGCCATTGTGCTTTATGCTCCGGGTAGCTACGCTGTGCAAATCGCAGGTAATAGCGCCAATATCACCATCGGTGGCACGGAAGCCTTTGCCCTAGAGCCAGGTCCTGCCGTCAGAGCAGACTTCCAAAATGTTCTGCCCGCAATCACGGCGGGTGGGCTACAATCCGCGTTCACCGTTCTGTTACGCGACCGCAGGGGTAGCCCCACCGATGTCTGGAATGGTGCGATGGCGTTTGATGCGCCCGCTAGTGGCGTGACGGGAACGTTGTCATACGATTGGGACAATGGCAATCCTGCGATGTACGGCATAATCACTGCTACGCCAACCACGTTCACGAAGTCCGGCGCATACACCCTGAGTCTAAACGGCGGTATCACACAGCACGTTGGAACACGCACGTTTGCTGTTGCATCTGCTCCGGCACAAACCGCCTATATCCTGACCACGCCCCCGAATGCGACCGTGACGGCGGGCGGTACGGTGAGCGTCCGTGTCCGCTTTACCGATAGTTTTGGCAATCTTGCACCTGTGACGAGCACGATAATGTTGCAGCAAAGCGGTACAACCCTTGCCACCGTCCAGCTTGCCGCCACCGGAATCAAAGGCGAATATACCGCAGCGTTCCGTCCGGCAACCTCCGGGACGTTGACCTTTGCACTCGAAACACCTGTAACGCAATCAGCGCTTATGCTCGCAGGAACAACCGCTATCACCGTTCTGCCGACTACCGATTACCGCGTGGAACTAACAGGCGTGAAAACGCAAATGGTAGCGGGCGAAACACAAAACCCGTTCACTATCACGTACCGTGACCGCTATGGTAATCTCACCGACTCTACCGTTGGAGCCGTTATCATGCGCCTTGTCGGGGGTACGGAACGCGATACGCTCCAAATGTTGCGCCTCGCTAAAGGTGAATACCGCGCCGAAGCGCTGACCGTAACGAAAGTAGGAACCTACCTTATCACCATTAGTGGCATTAGCGCACTCAATATCACGGGCGATAGCGCGTTTGTGGTCACGCCGGATGTGGCAGCACAAGCGGTGTTCCAGAATGTGCCGACCGCTATCAATGTGAATGCGAATTTGCCCGCGTTTACCGTGCGGTATCGTGACCGCTTTGATAATCCCGTGGATTACAACGGCACGGTTGGGTTTACCAATAGCGCCAGTCCGTTTGTGCAAGCGGGATTAACACCGCTCAATGCGCAGGCTATCCCTGTGACGCGGACGGCTCTTGCCGTCTCCACGGCAACGCTTACGCCTGTTGCTGTGGCAGGTGACTACGCGCTCACCGTGCAGGGATTGACGACACTCACGGGAACGACCGCGTTCACCGTGCGTCCACTGGCAGCTGCCAGTGCCGAAATCCGTAACGTGCAGGAGCGCGTGAGCGCGGGCGATAGTTTGCCGCCGTTTATTGTCCTCTACCGCGATAAAGCGGGCAACGTCACGGAATACAACCGTAACATCACGCTGACCCGCGTGGGAACAACCGCCAGTCTGACCGTGCCGATGAAGCGCATTGCTATCGGAGTCTCGACGGCAAGCGTGGCAACCGAACTGGTTACGCCCGGAACGTATCGTTTGACGGTGCCGGGGCTAACGACGGTCTCCGGCGCGACGACGGTGGTGGTGGTGAGTACCAATGCTGTCAGTAAGGTGGATTTTTGGGGTGTCACGCCGACGCTGACGGCGGGAACGACACAGGCGGGCGTTACGCTCTACTTCCGCAATGCACAAGATGACCTTACCGATTACGACGGAACGCTACGGTACAAAACCAGTGATGGCGTAACCAGTGGCACGATTGCGCTCACGCGCCAAGAGCTTGGTATCTATACCGCAGAAGCACAAACCTTTATCCGTGCCGGAAATTATACCCTTACCACCGATGGTATTGCGACTACCACCGGAACGAGGAGTTTTGTGGTTGGAGCGGATAGTCTGTTCAAAGCAACGTTTATTGGGGTGACGAATGCTAGTTTTGTGGGGCAAAATATCGCACCATTTACCATTGCACTAAAAGATAGATTTGATAATACTCTGCTCCTCTCACGACCAGTACAGTATTTTGAAGAAGGTAGTGCTATCGGTAGCACAGTGGCAACACAAACTTCTACCAATGGAACAATGCGTGTTTCAGAATTACGATTCCCTCATCCGGGAACTTATACGCTAAGTGTGAGTGATGTAGCAAACATTACAGGTAATCGAATAATTGTTGCCAATTACGGACAACCTACTATTACCAGCATTACCCCACCAGAAATCCCGATTGCTTCAACAACAACATTCCGTATTACTGGTGTTAATTTTACGCCGATTTCGCTGGTATTTTTCCGCAATCAGCCTTTGATAACCCGATTTATTGACTATAATACACTTGAGGCTATTTTGCCTGAATCACTTTCTACTGTAGGAACAAATGATTCTCTGTATGTAAGTAACTACACTCCTCAAGTTGAGTTTGTATCAGAAAAAGTTGGAATGAAAGGCTCTCAACTAAATGCAGTATTTTTTGATAACCTATTGATTGACTCTGATGATAATTTTGAAGGAAAGGTGGTTACATTAAACACAATAGCAGGTTGTGCCGAAAAAAATAAAATCCGTTTTACGATAAATAATACACAAACTCCCTGCTTCGCCGCTCAAAGTTTTGAGTATCCTGTGACACTTGTCGATGGAAATCAAAAAAATACGATAATCTGGCCAGTAACCGTAAAATTTATCATTCCTGCTTCTGACTTAAAAACCAAGTTCCGATGTGTTGGTGCAGGGAGGCAAGAAGTTGAAATTATTCCGGGAGACGAATGCAGTGGTAATTTAGCAGGAGCTACAAAATTTACAGTTGTAGTAAGAAATCCTCAGCCCAAGATTACGAATATTAGCCTAGATTACGGTAACAACTTTGATAGCCTAACAAGTGGAAGGGTCATCCCACTTGATATAGTTAATGTTTTACGCTCACAAGGCAGCTATTTGGCTGTGATAAAACTTAAAGGAACCGGTTTTGTGTATCCTGATTTGTATAGTAAAATTACCGTTAGTTCATCGGATGTTAGCAATAACTCACCAGCTATTCAAGCTATCAATACGAGGCTAGATGACCCAAGTAATAGACGGTTAGATAATTTGAGTGGAACAGCACTTACTGTTGGAATTTCTCTTGTGGAATTCGCCGAATTATTGCGTGAGGCACAAGCAAACAATAAAAGTATTGTGCGTCTTAAAATAAAAGTACGTAATATTATTCATGAAGATGCCGTCGGCTCAATTTTTGACATTTTCGGTAACGTTATTGAAAAATCTTCGGAAGTTGACTTAAATGTGTCCAGTAGCGGACCTTTTATTTATTCCGTACGGAACAACAGTAGCCAAGAAACTGACCAACATCCTAACTTTTTTGTAGGCGAGTCCGGTCAACAGTGCAAAATATATGGGTTAAACCTCTTAGATACAGAAATTCGACTTGATGGTAATATTATCCCTAAATCTAGCCTTACTTACCAAAGTGATGTAACGCTTCCCGGCACTTCCCTTAAATGTGAAACTATTACTTTCACTCTGCCAAGTCAGTTAATTACCTCAGCCCGCTCTATTGGTGGTAGAGATGTGTTCTATGTGCGAAAAGTCAATAACTCTCTTGAACGCTCCTTGAGTGATTTATTCATCAATATTGTTCATAAGAAACCCGTTATCAGCACTTGGAATGCAGGTTCTCCATTTGCATATAATAATATCTCGGCACAGCTTCAAGGTTCAAACTTTGCAAATGCTTCGACTGCACCTACAAGTGTACAATTCAATAACAATCTTGTACCAATACAAGTTTTTAACTCTAATAACCTTAGCGCAACTATTTCTAAACTGCTTGTCAGAGCCGGTACTAATACTCTCAAGGTTATTAATCCTCCTATATTAGGAACGCTGTTCACGAATAACCTTACTTACCAATCGCGAAATCCACAATCCATCGGTGGAGGCGATACAACCATAATTGTTACGGCACAAGGTATCCAGCCGAGTAACGCACGTATTCTCAAACCCGAAAAAGTCATTTATTACGGCAATCAAGAGAACCCTTACGATACGGTCTTTTCTTTTGCCGGAACAAATCTTTACTTTGAATCAAGGGTATTATACAACGGTTCACAAACTGATACTTGCGCCCATAATCCTACAACGGATAATAGGCTCGGTCCAAACACAAACACTGTTCTCAGTCCCAAAATCAATATTCAAGCAGCAGGATCGGATACTCTTCGGATAGTCAATCCTGACGGGCGCGGTGGTTGGCTACAATCGAACCCAATGCCATTTAGAGCATATGATGCAGCACAACTACCCAAAGCAGATAGCGCTTCGCCAAGACAACTACGACCTGCTTCAGCACCAAACGGATTTACGATATATGGTGTACGATTTGATAATCAAACCTTAGTGCGCTGTACGTTCTTCCCTCTTTCCGGTAGCCCGACGGCAGCCGATACGGTCGTCGTTGCACAAGACATTCGAGCAAATTCATCACCGACACAAATTTTTGTTCGACCACCGTCCGCGTTTGTCAATAGAGAAGGTATTCTTTCCTTCCAAGCACTCCACCCCGATACGGTTGGTGTGAAGGAGTATGCGCGAGTACATATCACTAATAGATTTCCCGTTATTGAAAGCATTTCCGTAGAGTATGAGCAAAGAATACTCACTCCGCCCGCGATTTGCATATTCAATATCAACTGTACACCGACCGTTAGCTACGTCCCGGGCGGAAAAAGCGATACCGTGTATGCTGGTACAGGCGGTGAAAATAATCGTCAGCGCCGATTTATTATCAAGGGTCGGAATTTCAAATATAGTCTAAATGAGGATTTGAAACTCCTTATTCCCAATCGGAAATCACAAATTATCTTTAATGGTCAGCCCTTACCTTTAGAGCAACACGAGGTTTTGTCGGATACAGAAATCGGCATTGGTTTCCCCTCCGATGTTCCCAATGATAAATTTTTAACGTTTGCGCCCGGGCAACACTCATTTAGCATGACCAATGAAGAGGGCTTACAAACTGAATCTGTAACGAAAAAAAGGATTCTGTCACCGAAGCCAAGTATCAACGAACTCCGCGTTTTACCGAATCGTGTACTGATACCAAATAGTCTCAACAGCACAGCAGAAATACCGCTCGGCTACCGCGACTCGCTCCGTGTACGTGTGTATAGTGGCGGTGATCAAGCACCAAAAGCAAAGAATTTTGTCAAAGGTACGCGGATAAGCGTGAACAGCCTTCCCGATAATGGTCTGGAAACGACATTCCTCGAAAACGGCACTGGTGATGATAAATATGCTCTTGATGTTAGCATACCTGCTATCTACTTGAGCGCATATTATATCAACTCCCTCGTGGTACGCAATCCGGCTACGAGTGGCAGTGATGGTGGAAATTCTGCTTCCTACTATTTCCGCACAAGAATTACTTACCCGCTCATTAGGTTGGATTCGATTTCTCCTTCCAAAATCCCCGTTGGTGAAACCGAAACGCTTATTACTATTCGCGGAGCGAACTTCACGCCTAACACTGCGGTACGGGTACGACGTTTTGATAGTCTCCGAACCGGAAAAGATGGCAGCACAAGCCCTGCGTTCAGCGAAGAAATCTTGCCCGTTGTTCTGCCACGAATTGATTCCACAGGAATTGTTGTACGCCTCCGTGCCGGATGGCGCGACCGTATTGGCGTAGATACACTTTTTGTCTATAATCCGGGTAATTTGCCATCGTTAGCACAAACAGCCCTACTCACCGTCATTGCGGGACAACCTGTCATTAACCTTATTACCCCGCCTCGCTTGGATGCCTATATTCTCGGTGAGCCGACACAGGCGGATACTCTGAAAATTAGCGGCAGAAGACTTGATGAAGTTTTGCAGGTCTTGTGGAACAATACACGACCGCTCTCTATTCTCTCACAATCTGCTACCGAACTTTCGGCTTTTGTACCCGATTCTCTACATAAAGCATTAGGTAGTATTGCTATCAGGATCATAACAGCAGACTCTTTATCAGCGCAAGGTTTTGTCACTCTGGTATATCCCAAAACAGAAATAGACAGCATCCGACCAAATCCAATCGAACTGCCGGATTTACCTGCTATGGTGGCATACAAAGACGGTGGAAATCTCACCGCAGCAAACGGACAGCATAGTGAGTTCCCTGTGTATGCCGGACTGCCGACAAGCGTACAACTGTTCCCCAATGCACCCAATCCATTCGACGGACAAACAACCATCGAGTATGCCGTTCCCGATGATGCCACACTTGGCATTGAAATCTTAGACCCGCTTGGGAGGAAGATTGCCGACCTTGTGCCGCGCAAACTGCATAAAGCAGGATACTATACTGTGCAATGGAACGCAGGACATCAAATGGCTTCGGGTGTTTATACTGCTGTGCTGCAAAGCACGGATGGTAAAGGCAAATTAACACGGAAGACTATTCGCATGACACTTATCCGATAAACCACCATTATTCTGAATTCCAACAACCTCATTTTTCAAACGTTATGAAGGACTGTATAGTCAAAGTATTGGTGGTTTTTGTGCTTGGATTGCTTACTCTATCAAGGATGTATGCACAAGACACAACTATTACGATTTATGGAAAAAAGTTTGCGCCGGGTGTAATTGTGAAAATCAATAACCATCTCGTTGACAGCACCAATATCAAACGCGATAGCGCACAGCCGTCGAGAATTTTGTATGTGAAATTTCTTCTGTCTTGGCTCAATAAACCTGCTTCTGCCACTGTAGTAGCAAAAGATGTAGGAGCGAGTTTAACCAGCGATGAAGTTGAAAATACTGTTAGTGTAGGGAACCCAGGCACTGCACCAACATTATTCACTATTTATACAACTCCACTCTCGCCCAAGATTGTTCTAAAAACAGAGGAAGGTAAAATTCTTGGCTCACAGGAAATGCCCATACTTCAAGCAACATCACTTTTTGAATCTGATACAACCTTGGTTGTGAGACTTGAGTATTCAAATTTCAAACCGAATTCAACGTTATTCTTTAGAACAAGGACGACCACGCCCCCGTTTGAAATACTTGATACAAATAATATACGACTTTCTAATGGTTTTAATCTCCCTTCAACCGAGGGTTTTATCATTATCCACGTTCGATTCCATGCACAAACAGGAATATTACGTGATACAATTAAGGTTGACCTCAAAAAAACAAATAATACATCAACAACTATTCACTCTTTTCAATGTACGGGAAAACGGCGCATAATGATTCTTCCCTTCTTTACACAGAAAAGCAGCGAGCCTTTCATTAAAATTCCTACTATTGGTGATGTTAATACAGTTTATGAGAATGTTGTACAAGCACAATTGGAACCATCGCCTGCCGATTATCTCCGCCAATGTCTAACAATTCTCAACAATCAAATTCTTAGCGAAACAACAATACAAGACCCTTTATTTTACTCACAGTTTGAATTTGTACAGCTACCAACATTGATTCCTTACAATGAGGCATCAGTAAAAACCAAAACTCTTCACACAGACATTGACGCTTTACCAACATTGCCAAAAGTACAGGAGTTAGACAATCAAAGAATCCATTGTGTACTTATGCTTGTTAATTCTGATGAAGCACAATATAGAGCTTTTGCTACCTTGCCTCTTGGCTGTAACCCTTGTATTCTCCCTAAATATATAGTTATTGAAGCTAAGTACACACATACTCTAATTGATGCTTCACTTATGCAAGTAGAAAGTGCGTTTTTTGATGATATAAAAAATCTGTTTCGGTAAACTGATACGCTACTAACCTTTTATCCTTTGAATAGGTAAATACCCATAAAAACCATTTTTCCGAATATCAACATGATAACAAGCAAAAATATATCGTTGTTTGTGAGCGTCGCTTTACTATTTACAATATTGACAACTCATGCTCTCATTGCTCAAGTTTCATCAAAAGACTCTGCTAGCGCCATTCAAGCTATTAAGACAAAACCTGTTCTGAAAGAGAATCAATACCTTATCCGTTCAGGAACAGAAGAAAAGATTATCACGGACGTTTTTACTGCTCGTGACGGGTTTCAAAAAACACTTGTCCAAAAACATGGTGTAGAGAAAGAATTTAACGAGATTTATAACACCCTCCTTCGGGGTGTTATTCAACAGGATAAGTCTGTAACTAACAGCTACAAGAACCTCTTGGAAGATCCCCAAACGCTGCAAGAACTCACACCTGAAGAAGCGAGAAAAGTATCATGGCGACTTTCTACTGAAGGCTATACTATGGAAACAATTAACCAGTTTCAACAGATTAGTGGTCTAAATCTGATAAATATTTTTGCACGCGGTACTTCTGACGTATTACTGAGGAGGACGCTTTTTGCATCTCAAATTGTTATTGGAACAATTGATAGTATATTTTTTGATAGCTCTATTCAAGATGGTGAAGACCATTCCATGCTTATCAGCGTCAAAGAAACTCTCAAAGGTGATACAGCAATTAAACATCTAATTATACGAGAAAGTGGACGCTCTCATGCTTTTATTCCTAGAAAGAAAGCAACATATCTCCTGTTTCTTGAAAAAAGTAGGTATGAATTCTCTACCCTACAATCTCACGGACAACCGCAAACAGGAATTGTTAAATCTCTTTCTAATGCTTCAGACATCAATCTGCTGCCCCACTTTTCTACGCAACGGGAAAACCTCTTTCTAGCATTAGAAAATAAACCAATTCCGCCTTTAGATAAAGCTATACTCTTAAAACGTGTCTATGATATGTGTAAAGAATATGCTCCGGTGTTTCAAAAACTGAACTCACGATAGTTCTCATCCCATTGCCCATTTCTTACTACTACTACTATGTTCAAAAACCTTAGCAAATATCTCATTTCTCTCACTATTGGTATGCTTGTTGGAGTTTTTTTTGTGAATCCGGTTGTCACCTACGCGCAACAAGCAATTCCTGATGTCCCAACGGTGAAACATTATTTTCCTTATTCTAATGGCACGATTTCCGATGCCAGCTATGGTATTGGTATGCGTAAATGGTACAGCCTGAATGACACAACGATTAATTTTTATGTTATTCCGCTCGGAGAAAAGTTATGGAATGGTACTGACAGTATTGATATTGCTTGGGATGTATTCAGTAAAGCAGTTCAAGTTTGGAATAGCCAAAATATCGGCATATCTCTTAATATAGCTGGTTTTGCTGCTTCGACTGATGAAATAAAACAGACAATGACAAAAAACTTATTAGGTTTTGGTAATACTATTACCTCTGCAGAAGACAAACAATATGGTGCAACAAGCCCATATAACCGTAAATATGTCATATATGCTGATAAATATCACTACGAAATAATACGGACTGTTCACCTTGAACTTAATATTGACCTTTGGAAAGAAAAGGTTTTAGTTTTACAAACCCCTGCTGCTGCTACCTCTACCAAATATCCTGATGCAAAGCCGTTGAATGCCTATGCCGTAGCCGTTCACGAACTCGGTCATGTTCTTGGGTTAAAAGATAACTGCGGCGGCATACAGTCAATTATGGGTTCTCCCGATTGGGACGGAGACGGAAAAGCATATAATGTTCTCGGTACAAATGCCCTTCCTGAAAGAGATAAATTGATGATTCATGCCTTGTACCCTAAAATTACACCCGGGCGAGAGAGTGAGACTCGTTTACCAAAGTAACATGAATGGTACACAATCCTGAAATGGTAATACTATTATCTATGACTATGAAACATTTATTTCTCGGCATATCTGCATTTTTCTTCATCTGGCTGATTACCCTGCCTCTCTATGCACAAGACACGACCATTACCATTTATGGTAAGAAGTTTGCGCCAGACGTGATTGTGAAAATTAATGGAAAACCCGTTGATAGCACCAATATCAAACGCGATAGTGCTCAACCTTCGCGGATTTTGTTTGTCAAATTTCCTCTGTCATGGCTCAATAAACCCGGGGCTAGTACCGTAATAGCAAAAGGAGCAGAGGCGAGTTTAACCAGTGATGAAGTCGGAAATATTGTCAGCGTAGAAAATCCCGGCACTGCGCCAACATTATACACTATTTATACAAAACCACCTCAACCCTCAATAGCGATTGTCAATGTGGATTCAACCAAGCCATTAGAACGGCAACGTTCTTTTGTTGCTCTTAATCAGACAAATACCATTCCTTTACAAATTCAATATCGGAACCTACCGAAGCAAAATCTTTTAGTGATGAGGTTGTCATTTGATGCACCATTATCCAATTCTGCGTTATTTCAGATTTATGATAGTACCATGAAGACAATTCTCACAGGTGCTCCTGATATTTTTCTTGATATGGCAAAACCCTCGAATAGGCTATCATTCAACGTACAATTCAAATCACCATCTACGTTACCGACAGACACCATGACGAGAAGTATCCGTTTACGAGTCCAAATACTAGATGGAAGTAATTTGCAAACCGTCATCCAGCAAACTATTCGACTGGAATTAGTTCCCATCAGAATATTTTCCATTCGCACCATAGCAAAAAATGATGTAGAAGAGTTTTATCAAGAAAATTCAAACCTTACCAACCTGACGCGGTTTAGCGGCATTAGTAATTTTTTCAATAGTGCATTATTACTTCTCAATAGCAGATTGGCTAGAGCACAGGATAGTATCATTGCCTTGAATAATGTTGCATCAAAATTCGCACAAAGCCGTTTTGTCATAAAGCAAACGACCGAGGTTTCCACGACAAATCTGCCTCTCCAAACTTCAGCAAACGGCAACATTCACAAACAAATTGATGATGTACAAAACTTTTACCAACAATTTGTTACTTTAGGTCAAAACGAGGCATTTTTAATTATATCGAATGCTGCTGGCAGATATAGCTTTAGTCCCTACCAAGCTATTGCTTCTTCTTGTGATACCGACAGACTGCCGAGTTATATGGTAGTGGAAGCCAAATATGCACGGGAATATATTAACCCCGGTACAAACTCTATCCACCCTAACTTTTGGGAGGATTTACGCTTATTGCTCAATGCAATACCCTGATACCCTTTTTATCTTCTTTTGATTCACCCTACTTTGATACATCATTCTATTTTGACAACTATTATGCACAAATTCATCTCATCTTTCTTGATACTCTTGGCTTTATGCTTTAGTTCGGCATCGGCACAAGATAAAAAACAAGCATTACAATCATTCTTCACGAGAATTCAATTTCCCGATAGCAACGCGAAAGAATTCGACCGCGTGGAACTGCTTCAACTCTATAACAGCGTATCGCAAAAAAATTACAGTACGAAAAAACAAGAGTGCGATAATATTTTGGATTTGTATAAGCAGAAGTTACTCAATCAAAGTGGGAATGTGGCTCTTGCAAAAAAATATAAATCATTGCTTCAAAGTTTTACCATACCATGGGAGCAAACACAAAAAGACCTTGCTCACAAATCATGGGAATTAGTGGCACGAGATTATACTTTGGAAAATATGAATGAACTCTACACTACAACAGGTATAAATGCCTTTGCAGTAATGAATTATGGTCAGTTTGCTGAATCAACAGTATTGAGAAATTCCTTGATAGTGATTGGCAGGATAGATTCTATTTTTACAGGAGATTTTAATGATTTCCATCAAGTTTCTTACAGCGTCAGTATTTCAAAGGTATTAAAGGGGGATAAGAGCTTAAAAAATGTTATCATTCGCACTGACGACGAAGAGCTTGTAACAAACGGCAATGGGAATACATATATAATGTCGTATAACTTAAGCTATCATTTCCCTTCGCACCTTGAAAAATTGATTGTTGGTCAAGAGTATTTACTGTGTTTATCAAAACTTGAATATGAACGAAAAGTTACTCAATTACAACTTGCTTCTGAGCAAAGTAAACAAGAGTATCAATTTAGAAATGACAAAATTACACAAGAAAAGCGTAATCTTTGTTATGCCAGAAATGTAAGTCTCCAACTGAGCCAAAGTAATAATGAACAAAGTACCGATAGCATCTTACAAGAGAGAGCAAAAAGAAATAAAAAGTCGATACAAGAGATACAAGATTTGTGCAAAAAACTCAGTAACTTTTTTGAAAAAATGAACCGAGAAAATACCCTGCCAAATCAACACTAAAGGTTATTCTCGCTATCATTCTATTTATCAACAAAGACCCTTTTACCGTTATGAAAACAAAGCCTCTATGTCTTTTATCGTTAGCATTTATCCTCATATTTTCGGCAAGTAATAACGTTTGCTACTCTCAAGCTGCTTCCAATACTACCTTCGCCGATTATCACCCACCTTATTCAGTTGGTAAGTGGGAAATACAAGAAAATGGTATCACTACAATTCCTTGCTATATTCAACGAGCTAATATTACCAGATCCTTTAGGGGTAATGCTGTTGATATTGCAGAAATCGCATTTACTCAAGGCATTGAATTCTGGAACGCTATTTTACAAGCATCCAATATCCCAATACGCTTAAACGGTATCATAACCAGCAATAAAGAATCCGATGCTTTTAATAATATGAGTACAGAAAATATTTTTATTATAAGTAATAAGATAACACCAATAATTCCACAAACAGGTGACATAGTGTATGGTTTTACTTCAATTATCGAAAAAAAGTATGACTCAGTATTTGTGGGCAGACAAAAATTCATCAAATACAAGGCAAATCACATAGAATTAAACCGTGATGCGTTTGACAAAGACTACCTACGCATTGGGGTTGGAGATCCTACGCGCACTACAACAACTAACCCAAAGCAAAACATTTGCTACGTAGCTGCCCATGAAATTGGTCATTTTCTTGGTATCAATCGCCATTTTGTAAGTTCAAATAGTGGTACAATCATGCACGTTGCCAACATTCTCCCACCATCTGCATTGATAGATTGTGATTGTGATAACATTGTGAGTAAAGTAAATAGTTTTGTATCGTTGGAGAAAGATTTGATAAAAGGCTTATACCCTGCTCTTTTTCTGACATCACAACACCAAAACGATGATTGTATTCCACAAAGCACCAGACCCGCACCAGTAAAGCCCTGATACATTATGATAATGCGTTTTTTAATAATTGCTATACTTTTTCTGTTCCCTTTGTCTCTCTTCGGGCAGTGGTACAGAGAAGTAGACAAAAGCGGAAGTCTTCAATGGACAAATATTTCCGGTCCAATAAATGGCAAAATCTCCAGTATTGTGAAGCAGGGTGATACACTTTTTGCTGCAATAAATACACTTGGTGTACTCTTTTCTACCAATGGCGGGCAATCGTGGGAACGTTCCGGCATGACCACTCCCGCAGAAGAACTTGCTTCTAGTGGCACATCTTTAACAACTATTTCGGGTAGAGTTCCTTACATATCCAACAATGCAGGGGCTTCATGGCTACCTGCTAAGATTGATACGACATTAGGGTACTATGCAAGCGTCATCCTTGCTATGAACAAACAACGGGGCGTAATACTATGCAATTATTATGATTACTCTAATCGCTTTCCAATCGTTAGTAGTACCTTATTTGCTACGAATAACGGCGGAAGTGATTGGTATAGAGTAGGAAAAATACCGACAACCGGAAATGCAGGTATCACATTTATCGGAGATATACTTGTCATTGGCGGAGGAAAAATGACAGATTCCACGCATATTTTCTCTTCTGCCGACATGGGTAAGACATGGCGAAAATGTACTCCACTTCCCGAAGGAGTCATAAAACTATATGCTCACAAATCTATTCTTTATGCAACAACCCATAATGATAATTCTGTTGTCAATCCCGACCCTATAAACCTATTCGTTTCGCTGGATACAGGAAAATCATGGCGGCGCTGCACATCACCACATGATATTGTCTTTCAAGTTCCCTTTCCACTCCCAACACCGGAACAAAAAGAAAACTCATCTCTACCATTTAATGTTATCCAAGGAATAACAGGAATACCTGCTGTCACATTTGATAAAAATGGCGATTTGCTGATAGGGCTACGGAATAATATTATTTACCGCTCGGCAGACACAGGGCGCTCGTGGCAGTTAGTTAACTCTTATCTATGGAAAAGTCGGGCATACCTGACACATACAATCTTTGCTACTGATAATGCTATTTTTCTTGCGGGTCGCGGCATACATCGTTGTACTTACAAGGGTGAGAATTTTGAACGAGTATTTGCGCCTGCATTTAACCAGCCGGGATGGTTTACACAGTGCCAATCGGGTTTGAGGGATATTGCTGTTGTCGGTTTAGCAAAGAAAATTTACTTTCTCATTGGGCAAGAGGGATTATATCGCTCATTCGATGGTGTTGTTTGGCAACCTGTTTTTCCTAAAATGTACCGATGGAAAGCAAATAGTGATATAGATCCCCTCAATTTTACGAATCCACTGCTTTATTCATCGGAATTCGGAAGTTTAGACGTTGATTATTGCGTTACTGCCATTGCGGGAAATGATGAAGCAATCGTAGCAATCACCAAAAGCGGAACTATTCTACGTTCCTACGATAGAGGCACAACTTGGTTACCTGTGCGCAAAGAATCACGCCTTGCTGCCGAAAACGCTTTGCTGACTTTACAAAATTCTACTTTTCTTGCCGTAACGAATGGAGCTGCTTATCGTTCAACAGATTATGGTACTACATGGCAAGAAATATCGTCTCTTAAAAACTTCGGCATAAGTGCATTTGGCAAAAACGCTATAACTGCTGTGACGGCAAACAATTCTGCTTTCTTTGCCGCAACAGAACGAGAGATATTTCGCTCCCTTAATAATGGCATAACATGGTCAAAGCATACAGTTTCTTTGGATATTACTAATATTAGAGGAATTGCGGCGGCAAAAACGGTTATCTATACAGCTACGGATAAAGGGATATTCCGTTCATTAGATAATGGGATATCATGGTTAGAGTCTAAAAATGGATTTGATGATAACAACATTACGGAAATTCTTGCTGTTGATAATATCGCAGTAGCAATAGTCAATAATCTTCATACTTTTTTTTCAATGGATTATGGAAAAAACTGGATACAGACAGCAAGCTATAATTCACTTTATTCGTCATCTTCTACTACATTTGAGTCAATTAAGGCAATCGTAACCAACAACACATCCATTCTTGCTTTGACAAAAGAAAATTCACTTTATCAAGCAGAAATTCCTGTGAATGTTGGGTATATCTATTTACAAAATTATCGTGGTGATACCACTCATTCGCGGGTAGGAGTTGCTCCAAATCCCACAAGTGATGCAGCAAGTTTTGCATGGATGCAGAATAGTACGGAAACTGTCAGTATTGGTATTTATGATACTTTGGGCAAGTGCGTCGGTGGTTTTTTTAACCATCCTTATACCTCTGGTTGGTATCGGTATATTTGGGATACATCCGATATGGCTGTTGGTGTATATTTTTATCGGTACGTTATTGGTGACCGTGTATATTCGGGTATGATTGCTGTAAAGAGATAGCTACTTTATTTTTACCGTACCAAGAGTGCTTCAATCTCTTTCAAAATTGCCAACCTTGTTTTCTTGTCTGCTTTTTGTAAGGTGTTTTCAAGAGCCTTCACGTGCTTCTTTGCTTGATTGAGTACCTCGTTTTTCGATACTAATAGTTTTTCTCCCTTTTTTCGTGGAGGTATTACGGAAGAATTTTCTATCAATGCTGTGCGATGTTTTTGCAAATCTTTCCGAACCGTTTCGACATTTTGCCCTGTATGGCTCGCAACAATCGGCGCTGATAGAGGCATTGATGTATCACCAATATCAAACTGGATATTTCCAGATTGATTTTTATAGGTCTTGCTTTTTCTGTCGCCACCACGAACATCTTGCAAAACACGATCGTCAAAATTGGGGTAAAGGCGTTTGTACAATTCTATTCTCTGCTCCGGCTTGAGATGCCGACGAAGTAGATTATCTTTAATGACAAAATGCTGTTCTTGCTCAGAACTCAAATCGTCTTCCACATACTGCACAGGGACGCTTCTTAAACCCAGTATTTGTGCAACCCGCAAACGATTATGCCCCGCCAGTAGCGTTCCATCTTCCTTTGCAATGATAGGAACTAAAATACCACGTTCACGAATATCGCTTGTCAAGGTATCAAAATATTGCGAAGATTCTTCTTGAAATAGTGTGCTGTTAAGCGGATTCACTCGCAGCATTGCAAGTGTTACCTCTTTGACTTCGGAAAGTTTTAATCCGGTGGATGTATTTTGTTCATTCGCCTCACTTTTTTTGAGAAGTGATCCCAATCCGGTTCGTTGCGGTTTTTTTTTCATTGCTGTATCCTTTGTAAAAGTTCTTCTGCAAGATGCTGATAATCTTCTGCACCGCGACTTTTTGCATCGTGTTCAAAAATTGTTTGTCCTTCCATACTTGCAGCCATGAGCGTTGTATTATTTCGGATAACCGTATTCAGCAAGACATCTCCAAACTCTGTTTGGCAAAATTTTAGTACGTCATTGTGTCCAGACTGGCGCTTATCGTATAAAGTTGCAATGACTCCCGAAAGACGGAGATTTTCATTCCCTTCTTGTACTTCTTCGACAACTTCCGCAATACGTTGAAAACCTTTAACAGCAAGAAATTCTGTCTGCATCGGTACAAATAAAGCGTCGGCTGCAAAAAGGGCGTTGATGGTGAGTAATCCCAATGATGGCGGGCAATCTATGAGGATATAATCATAACGGTCTTTAACAGCAGATAAATGCTTTTTGATGATTTGCTCGCGCATTGTACGTCCTGCAAAGGAAATTTCACACGCTGCAAGGTCAAGTTTTGAAGGTAATATATCGAACGGCTCACGATGTTGAATTGCTTGCTCAATGGTGCATCGTTTTTCGACAACTTCGTAAATAGAAAACTCTGGCTCCTCAAAAAAGCCTGCATGAAGAGTTAAATTTGCTTGCGGGTCTATATCAACAAGCAATATTTTCTTTTCGTGATACAATGCTAATGCAGTTCCAGTATTCAATACTGTTGTCGTTTTTCCCACACCGCCTTTGTGATTCACAAATGCTATTACCATTACTCTCGCTCCTTTTCTGAGCCTGTCGCTCAGTTGTATAGTTGTGTAGTTCTCGCCAAGCAATCATGCGCACAGTGTTGCACATAAGCCCGCACAAAACTACGAAATTTGTTCTCGTCATCGTTGGTTTTTCGCCATGTTCTGCCTTTTTTACTCACCTTATGCAAACTCTCGTTGTGCAGTCTGTCGGAAAAAAGAATATTATACCATACTTCCTGCACATTCGGTTGTCATCATGTATCGCTCTTGTGCTTCCTCATACCGTCCGGCTTCTTCCCGCACCCGTTCCACAAAGAGCCATTCATATTTGTTACCATCCACACCATACTCCTGCACAAATTCTGCCAGTGTCTTGCGCCGAAGTTCTGTGCCATAGTTGTCAAAGGTATAGTGTCCGCAAAAGCGCATTCCGCTTTCGGTTTTTACTCGCTCTCGCACATACCGCACATGGAAGAGTGCATCCGTGAGTTCGCCCGCCTTCTGCTGCGTCATTCGGAACATGAACCCCGTGTAGGCATTCGCACGGTCGGCGATTTCCTTTTTCGTGCGGATGGCGTTCGGGATGTGCCGCGTTGTGCCGTCTGCGCTTGTGAGTGTGCAGCCAAGCGTTGCCGTACTCGTTATCATACGTCGTATTTCTTCTTCCCGCCGCAGTTTTTCGCGGTCGTGTTTGCTGAGGATGCTGTCGGTCAACCCTGCGAGGTGGATAACCTCGCGCTGCTTTATTGCCAAACGCTCGGTGAACGATGCCCACTTGCGTGGGTCGCAGTTGTTGCGGACAAGATGGAGTGCTTCTGCATGGTCAAAGCCCAGGGTGCGGGCTTCGGAGTAGTATCGCACTAGTGTTTCTGTGCGTTGTTCGCGGAGCAGGGCAGCAAAATTCGTGAGAATGGCTGTGGTCTCCGGATGTTGTTTCATGAGTGGAAGCAAACTCTCAGGGCAAATTGTTGGTAATGCGCCTTTGAGTGCTTTAGAACGAGAAAGGGTGTTCAGCGCCGCAAGGAAATAGGCAGTCTTGGTTTCGAGCAGATTCAAAACAGTTTTCTCTTGTTCCAATGTCTCGCGCCGCGTTTCTTCACGGACTTCATCAAAGAGTTCAGAGCTAAGGAGTGCATTGGACTTCGGAGTGGGTTCGTCCACAATGCGTACAAAGCCGTAGGCTTCCAGCGCTTTAGCAACATCCTCTTGTGTTTTCATAGTAAGTCGGAGTGAGTGAATACGGTGCATAATCGCACATTCGTCGGTTGACCAGCGATTATTTTTGGTGTTAAAGTGCAGCATCGTGTCTGCAAGGCGGGAAGTGCTTTTGCGTCCCAAGCCGCAATCAGCAGACGTATTGCGTCCGTGGGCAGTATTAAATGCCTCGGCGACCATCTCAGCAGATAAGAGTGTGTGCAGAAAATGATGTTGCTCGTTGAAGAGTGGTACTTGGTTATTGGTTGCTTGGTTGCGCGGTGCTTGCTTGCTTATTCCTTGGGTTTTGGAAGAGAAGAGCCTAACATCAATGGCATCCGCCTTGCGAAAACGGTTCGCAACTTGAATAATCGTGTCCTCGTTTTTTTCATCGAGCATGAGTATTTGCACTCGTCCCGTGTTGAGGATATTCACGCCACAATCCAAAACACTGGTCGTCAGAATCACGCGGCGTGTGAAGCGACTTTGTTCGGTTGCCGAACGGTATTCGGGCGAAGTGTCCATCGTGTCGCGGGTAACAATATCCACGTCGTTTTCGGCGATACCGTATTTCACAAGCAGTGTTTTGGTGCGTTTCAGAAGTTTTTTGCTGTTGACGTTGAGCAGAACAGTCGTTGCAGGATGTTCGTTGAGTGTGGTCAGAATCGTATCAATCACCGCTTCTTCGCGTTTGTCGTAAGAGCGTTGCTCAAAACGGAGCGGTCGTTTTTGTTGAACATCCACATCGCAGTAGGTAAAATTGAGTGGCTTTTCATGGAACAGGAGTTCGGGCGTAGCCGAGAGGCAGAGTGTTCGTGGCGCTTGTTTGATAAGGCGGAGCATGGTGCGCATGGCAGAGGTGCGATAATCGTAGTCGCTGACGAGCTTGTGCATTTCGTCCACGACCAAAAGCGTTGTGGGTTCGCTAATCACATCCAGAAGCCGTGCAGCAGAATCATAGACGCTGACGATAACGCAGGTGTCAAGCGGCGTATCGGCATACAGACGGTGCAGGTCGCTTTCATTGCCCGTGATGACGATGGGCTTGAGGTCGCTATACTCATTCTTGATTTGTTCCGCCATAGCGACGGTCGGCACAGCAAGGACGGTAACACCGCCTGTTTTTTTGTGATGGTCGGGTGCGATATGGCGCAAGACGGTATAGGTTTTGCCGCATCCCGTCGGAGCGCGAAGGACGAGGCGAGAAGCAGAGTCCAAAAGATTCGTGAGTGCTTTGAGAGCCGGCTTTTCGTCGGAAAGTTTGTTTTGGATAGAAAGTTGCCATGCCGGAATAGCATATCCGTTATCGGAACCAACGGACTTGGTGAGCGTGATGCTGCGGAGCGGAGCAGGGGAGAGAAGAGCGTTTTTCAGTTCGGTATCAAAGCCATACTTGCAGACATAATCCGCAAGGTCATTGAGTGCTGGCTTGGGTGCGTCCTTTGTTTCTTGGCGCTCTAAACGGGGGAGTGTACAAATGCAATGCTGAATAGAAGCGTTATGGTGAACAATCCCCCGTTCCCCCTTTGACAAGGGGGCGAAGACGGTGCTATTGGTGTTTATCAGGGATGCGCTTAGTTTTTGCGCAGCGTTGATACCCGCAAAGTCGGTATCAAAGAGGATGGTAAGCGTGTTGTTTTGTTCGTGTAAGCGTTTCGCAACGCTTGGCAATAAGCGGTGCTGCACACCGCCCAGCGTAAAAGCATTGTAGCCTTTGGCAAGCAGTATGAGGCAATCTTTGATGCCCTCGACAAGATATGCAGCTTCATTCGGGCGGAGTTCGTGCAGTCCCAGCGCAAACTTGACTTCGGAAGTATAGTCGTTCAGCTTCAGGTGAAAGTTTTTGGAGCGGTGGGGAAAGGGCGAGTGTGCGTCCGCACGAAAGTAGCAGTAGCCGTAGTAATTCCCGTCGGCGCTTGGTACAACGAGCGTGAATCGCGCTTCGTGTGTTCCGCCGTAGGATGTGCCTTTAACCGATGTACCTTCATCGGTGTAGGAGCGCAAGGCACGAATACCAAAACGTTCCAAAAGTTCGCGTGTGATAAATCCACCAGAAATCTTCGCAAGTGTTTCCAGTTCAACAGGTGTAAAGTCGGCGAGTTCAAGCGACGTAACACGGTAGCGTTTGGTGCTGTGTTCATTGGTTGCTTGGCGTTTGATTCTTGATTCTGTAACCGTTCTTTTTTCGCCTCTATACTTTCGACCACTTTCGTCTTCATCTTTTAGCTCTATCGAGTAGAGCCGTGCAGCAAAACGTATTTGTGCTTCAAAGGTGGTATAACCGAATCCGTGCAGAAGGGCAGTAAACGTGCCACCGTCGCCGGAAGCAAAGTCTTTGAAACAGACTTCGCCTTTGGGATTGCGATAAACAGAGAAGTTTTTCTTGCGGGCATCAGCGCGGAGCGGGGAAACATAGCGTTCACCAACGGTAAAGCCGAAGTCGTGGAAGATGCGGGAACCGCCGTCGAAATTGAGGATGCTGCGGTAGGCAGCAGCAAAAGAGAGAGAAGCGCCAGTCATGGGATGAGTGAGACAAAGGCGCGTTTGGAACGGGGAAGCGGGAAGAATATCAGATTGTTCGTGTTTTATCCAAGCAGGTGCAGAAAAAATGTACATAAAGTGCTTCTTGTAAGCACGTGGTTTACGAACATTTTACGCACCATCCTATCAAGTGATTGTTGATAGTTGTTTGTTGTAAATTTACAATCTGTTATATTTGTGCTATCTCATCCGTCGTTCCACAACGCACGTGAAAAAATTTCTTTCTGCGCCAGTCCGATCAAAAACTTTGCAGAAAGTATGAATTAGAATCTTTTGAAAAAGCCACGTTTGCTGCGTGGCTTTTTCGTTTCTAAATATGTATGTCAAGTGTCTGGTGCAAAGATAGTAATTTTTGGTCAGGAACAAAAGCATGGTGCGGATAAAAACTTTTCCCCACGATTCGGGTGGTGCTTTGCGATGATTGTCTGTTGTGGGTGGTCTCTACCTTTTTGGGTGTTGGATAATACTTGTCATGTTTGGTGTAAACCGTTTGATGAGCGGTTGTACGAGCAGTATGTGTGCGGTTGTATAATATACATTATGTAAACTTGTACCCCTGCCACCTTTTTTATTCGGGTTCACTTCCTTCTCTTGTTCATGATATTTGCCCCCTAGAGTTATTATTTGTGCGCTGGTGTTTTGCTCATGCTTTTATATGCGTATGTTTTTGTAAGGATGGTGATTTTTTGTACATTACTGTATGAGTAGTCTTGATCATAGTGTTCTTGAGCGTCTTGGCGCTCTTCTCCAACAACGGGTATCACTTGTTGGGTTAGCAGCCTTTGGCTCACGGGTGCGTCGCGACAGTCATGGTGCTGCTATGGAACATGACTCTGACCTTGATGTGTTGGTTATTAGCGAGACCCTAACCCCGGATGTACGGCGTATTGTGAGTGATTGTGCGTTTGAAGCAGGTTTTGATGCTGGTATTCTTGTTTCGCCCGTGGTGTATTCCCGTGAGGAATGGGAACATAGCCCCGAAGGAGTCTCACCCCTTGCCGAGAGTATTCGCCATGAGGGAGTTTTCCTAACGATATGACATACGAAGAACGGTCAATTCTCCGCACCTATCGGCTCGAACAGGCAGACACAGCCTTGAGAGACGCACAGGTATTAGTTGCGCATAACGGTTCTGTTCTTGGCATCATCAACCGAGCCTATTACGCAATGTTTTATGCTACGCTTGCGCTTTTGCAAGAGCGTTCTTCTGTGCCTTCCAAACATTCGGGGGTGATAACCCTTTTTGATGTTGAGTTCGTCAAAGCAGGTCTTCTTCCCAAACATCTCTCCAAAAGTCTTCATCGAGCATTTGATTTCCGCCAAGAATCTGACTATAAAGCCACAGCAATGATTGATATGCCGTTGGCTCAAGAAATTCTTTTCGATGCAGAAGGTTTTGTTGAGGCTGTGCGAGCCTATTTATTCCCGCCTCTCATTTCCTAATATATCTCCGAACAAGTATAGTATCATATTTTGCGGTAATAGAGCGGTTGTATAACAATCAGGGTTATCTTATACCCTATCGTTTCTCTGGTGTATTTGGGTCCCCTCCTTTCCTTTTTCCGATGGTTCAGATATGTACTGTTGGGTCATTGTTAGCGAAAAAGGATTCAAGAACATTCCTTCCTCTGGTAAAGTTCTGCTCAGAATGGTTTCCCCAAAAATGGCATACAACGTCTCTCTCTTCTAAGAGCGTTGACAGAACCTATAGCTACAGGTAGCAAATAAAGTGCCCTTTTTCGCCAAAAACGGCATTTTGCAGAAAAAATGCCTAAAAATCACTACAAACAGCATGAACTCAGTGTGAAAAACCATGAACAAAACCTGAACAGAGCATGAACTAAACGTGAAAAACCATGAACTAAACGTGAACGGAACATGAACTAAACCTGAATAGAGCATGAACTAAACCTGAACGAACCATGAACTAAACGTGAACAGAACATGAACAAAACCTGAACGTGCAGCAGATGTACCAATATGAACTAAACCTGAACGGGTATATGCACAAATAATGAGGGTGGTGTTTTTTTTTGTAAACTGGTCTCTTTGTCGCTTTTTCTCTGTTGGCAAACATGATGCAGGAATATTCCTTCCTCGGTACAAATCCTGCCGAACGTGGCTACCAAAAAATGATCCATAGCGTCTTGAGCCTGGATGTTGTTGGTCATTTCCCTCCCCCCAAGAGCGTTGAGAAAACATTTTCTAATCGTTCTGGAAAGAATCAAAAAACAATACCCCTGCAACCTATGTGGTATAGATAAGGAATAAAATGCCCTTTTTCACCAAAAAACGGCATTTTGGCAGAAAAATGCCTAAAAATCGCTACAAACAGTATGAAATGAGTGTGAAAAACCATGAAATCAACCTGAAATTTTGTGAAAAAAGTCTGAAACGAACATGAAATCAACCTGAAATTTTGTGAAAAAAGTCTGAAACGAACATGAAATCAGTGTGAAAACGGTATGAAATCAACCTGAAATTTTGTGAAATCAATGTGAAAGAGCAAAAAATATGTCACCATGAAAAAAGTGTGAAAATCATAGTAACGGGTGTCTTGAGCGTACCGATACTGTTGTGTACGTATTGTGAGAGGTTATCCGAGAAGAAATAGTCCATAATAATGTTGTTATTGCATTGTAAGCACTTTGAATGAGAGTGCTAATTGCTGATATTGCCGTCAACATGCAATTACGGCAATCGAGAGCGGCTTCATTCTTCCAATCTGCTTGCACACTCGTTGGTAGAGGCAAGATACAACCGATTGACGTACCTTCTTATTGACACATTCCCGAAAAAAACGTATTTTGCCGCCGCCTTGATAGCCTGTGTGTGCCTTTCTCATTTCTTTTGCTTCTGCATCATCCTTTCAATATGGCTAACCATACCCATCCCAGCACCCTTCGCTTGCGTAATATGACCTGCACTATTGTCGGCACGTTCCTCCGTTCTGGACAGTGTAGATCGCTTCGCCAAGCATTTTTTCGTGTTCTTGACTCCGTTGCTCAAAGCAACCGAAGAACAAACCAAACCACTTTGACCGGGTTTGAACGTGAGCGTAAAGGGCAAAATACACCTCAAAAACTCTACAATCGGTTTATTGTCTTTACAAAATCTCCCCACTGCCAAGCGCAAACACTTAAAGATTTCATCTACGAACGTCACACGTATTACCAAACAACCAAGGTTGATGCTGGCTGAGGTCTTTTCTTGACGAGGCATATTCAAAACTGCCAAAACTCGCAAAAGTAGCATACGCATAAACAATTGCAATATAACATCTTATTCTCTGTTCTGCTTGTCTTCTCGTGTACATTTTCTTCTATTAGTATGGGGGTAGTTGAAGAAATAAGCGTATCATACCCGTTTCATCTGCTCACGTTTCACCCCAATATCGTGCAGTACGCCACCGCCCCTCCCCAGACCGTTCACCCGTCAGCAGGTGTGATGACCTCTATGACCGACAGACCTATCCGTTGTATGATGATGTGCTTCTGCTTTTGTTCCTCGTTGTCCTTGAGGACAAATCCCTTTCCAAAGTCCATGGTGAATCCCGATAGTTTGCCGCACAGACGGCACGATTCACGCCTATTCAAAGAACCTCCGCCACGAGTGGTCTTGATGCTGGCATTGTTGGCGCGATGTTGCGCGAATGATATGCGCCTTTTTCAGAGCTGCAGGCTCCCTTTCCGGAGATACTTCGACCCGCGCACCGCCAGAGATAATGTTACTCTTTACAGCTCCCACTGAAAAAAGAGAAAAAGAATAGGATGAATCGTTTTTGGACTTATTCATGGATAACGGTACACCTGCCATCATCCAAGCCGCTCTCATCAGCATCGGCAGAGTCGGAATGTGAATATATTGCAGCTTTGCTCTTCAGGTTGCAGCTCCAACTGCGTGAGCGCACGAGAGTTTGTAGCGCGATAATCGCCTGATTCCGTCCCTGCCCTCCTCAGACCGTTTACCCATCAACAGGTGTGATGACCTCAACGACCAACAGACCTATCCGTTTTGTTGTGATGTGTCCTTTTTTCCTCTTCCGTATCTGGATGTCCTTTCCGGGTCATGTTCTCACTGAGTTGTTATAGTGCGTGTTGGCGCGATTTATAGTGTCTGCGCCCGAAGTATCGGGTGGTATCCTTCCAAATGCGCATACACGCTTCCATTCACCATAGCAACTCTTTGAGGGCACGACCCTGTGGGAAGATTTTTGCAAAAACCACCATGGTTGTCCATCTGACATCGACCGTGAGATACCGTTTTACGGTACTCTCCAATTCCATACCGCTACGCTGCCACATATGCCCCAAAGTATAATTTTTCTCCCATTCATTGTTCCCTTCGCACATTGTTTTCATGTTCGGTTCATTCTTCCTTTTTTACACGGAGTTGACAAAATTTCAGACTTAGTTCAAGTTTTGTTCGCACTCAGTTCATGTTTTGTTCAGACTTAGTTCATGTTTTGTTTACACTTAGTTCAGGAAATTTCACACGAAGTTCACATACGTTCACACTCATTTCATGGTGTTTTTGCCTGTTTTTCCGTCACATTGCCGTTTTTTGGTAGAAAAAGGCATTTTTTAACAGGATTGAACAAGCACTATCTATGACTATCTATGACTATTGATGACTTTTCTTGTACTATCTATGACTATTGATGACTTTTTATGACTTTCGTTGCACTGCATCGGACTGATGATGACTTTTTGTGACTTTTCTTGTACCGGCTATGACTTTTCTTGACTGTGCAGATAGAAAAGCACTTTTGTTGCACATTGTTGACAATAATTGCGCGTCGTTGACAAGTGTTGCGCCTGTTTTTGCTCCATCATGCTCAAAAAATTGCCTCCTCTTCAGCAAAAGTATCCTTCAAGTACCATCAGTTGACAACAATTGCGCTAAAAAAAATCGCTGCGTTGACATTCGTGGCGTTTTATATCGCTCGTAGTTGACATTTGTTGCGGATAGTGTCGCTTTGTGTCGCAACGTGGCGGAAATATTACGGAACATTGCGCCGGAGTTGACACATTGTTGCGCAAAAGCAGTGTCCTTGTGATGTACTGTGCCATGATTTTTCACGTGCTTACCATCAAATTGCCCGGCGTAGTAGTGGTTCTCGTTGTTATTTCTTTTCCCGCTCGTTTCCCTGAGCATCGTTCTCAGTTGCATAACCTTGACTTGTGCCGTGCCACTTCATGCCGTAGATTTTCCCATAAAAAATGACGCACGATGTTTTGCCATCAGCACGTGTTTATCTCAGTACATCGTTTATCCTAAATGCTGCGGTGAGCAATGCAGAAAAAATACTCGTGCTGCTTCTCAGCACTCATGCTGACGAGCGTGGTGAGTGCCGCGTCCGTCAGGAAATTCTTGCGGCGGAGTACGGATGTTCGCCGCGTTTTGTGCGGCGCTTGCTCACGCAGCTTCGGGCAAAAGGATTTCTTGCGTGGAAACGCTGCGGGCGGCATAATTACTACCACTTATCGGCAAATATTGTGGTACATCCACCATTTTTGCCCGTAAAAACCCGGCAAAAACGGGTGTCCAAAGCCAAAAAACACCCGATGTGAGCGCATTAGAAGCCATTGGAACGATGACTGAGTGCCGTGAGCGGAACTATGGGTTCCGCTCTCCGGCGAAGCCTCAAAACGGCGATTTTCCTATACGCAATTAGAGCCGTTATGAGCGGTTTTTCCCGCAAACCCTTGTTCTTATACCCTTTTTTTGACCATTCTGCGCACCATGACCAATAGCCTCAATTACCCCATACTGGCGCAAACGCTGAATATTCCTGATTTGGAGCGGCGTTTGAAGGCAAAATCCCGCGCCCGTAAACTTGTGGATGTGCGTCGGGCGCTGGCGGCACTGCTCACCGAACAAGGCTGGTCGGTGCGAGAAGTCGCTTCGGAACTCTGCCGACCGCATAGTACCGTCGTTCATTTTGTGCAGACGCATAAAAGTCTGTTCACCACCGATGGCGCATATAAACACCTGTTCTCGCAAGTCCACACTGTTATCACGAACCCTGAGCGGAACGCTCAAAACAAAGCATGAATATTTCCCTCATTCCCGATGGCGCAGGTTTCCACGTTGATGCGTTTTTGTATGCTCCTCTGGGACGTACCTATATGCTCCAAATCTGGCGCGAAGAAACCGAAGGCGCTGCCTTTGTAATCAGCAATCATGTTTTTACGTCGACCATTTCCTATCCGGGAATTGGTGTGAAACACGTTGCGGATAATATTCCTTTTGGTGCGCTGCCCTTCAGTGCGCAGTTTCATTTATTCATCAATGGTGCGCAAGATGTGGAATCGTCGGGGCATGATGTCCAGATGTTTTTCCAGCAAGCCGCGACGAATACGGGTTACATTCCCCAGCGTCGCAACGCGCAATATCTCATCCGCGACTTCACAAAGCTGAACGGCATCCAAAAATCGGCGGGCGGAACGTATCGCGTGTGGGATATAGATTTCATCAGCACCCAAGCGCTTTCGATGGCACAAGCCGCGAACAAGTGCCGTGAACTCGTGCAGGCAGCCACAGCCGACCCGACGTTTTCCTTGCAGTACCGCACTCGTGCGTTATCCAATGAAGAGTGGACAGCGCAGCGCGACGCGACGTTCAATCAAGCCATGAGCGAAATCGCGCGGGTGATAGATTTTGCGGTGGATGAGGTGCAGAACAAGCAGAAGTTTAATCTTGTGAATCCGCAGCTTTTGAAAGTGGTGGGGTAAACTATGCGGCTGTTCCCTTTTGTGCGGTATTGGCTGTTTGTGTGCGGGTTCTTCGTGGCGCTGCTGGCGCTTTTGCATCCGGCATCTATCGTGGTGTTTGTGCTAACGCTGGTGTGTGTTACTCCGGCGTACCTGCTTTTTGAGCGTGGGCGGATGGGGCTGGGTGTGGTGGTGTTTTTTGTGGGGATGGTTGTTGCGGCGATGGTGTGTTGGTGGGCTTTTTGAGAGGTCAGTTGTGTATAGACAGTTTGCAGATTTGCGATGATCAGAGGTTTCAGTACAAATACTTTTTTAGAGAATTTAATTATAGAACTGTTCAAGGAGAATGAAATCTCACTTTTTGTAAATATGCCGTTATTGATTAAACTTCATTATTATCCATTGAATTTTTTGTTAATGTTATGGATAATATGATTGCTAAATAGCATTTGGGGAATATTAAACCTTGAAACTATTGGTGAATTTTCACCCTCAAATGCGAGTTTTCTATTCTCAAATGTTATCTGAAATATATTTGTTGTCTTAAATATTTCCTTTGGGATACTATTACGTGCAAACGGATTGTGGAATATAAAAAGTCCATCAGAAATTTCTTCTGGGTTATTTGGGCTTACTATTTGAGTTTTATAAATAGGTGCTTCATCATCTTCTCTAATAATCATTACGGTATTGAGTTGATGGGTAGATAAGGATTGTGATATTGATAGTGAAGTCAGTTTGCCTAGAGTTGTTGTACAAGAGAATATAATCGCTGAAATATGTGACATTGAGTTGTCGTTAAATATACCAACCGGAATAGATGAAGTTGTTTTAGGCTTTTTTATCTCTGTTACAATATCAAAATCGTTTTTTGAAGGGTTAAAATAAAGTCCATATAGCAAAGCTAATAATGGATAATAGTATTCTCTTCCATAATCAATTTGTCCATATGAACTAAGTGCAACAACAAATGGTGTCTCACTCTTAACCCAAGGACAGGAAGAGTAACTGTCTTTATATTTGTCGCTTTTTTTAAGTATCGCACTTGAATTCCTTGCAATAGCTTCATCTAAAAACTCTTTATAATTTTCTTGTAGATGCGGTGGCTCAAGCATACTAAGAATATTGTCTATATTTCTGTGTTCTTCCCCTATACCACCCTGTTTAATATTTGCAACAACAGCTTCAATGTTTATTTCTGTCGGTGAGTTTATTATAAAGTCAGGTCTATCTTTTGAAAAGTCAATGCTGAACCCAGCATCTTTAAAAACTTTGTATAAATAAAATTCCCAAAAGCTGGAATGGAAAGCTGTTTGAAATTCCTTTACAATTTTGTTGTCTCTATCAATAAAGCCATCAGTCCAACTTGCTAGTATTTTTCGTTCTCCGTCGAGAAGTATATTATCTCGAAGAAATTTAAATTTCTTATGCAGATTGCTTTCTTTTACACCAGCTAATTTATCAAATAAATCCAAAGTCATCGGCTTATATTTTTGTTGTTAGATTTTGCATTATACGTCCTATTTGTCTTAAAATTTCCGCGCAAATATACAACCCCTACCCTATACCGCGCTAGTGTCACCTGTAACGGAAAACCCGTTACAATCGTTGTTACAACATCTATTTTTGCCCGTTTTTTTCTCGTAAGTGCAAACAAGAAAAGTATTTGACCAAAACACCCCTCCGAGAAACTTTTTTTTCAGTTTTGCATTTTTTTGCTTTTTTCCGGCTCTCCGCTTCTATAACGTTCATTATCATTCAGTTTTCCCGTGCTTCCCGCCTCCCTATTTTGCATCCGTTCACGCCATCTGCCACGATAATCGTGAGTGCGATGGTTCTCACTTCACCACCACCATTGAAAGGATGCACAATGGATATTGCATTGTCGCAAATCACCAAGCTGGAAGGCATTGCCACGCAAGCCAACGGCAATTACCGCCAGTTCACCGAACTCCAAGATTTCGTCGGCGCGGTGCGCTCCATCGGAACGCTGGAGAAAAATTGCACCGACGCGCTTGCGGCGTTTGATATTCTGCAAGCCGACGCAGACGGCAAAGTTATCGTCTTTGCCAAAGGCGTTGAGGGCGAAGTACAGTTCACGCCCGATGCTGCTTTCCGCACGGCATTGGACAGCATCAAGACTGCGCTGACGCAGGCGAAAACGTCTGTGGGTGCTGTGCAGCTGCCCCTTCCGTAAGCTACTCATTTTAAGCGGTAGAACGGTTTCAAACCGTCCTACCGCTTTGCTTTTTGAGAATACCCATGAGCAAAGGAGCTTTCGATATTGCCACCTACGAGCTTGGTACGGCAGAGATTTTCGGTGATACGCATAACTCGCGTATCGTGGAGTATCACGCCGCAACAAGTCTTCGCGCCACGAGTGACGAAGTTCCGTGGTGCGCATCGTTTGTGAATTGGTGCTTGAAAAAAGCAACCATCACTGGCACAAACTCCGCACGAGCGCGAAGTTTCCTCACGTGGGGCGTAGCGGTTTCACTGGAAGAAGCCGAGCGCGGCGATATTGTTGTGTTGTCGCGTGGCACAAATGTACAGTTCGGACACGTTGGATTTTTTGCCGGACAAGAAGGCAAATCCGTTTTAGTCTTGGGCGGCAACCAGTCCAACAAAGTTAGTATTTCACCCTATCCCCTTCACCGCATACTTTCGATAAGGAGAGCAATCATGCCTTCAGAAACACCATCACCAACCAAATTTCGTATTCCATCCGTCTTTCAATGGATAGCCGCTGCGCCAACGCTCATCGGTAAAATCCAACGGATTGCAGCAACCGCACAGGCGAAGAACTGGACAACGACGGCGGTCGCGCTCGTTGCGCTCGTCGCCTACGTGGGCAATCTTTTCGGCTTGCCGATTGACGACAGCACAGTACGAATGCTGGAAGCAGCCGCGATTGCGGTTATCGGCTTTTTCACCGGAAAGCAGGTTATCAATCCGCAGAAACTTGATGCCGCATGGAAATCACTCAGCTCACTGGCGGAGGACATCACACATGGACAAACTTGAGCTGTACATTATCACAGGCTTGGTGTCGGTGATAGCGTATTTCCTGAAGGCGTTGCATGGTGATGTGCTGGGCATCCGGCAAAACCTTCAGCACATCGAAAAGGAAATGGCTGTGAAGCACCAAGCCGATGAAGACCGCGACCGAAGATTGGAAAACGTTGAGAAGATTGTCCATAAAGAATAGCGCTGCGCGTAGCCCGCTTGAAGAGTAATTCAGGCGGGCTTTTTTTTATGACAGAGCGACAGCGGCAAACATCACGTAGTCCGTCATCACCCAACAAGGTTATTGAACCTACGTTTACGGGAATTTCAGCAACGATTGACAATACAAAAACTACGACAAAACTTTCGTATATTTATGAGTTAGCGGTTAGCTTAAAACAATAAACCAATATTCAACATAATGAGCCAAGAATTAGAACACTTTCCCAAAGCAATACCCTATTTTAGAAAGTTTGTAGATGAAAACTTGACTGTCTTTCAAGAGGATATGCGTGAATTTAGGACGTATCCCGAGGGGAACTATGCCTCTTTTTATCGGGACAATGAAGTAATGCAAGTTTTAATCAATATTTATTATAACATTAATGAGACTTTTGGGGACTTAAAAATACCCGAAACATTCGCTTCACCAAAAGCTCTTGCAAGAACTTGGAATAGTTTTCATATCTTCTTAAAAAATGACGACAAATTATTCAATGACGTTTATGCCAAATTAGGTAATAAAGACGAAGATTTTCCATTCCCTAGCGTATTAACAACAATAGACACCGACAGAAGAAAAGTAATAGATTTATTAGAATATATTTTGTCGCTTGATGAGGTGAAAAAACATCTTGAAGAAAACGTCACAAATGCACCTCAAGCAGATAAGGTAAAATATACAATTGCAGAAAGAAGAGTTTTTGACGTTATAATAATCACGGCTATATATAAAGAATACGAACAAGTTATACCGCTATTACAAAAAGGTTCGATACCAGCATTCAAAGATCCTTCGAGAGCAATTTATTTTCAAGGTGAACTGCAAACAAATTCACAGAAAGTAATTAAAGTGCTTGTTGCTTGTGCTAATCAAATGGGCATGACTTCTGCCGCCTCTTTGGCATCAAAATTAATTTCAAGATTTCAACCAAGAGTTGTTTCAATGGTTGGTATAGCTGCAGGAATTTCGGGCGAAATTGGCGATGTAATGATACCTGACATTGTTTGGGACTATGGTAGTGGAAAAAGTTCTTTAGTTGAGAAACGAAATTATCTGGGTATAAAAAAAGAGGTTGAAGAATTTCAGCCTTACCGTTTCCCTATCACGACAAAACAAGATTTAATTGGACAACTTATCAAAATTACAAGAGAAACCAATATTAGCGATAGTGTCTTTAATTTAGGAAATCAAATATCTTTTGAACACAAACCTCAAAAATTAAAATCGCATATTGGGCCATTTGTCTCAGGTTCTGCGGTTATAGCAAACGACAAAATACTTTCTCAAATTAAAAGTCAGGACGGTAAATTAATTGGATTTGATATGGAAGCATTTGCAATAGCTTATTCTTGTGGTGTTTCTGATATAACACCGCAACCCATTTCAATTATTTTAAAATCAATCTCAGATTATGGCAACAAAAAGAAACAGCATAAAGATAAAGATGATCATCAGAGATATGCAGCATTTACAAGTGCTAATTTTTTAATTTTGCTACTTACAAGACACTCTGAAATTTTCGATTTCAATTGAAAAAAGCCCAACCGCTAATACGGGTTTTGCATCGGATGGTGTGACGTGTAAACTTGACGCTTTGTGCTTCGTATCAAGTTCAGTGCAGCAGTGAAAGTTTTGCGCTCCGAAACCCGCCCGAACGCAAAGAATGACTCGCTAGATCTCACTGAGAAAACCACCGTCTTCCCGATTACTACTTGCCTCGCTCTTCTCGGCAGTAAACCGATAATAACAACCGTGCCTAAAACTTCGCTAAGAAACGCTCGTTTTGCTCAACTCTAAAATACTGATGAACACAAAAGCCGCTTTGAATCGTATTCGGAGCGGCTTTCGTCTTTCAGAAAGGAGAAAACACGATGCGTTACTTTGAAGGAATTTCTACGCTGGACGACCTCAAACGTGCGTACCACGCATGGTGCAAAAAATTGCATCCCGACGTAGGCGGTAATGATGAGGAAATGAAAGCGCTCAACGCCGAATACGGGCAAATGCTCAAAAGAGTGATGCACGGCGATTTCAGCACCGAAGCCGAAGCAAGCGAACTTCTCTACCGCGACAAGATTGCGGCGATTGCACACTTGGACGATTTGGAACTGGAAATTATTGGCAAATGGTTGTGGGTTGCGGGCAACACCTACTCGCACCGCGAAGCACTAAAACACGAAGGCTTTTGTTTTGCGCCCGTGAAAAAACTGTGGTTCTATCGGGCGTTGGAATATGCCACCCGCACACGCGGCGAAGCGCACGACATCAACTACATCCGCAAAAAATACGGCAGCGAAAAAGTGTCGCCCAATCATGCAGCACGGGTGCTGCATTAAATCACTATTTCAGAAACAAAGCCCGCTTTGGTAAACATCGGAGCGGGCGCATTTTTTTTCAAAACTATGCTGGAAGAAATCAAAATAACCTCGCTCAAAACATGGCGCACCATGCGGCGAAGCGGCATCGGCGGCAGCGATATTGCCGCGCTCATGGGCGTAAACCCATTCGCCATCGCAGAAGATGTGTACCGCTCCAAAGTCGAAGGCTACGAAACACCCGAAACCGAGCAAATGCGTATCGGCAAACGCATTGAAGCCTTTACCGCCCACGAGTTCAAGCGATTAAAGCCAGAGTTTACTATTCTCAATCCCAAGCGACTCTTCAAACGCGACGGCATCTTTTTGGCAACGCCCGACCGCTTGCTATCTGTTGGGAGCAGTGAAGCTCACGCGATTTTGGAAATCAAAAACGCTGCCTATTGGTCAAAAGACAAGCGCACAATGGCGGCGTACCAAGTGCAGTGGTACTTGTTCGTTTTGGGCATGAAGTTTGGCTATATTTGCGCTCTTGAGC